>NZ_NGJZ01000002.1:0-324699 GCF_003987595.1 Vagococcus entomophilus | reverse complement strand
TGTCAGGATTACACTATAGCCAAAATCATAGGCCACATCCTCAATCCCTGTCACAATATTGCCATAAAAAGAAGTACTCACGTTGGGAATGATAATCCCAATTGTTTTCGTCTTGTTGGTTACCAGACTCGTCGCGGTTTCATTTTTATAATAGCCCAGTTCCTGTGCGGCCGCTAATACTCGATTGCGCGTGTCACTGCCATAGCCGCCAATGCCATTGATGACTCTGGAAACGGTAGCGGTCGAAACATTGGCTCGCTTCGCTATATCTTTAATTGTGATTGCCATTTTGTACCTCCCAACATCGATCATTCCAAAAACGAATGAAAAGAAACTCGGTCCCTTGTAATCCTTCTCTTTTCCTATTATACACTAATTCACTTGATAGATAAGAGCTTTTCAAAGAGTGAATGTCACTTTTTTCATCCTGTCTGACTTTCTTAGTAAAAATAAAGCATAGCCCAATATTCTAAACTACTTACTGGAATTTCAAGATAGATACCTCTCTGATCACGCTTTTGTGTTATCGCTACCTTTTTTGATAGTCCATCAAATTCTGGGTCAGGAGAAGTAAGATAAGCATGGGGATAAATCTGCTCAGTATAATATTTTACCGTCAAATTACTTTTCTTTTTAGGTGTTTCTTTTTTCCCCTCGTTGGCACGCCAAGTCACATCCATCACTCCACTTAGATTAATAAGTTGGATGGCTTCCATACCCTCTTTTTCTTTTGCATACGCCCAAATCGTATCCGCTTGGCCGTCAATACTTGTTTTTTCTTGATCAATACTAATTGGTTTTTGGTTATCCTCTAATCCATCGCGCAAAATATTTTGATAGGCGACAATAAATTCTTGCAATGCGTGTTGTCGTTTTTGGTGCTCACAACTCATGTAGAGCTGATTACTGGGAAAGTATTCATTAGATAGCATTTCAGTTCCGTTTCCCAGTTCCATTCTGGAACCTCCTGCCGCGTATACCGCAGCAGCGGTCAAGAGAACTGCCGCTTGGTTGAACGATTGACGGATTTTCTGATTTGCCGCATAGTCATACTCCATATATGCTGGAATAATTAACGATTTTCCGCCGCTTTCTTTTCTGGATTGATCAATTTCTCTTTTTAAACTCATATAGTCTTCATATAGATTTCCTTCGCTATCCTTATCCCAAGGCCAAATCTCAGCATACAACACATCAACATTCGAAGTGTTAACCTGCTCAATCCCTTGTGCGCCAACAGGATTAAATGACAAATAATAGGCATTCCCTAATCGTTCCTTGACCGTATTCAAAAACGAGCGATAGCTGTTTTTGACATATTTAGCTTGGTCTTCTTGACCAATATCAGCTGCTGCCCACATTTTTCCCCATTCGCCCACAGTATCTCCATGCCAACCATCAAATCCCATGACGGCTAATGCTTCTTGATTTTTTTGAATGATATATGTTTGCCATTCAGAACAATCCAAATCAAAGAAAAACAACGTAGATTGTCCTGACGGGCTGTCCCCCATCTCAAATGAAAAAACCTCTCCTTTATGTTTACCTTTTTCTCCGTGTTCTTCTGCATAGTGAAGGAGCCAATCCGCTTTCACCCCATATTCTTGGTAATTATTTGTAGCCGCATAAATCATGTTATAGCTCATACTCACTATATTCGCTTTCTTCGCTTGCTGGATATACATTTTTACTTTGTTGCCATCAATCTGACGTCCTGACCAGTCTTGCCAAGTCATAGCACCATCTTCTGGAATCAATTGATGGTGCAAAAATTTCCAGTCATAGTACTCAATGGAATTTAATTGCCAATCTTTCATTTGTTCTATCGTTTTTTCTGGCGTTGTCGCCCCACCAAATTCTGTTAAATAGCCGTAACGAGGGAATTTCGTCCAGTCACTCGACACGTCGATTGCCTTATTCGCATGAGCGACTATTTGTCCATCTAGATTTCTTAATTCAAGTTGTGCCAAGTATCCTTGATAATCCATAGATGGTGACCGCCAATCAAGTACAATCGTTCCTTCACCCTCTTTCGTAGTCCATTCGCCAGACTTTTGTCCCACCTTGTCACCTAAATGAGTAACGACCAGATGGTACGTGCCTTGACTCTCCTGTCCTTTATCAGATAACCGAACAGTCCATTTGACTGGAAACCCTGGTCGATAAACCGCTCGATCTGCCGAAATTTTTTGTATGGAGACCGTTTGCTTTTGATCTTTTTTCACTACGCTTCTCACTCCATCCTCCTAATAAAAATATCCAAACCATAGAGAGTTTGCTCACGCGATAGAAAAGAAACCCGATAGCAAGTTTGCTTTCACCACTGTTACTCATCCTCTTCTCTATAGTCTGGATAGACACTTGCTAGACAAGTTTAATTGTGTCTTGTTAGAGCTGTTTATTCTTCTCGTTGGTCTGTGTATTCACATTCAAATAATGCTTGTGCTAAATCAGGTAAAGAGAGTTGCGAAAATAAGTTGAAACGTTTCTTTTTACTTGTTTCATCACCATAACGTTGCCATATTTGATCTTTTAGTTGATTCTCAATATTTGCTCGTTTTAAAATATCAAAAACTGCTTGCTCACTCGTTTGTGTTTTGCTATACGCAAAGCCAACAATGCTTAATATATTTTGCCGCTCTGATTGTTGCACGATAATTACTTGTTCCTTAGTCTGTTCCTGATAGCTTGAAGACAGACACTCTCCAACGACCTGTACTTCATCTGTTACCCGTAGATGAAACTCGTGTTGTCGATTGCTAGGAAGAATTTTGTTATCCCCTTCTGTTTCGATTGACAATTGTTGTGTAGCTTCATCTAGGCGAACTCGCGTGGTACATCGGTTTCCTGCGAGGTCTTCAATCAGTTCATACTCATTAGTTTTACCGGGAAATATTTCCCAGCGTATCTTTTCTGGTAATTCGTTTGCTTTAGTTTCCTCTGGCGTAGCATCTAACGGAATAATAGCTCCTGCTCTTGCTAAAACCGGAATATCTGTTAACGAGCGATACATCGTAATGGACGTATCTCCTTCATAACGGCAGTTGCGAAATAGATCAAACCAATCTCCCGGTGGCAAGAATACCTTCGCTTTGCCCAGTTCGGTTTCTTGATTTATCGGTTGCGTAATTGGTGCAACGAGTAACTCCGATCCAAAGAAATATTGATTCCGACTGTTGTAGGCCTCCTCAATCTCTGGATAACGGTAATACATCGGTTGCATCAAAGGTACTCCCACTTCATGTGTACGTACATTTGCAGTATATAGATAAGGAAGTAACGAATGACGGAAGCGCAAATAGTCTTTCATAACACCTGCAATAGTCGGCTCAAATGTCCATGGTTCTTTGCTTGTAAAAGCACTAGAAGAACTATGAAGCCGATTAATCGGACTAAATACCCCAAACTGAAGCCAACGTAAAGAGAGTTCTTCATCTTTGTAGCCCAACATATGCCCTCCAATATCATGACTCCACCATGAATAGCCTATATTAGAGGCAGTTGTCGTCATGTACGGTTGAAAAGCTAGGGAGGCCCAACTGATAATCGTATCCCCTGAAAAACCTAATGGATAACGATGACTTCCTGGACCTGCATAACGCGATAAAATTAGGGGATCTTGTTTGCGCTGTGTTTGGTCTAAAAAGTGATAATGATTTAATTGCCAAAGAGGATCCAAACCGGCAACTCCACTTTTCGTTCCTTGTTGCCAGTCAATCCACCAAAAATCAACTCCCTCTTCTTCCATCGGATGATGAACATCCTCAAAATAACTGACACGGAAAGCTTCATCATTTAAATCAAAGCGCGCGGGCTCTTCTTCAGCTTGATTCAACTGGAGACGTTGTGCCACTCTTGGATAGGCCTCTTCAAACGCTCGAATTCCATCTGCCGGATGGACATTCAGTGTGACTGCAAGTCCCTTATCATGCAGAGCCTGCATGAAGCGTTTGGGCTGAGGAAATAACCTTTTATCCCAGGTATAACCAGTCCAACCATTGCCAAAGCGTTCAGGAATCTCGGTCAAATGCCAGTCCATATCAATCACCGAAACAGACAACGGAATCTTCTCCTCTTGAAACTGTTCAACCAGATTCAAATAGCTTTCCTCTGTGTATTTCCAATAACGACTCCACCAATTTCCAAGCGCATATCTTGGTAGTAATGGGGTTTGACCCGTCAATTGATAAAAATCTTTGAGCGCTTTAAAGTAATCATGCCCATAAGCAAACAGATAACAGTCAGTTGTACTTCCATGACGTTTCACTGGATGATTTTCTTCATCAAGTATGAATGTGGTAGAATCATCCATCACCGTCACTCCGTTTCGACTCAAAATCCCGTCTTCCAGCATCACTTCTCCATCTGCCCCATCCAGCGTTCGAGTCGTTCCTTTTAAATTCCACTCTGTATCTCCAAATCGCCAGTGATGAGTATAGCCTGTTTCAAAACGTACATCCAACGACACCGTATATTCGTTAAACTTTTTTTCTTTCTCGTAGAAAAGCGCAACATTCGGAGTATGAAGTGCTAGTTGCTCATTTGTTTCAGTCACCGTGACTTTTGGTGGATCAAAGGTTCTATTTAATACCGTTTGCGTGAAACGATCTTCAAATTGCCCGTCCTCGCTGTATTCCATTCGTATTAACTGATTGGTTAAGACAGTAATTCGGTAGTGCGCTCCTTGAAAAATTGTTTTCGCCATAATATTCTCCTATCTTCTTTCACTTTTAATTTTTGCCGCAAAAGCTTCGTATGGTCGCAGTCCCAACTCACCTGTATCCGGAAGATCCGTTTGATAATTGTGAATAAGCACCTTATCCATCACATCTCTAAGTAGAAACGTTTGATTTGTTTCTGAAAAATTTGCTACAACCAACCATTTTTCACCCGCAAGCTCACGATAATAAGCAAAAACTTCTTCCGCTGTATCTTCGATTAACTGATACTCGCCCCAAATGACAAGCGCGTGTTCTTTTCGCAGTTCAATTAGTTTTTGGTACGTATAAAAAATAGACTGGGGATCTGCCAAACTTTCTTTGACGTTGATTTCATGATAATTGGGATTCACATGCAACCACGGAGTCCCTGTAGTAAAGCCGGCACATTCTGTATCATCCCACTGCATCGGTGTCCGGCTATTATCTCGTCCTTTTGCATTAATTGATTGAATAATTGCTTCTTTACGGTACCCTTTACTAAGACGTTCTTGATACATATTGATACTTTCAATGTCCCTAATCTCTTCAATAGAGGTGACTGGGCAGTTGGTCATTCCTATTTCTTCTCCTTGATAAATGTATGGGGTCCCTTTCATCAGGTGGAGCAGAATCGCAAGCATTTTGGCACTCTCTACTCGGTATTCTTGATCATTCCCCCAGCGTGACACAATCCTTGGCAAGTCATGATTATTCCAAAACAAACTATTCCACCCTTGATTTCCAAGCGCTGTTTGCCACTTAGAAAGAACCCGTTTTAATGCTCCAATTGATAACGGCTTTATATCCCATTTTTCTTTACCTTCTTGTTGATCTAAACCAATATGTTCAAACTGAAAGACCATAGATAGTTCTTTCCTTGCTGGATCAGAGTATTGTTTGGCAATCTCAGGAGTTGCACCCCAAGTTTCTCCAACCGTCATGACATCATGCGAACCAAATGTAGCTTGATGCATCTCTTGTAAATACTGGTGGAGTAAGGGACCATTTCCTGTAAGTCCTTGATCTGGTAGCTTCCCAATCAGATCAATCACATCCATCCGAAAACCACCAACACCTTTTTCTAACCAAAAGTTCATCATATTGTAGATTTCTTGTCGAACGTTTGTATTTGCCCAATTTAAATCTGGCTGTTTTTTGCTAAATAAATGTAAAAAATATTGGCCTGATGTTGCATCAAACTCCCAAGCACTGCCACTAAAAGTTGATGAAATTTCATTTGGAACATCCCCATTTACTGGATCACACCAAATGTAATAGTCCCGATACGGATTCTCTTTTCCTTTTTTTGCTTCTATAAACCACTTATGTTCATCCGATGTATGGTTTACGACCAAGTCCATGATAATCTTAATGTTTCTTTTGTCTGCTTCTACAATCAAACACTCCATCTCTTCCATCGTACCAAATTCTTCCATGATTGCCTCATAGTCACTGATATCATAGCCATTATCATCATTGGGAGACTGATACACCGGTGAAAGCCAGATTGCCGTAATTCCTAATAATTGTAAATAATCCAAACGACCTATAATTCCTAGAAGATCTCCAACTCCGTCTCCATTACTATCTTGAAAACTTCTTGGATAAATTTGATAGACGACAGCTTTTTGCCACCATTTTGTTTGTTGTTCCAATTTTTCGATTCCTCATTTCATTCAAATTTTTTTAAGACACTTAGTAATACATAACTTTGTAAAAAGAACTCAAAAGAAAAACTAATAAAACAAGCGAGGTACATAGAAAAAACAAGAAGAATTGGTGAGAGGATGCTCAAGACAACTGGAACGAACCACACCGTTAGTAGTAAAATCCCTAGAAAAGGATGAGCAAAAAACAATTGAAATGCTAAAGGGAGAACTTTCCCTAAGGAGTTTTGATACCTCGCAATCAAAGCAAAAGAATACTGCAAAATAACGAGTAATAAAAAACCGACTATTCCGATTCCAATCATTGGCCAACTCAACAGTGCTTTTTTTTGAACCAAATACAAAATATCAATCCACAAGATACCTAAAACAAATAAACTACCTATCCATACGACAGTCGCTTGTTTAAAGGATTGACGAAAAGCCTTAAAATAGTTAGTCGTTACACGTAAGTCATCACTTTCTATCATTTTCATGCACGCACTAAATGTTGCACTTAAAGAGGCCCCAATTGTAACAAGAGGTACGCAACCTAGTAAGAAAAGAAAATTTAGAATCAATAATTGTACGACTTTGGCTGAAGTTTTGTAAAAAAGACTATCAATTGATAAAAAACTTCTCATTTTTCCCCCTCTTTTCTGTCATTCTTTCACTGATCCAACAACAATACCTTTAACGAAATACTTCTGCATAAAAGGATAAATCAGCAATAAGGGTAAGACTGCTACCACTATTTTCGCAGCGTTCAAGTTTTTATTAGACACTGCTGTTAACGCTTGGAACTGTTCTGCTGTTAAACCTGTAGAATTTTGTAAAGTTTCTGAAATATTTATTGTTAAAGACTGAATATACGTCATTAACGGATAGTTTTCCGTTCGTGTCATGTAAAGTAGTCCTCCAAAAAAGTCATTCCAACTACCGACAATACTAAATAAAGAAACAGTTGCCAAAGATGGCAACGACATCGGAATATAAATTTTTAACAATGTCTGCCACGGAGTCGCACCATCCATAGCTGCGGCCTCTTCTAATGACTTTGGAACTCCACGGAAGAAGTTCATGACCAAAATGACACTGCCAATCGGAACTGCTCCAGGTAAAATCAACGACCAGATTGAATTGATGAGTCCTAATCTTTTCACAACTAAATAGGTTGGAATCATCCCACCACTAAATAGTATGGCAAAAATCATGATATTCATAAAAATTTTTCTCGTTGTAAAAGCCTTCTCAGACTTGGATAAAGGATATGCCATGGTTACAATTAGGAACAAATTAATTGCCAAAGTCGCTACCACACGAAACACAGAAATACCAAAGGAACGCCAAAATTGGTGATCACTGATAATTTTTTCATAAGCACCTAAAGTAAATTTGACAGGAAACAACCCCACTTTGTTGGCCATTACTGCATCGCTGCCACTTAAAGAGATTGCTACTACATTCCACATCGGTATTAAACAGGATAAGCCTAGTAAAATAACAATTATATAAATAATCGTACTTCTAAAGATTGATTTATCTTGCATTTTTTTCTCCTTTCCTAGAACATTACCCGGTTCATTTTCTTTTCAACAAACTTATTAGAGCCAAAAATTAATACTAAGCCAATAACAGACTTAACAAGCCCAACAGCTGTTCCAAGACTGTATTGTCTCCCAATCAATCCAATACGATAAATATAGGTGTCTAATACATCCCCACTTTTATAAACAATAGGTGAATACAAATTATAAACTTGATCAAAACCTGCGTTTAAAATATTGGGAACATTTAAAATCGTTAATAAAAGAATAAAAGGTAGCATCCCTGGCAATGTGACATGCCAGACTTTTCTTATCCATGTCGCGCCATCCATTGTTGCAGCCTCATACAAACCCGGATCGATCGACGTTATAGCAGCTAAATAGACAATCGAACTATAACCGAATTCTTTCCAAACATCTGTCCCAATCAACAAATTTGGAAATAACTGATTGCTACCTAAAAAGTTCAAACTAGACAGACCAAACTGGTTCAATATTTGATTGATAGTTCCATCTAAATTAAACAAATTCACCACCACCGAAGCCAATACCACCCAGGACAAAAAATGTGGCAAGTACACGATGGTTTGAACTGATTTTTTCACCCATAATACTCGAATTTCATTGAGGAGTATGGCAAAGGTGATTGGTAATACCGTGTTAAAAATCATTTTCATAATCGCAATGTAGAGCGTGTTTTTTGTAACTTGCGCAATATCTGGTAGTTTTAGAATATATTGGAAATGTTCCAGACCTACAAACTTTGAACCAAATACGCCCTTAGCAGGAATATAGTCTTGAAATGCCATCAAAAGACCATACATTGGCGCATAAGAAAAAATAAGTAAAAAGACGATTCCTGGAATGACCATTGCAATAAAGAGTAGTTCATTACGTGTTACTCTTTTTTTAATTTTTTTATGTTGTATTTCCATTTTTTCACCCCTAACGAATGAGAAAGAACGATATCGTTCTCTCTCATTCGAGATTATTTATCTGAACTGTCTTGAACTTTTTGCATTTCCTTTAGTACATCCGAACCACCCTGCTTCTTCCAATTCGCAATAAACTGATCAAAGTTCGCTAATGATTCTTCTCCCGTAACAAATTTAATAAATGTTTCTTCTTCTAGTTTCGTTAGTTGAGCACCATTTTTTTCTAAAGCTTTGATTCCATGAAACTTTGGCGGGACAATTTCATTTAAAATACCTAATTCGCGAGGAATTGCCATCGTTTTAGCCCTAGCGACATAAGTTGTGATGTATTTGTTCCAATCATTGATATCTGGATCTTTGGGATTGTCGACAACTTTTTTAATGCTTTGTGCTAATGTTTTGTCCGTTGGTTTCGTTAAATCATTTATATTAATTTTCCCGTCGACTGCATCCGCAATTTGTACCGAATCTTCAATACCACTATTCGCATCATATATTTCGACATTAAAAGGACGTGCGGTTCCGTCTACATCCAACTGACTGTATTTGTATAAGTCTGGATACTCTTTTTGAATATTGTCAGAGTTGGGGACTTTGTCATAAATTAAATTAACGATTTTCAGAGCTAACTCAGGATGCGCAAATCCTTTTTTAACTACGATAAAGCTTCCAGCCCCTTTATCAGAAGTAGCATTTATTTTCCCATCTCCATTTTGATTTTCAATAGCATAAGGAACAAAGTCTGCTTCTGGATTACTTTCTTTTACTTGAGATAAATTCCAGCCTGGTAAATGCCACGGTCCAGGTGCTATTCCTGTCTCCCCGTTGATCAGCATAGCGGTGATGTCATCAAATGTACGTGTCCCAAACTGAGGATCCAACAACCCTTCATCATACCAAGACTTTAAATAGGTTAAGGCTTTTTTAGTCTCATTAGTAGTCGATCCGTAGTATACTTTTCCAGATTTATCAGCTAAATAGTATCTAGGAAATGCACCAAATGAATGCATAATAGTCGAACTTGTAAAAGTTGAATTTCCGTATCCGGTGGCAGCTAACCAGTAGTTTAAGGCCAATCCTACTGGTTTTGCTACATTGTCGGGGTTTTTATCCACAAAAGTCTTGGCTGTTGCTTTTAATTCCTCTAACGTAATCGCTCCGTTCCCATCCGCATCTAACTTAATGCCTAACTTGTCTAACCAATCTTTACGGATCCAAACAAGACCCGGACCGTCATCCACAGATGTCCCTGGAATCGCCATCAGCTTATCATCAAACGTTGCTTCTTTTAATGGAATCGAATCATATGATTCATAGATTTCTTTGATATTTTTACTAGCATTTTTATCATAATAGTTTGTAAGATCTTCTATTAGATCGTTATCAACTAACTCTTTTAATTCATCGTAACTGTTCACCACCATCAAATCAGGCATATCACCAGAGGCAATCGCCAGAGAAACCTGCCGATCATAATCTTCCCCATTCGCTTCAAATGTGCTTTTCAGCTCAACACCTAATTTTTTCTCCACTAATTTGGTATAGGCATTATTTTCATAAGTATCGCCTTTTGGTAATTTTGAATTTTGAATCGTTTGTCGGCCAATCGTTACAATTAAATCTCCCTTTGCATTTTTTGTTTCTTTTCCTCCACCACATCCAGTTACTAACAAGGCACTACTCAGCACTACGAATCCAATCAAAAACTTGCGCATTTTCCCCATCTGTTTTCTCCTTTAAATTTTTTACGTAATCGTTTACGTAAATGCCAAAAAAATATAAATTTGGAACATTACGAGAACGATTACGGTCAAAACAGCCAATACGTAAACGCTTACATTGAGATAGTATCATTCCTCTCTATCTTCTGTCAATAGTATTTTGGATTTTTTCTAAGACTCATTTTTTACTTTTTTGATCTAGTACAATAAAAAATAATCTATCATAGAAGATGGCATTTTTTCTCTTACTTGTAAAAGAAAATAAGTTAACCAGGGGTAAAAAGAATCTATTTATTTTAAAAAACGATCTTTTTTATCGAACATTATTGAAACCGCTTTCTCATCATGATATAATTAAATAAAAAAGGGGTGTTTATTATGAAAAAATTTTTTTCTAGCTTGCTGCTATTGTTTTTTGGATTACTTTTATTTGGAACAAAAAATATGTCCGCATCCCAACTGCAAGAAAAACCAACTCTAATACCTCATTCCTATTTTGAAGACAATGAGAATTATTATATTCTCACACCTAGTCCTAAAAAAGCCCGTACATGGTCAAAAACTCAAGGTTACACTATCACGAATACGAAAAGAACTTATTTAGGCCGTTTTAAAAATGGACACTCTATCACAATCAAAATTCCGCTCCCATTCCCCGGACTCAAACCAATCGTAATTTATAAATATTCAAAAAGTGGTTTTTTTAAAGAGTATCGGCAATCTATTACTATCCGAGTTACTGTTAAGGTTTATCGAAAAATTGATAATCGATACTTAAAGACCACCACTTACACCTCTCATACTTCTTACATTGATAAAATTCCAGACTAATCATAATCTAAAAAGCCTTTCGTAAAAAAGAAAGGCTTTTATAGGAGGTTTTTTCTTTGAACAATATGGTTGCTTTTAAATTATGGGCCTTACCCTTATATGTCCTTTTCTATAATTTGTGTCTTTTTAACCGACTGAATAAAATTTACTATACAGATTTTTTTGTACTCGAGCTTTTGAATGACTTACTCTTTTTATTTTTACCCATTTTATTTTTTTCTGGTTCTAAACGCCCTCAACCTCCCCAACCAGATGCACGTACACCGCTTGATAGGACTGCCCTCTTCTTAAGCAGCCTTTTTGGTATCAGTTTTATTTTGACGATCCATTTTGGTAAAACCATCTACTTTTTAACTCACTATTCTTTTGATGATCTGTTAAAATATCAGGAAACTTTGACGGTTGCTCTTCAGTTACTTGTCTCTGCCGAAATTTTTGCGCCCCTCTTTGAAGAATTCTCTAGAAAACGCTTATTTTCTCAAGTTGAAAACCGTTATCCAAAACATTGCTTACTCCTCATGACTTTAAACTTTACTGGTATGCATCTATTTGTTATCTTATATTATCCTAGTACAATCATATTCTATCTCCCTATCTCACTCTTTTTAAACTGGCATTATTTGCATCATCGAAGCCTTTCATTCAACATCTTTTTACATTTAATTTGTAATTTAACAGCCTGCTGCATCGACTACTATTATTTTTTTATTCCACAACAGTTGTATCTCACAATTTTTTTAGTTGCTTTGGTTAGTTCTGTTATCTTACTTCCTTTCATGATACGAAAAAGAAAAGTGGCTTAATTTTTTATGTCACTCTTTTTCGTCAGCTTTTTCTACAAATTCTTCTTTCCCCACTGGTCTAAAGTCCGTAGAATTGGCACTAGTGAAGCTCCTTTTTCGGTTAAGGAGTACTCAACATGGGGTGGAATCGTATTAAAATCTTTCTTTTTAACCAAATTGTACGCGATTAATTCTTTCAATGAGCGCGTTAGCATGACGTTTGTAATCCCTTGAACAGCTCTTTTTAATTGGTTAAAACGAATGGGCTCTCCCCTCGAGATTGCCCACAGGATATTAATCTTCCATTTTCCGCCAATGACCTCCATTGAGCGCGTCACGCCGCAATCAAACGGTCTCTTTTTTTCCATTTCTCTTAGCTCCTTTAAGTAACAAAAATGTGCGTACTGTTATTATTGTTACAGCTAAATTATACTAGAAATAGAAAAAATGAAAAGGGGAATGAACGATGAATGATTTGCAATTTTTAAACGCTAGGACTTCCATACGAGACTATGATGCGGAGTATGTGATCTCAGATAGAGAGCTTTACTTGATTTTACAAAGTGCTAGAAATGCGCCATCCAGCAATAATTTTCAACCTTGGAAAGTATTTGTTATTAAAAATAAAAAAAAACAAGCAGTACTCAAAAAATTTTCTGCTAACCAAAAACAAGTACTGGATGCCTCTGCCGTTTTTCTTATTTTTGGCAATCAATCTCTGTACGATATCGAAGATCTCATCCAGTATGAGCAAAGAGTGCGCCACCTTTCTGCCGCACAAGTTGAGGCTAGAAAAAAAAGAATACAACTCTATTTTGATATGCACCCAGAAGATAGAAAAAAAGAAGGCCTCAAACTGGACTGTGGCTTATTTTCGATGAACTTAATGCATGTGATTCGTGCATTTGGTTACGATTCTGTCCCTATGAGAGGGGTCGATTTTGAAAAAGTGCAAGAGTACTTTGCAATTTCTAAAGAACTCATTCCCATACTCATGCTACCAGTCGGAAAATCCATAAAAAAAGGGCATCCCCATATAAGAAAAGGGATCCACCAATTTGCTGAAATTATTCATTGAAAATAACCAATTTCTCAACTAGCAGTCCCTCCCTATCAACCAATGTTGATGGGGAGAGGTATCGCTTTTAGAGAGTAACGCTTATAAAAAATGCTCCACAACTTCTTCAATCAATTCATTTTGAATCTGACAAATTTCTGCACCTTTTATGTGCTTGTCTACAATATAAATTTTTTGTTGTTTTTCTAGTGCTTCAGAAAAATTCCGAGCCCAGCGTCCATTTGCTCGTTCGTTTGCTGGAACTTTTTGATACAAATCAGAAACTAAGGTTTGTAATCTTTGTTCGTCAAACTGCCAATTTCTCTTTAAAATATTGCGCACAATTTGCGCGATTTCGTCTGGCGTATAATCTGGAAAGATAATGCGTTTTTGAACTCGGGAACGCAAGCCTGGATTGGCATTTAAAAAATGCTCCATCTCATTCGTGTAACCAGCAAAAATTACGACAAATTTATCTCGGTAATTTTCTAACGCAGTCAACAGTGTCTCCACTGCTTGTTTTCCAAAGTCATTCCCCGAGTTTTCTAGGGTCAGCTGATAGGCTTCGTCTACAAACAAAACACCGCCCATTGCTTCTTCAATCACCATTTTTGTATTTTTTTCAGTATGTCCCACATAACTTCCGACTAAGTTTGAGCGTTCGACTACTTTTACGTTTGGTGTGGGCAAAATATCCAAGTTATAAAATAATTTTGCAATTATTTCTGCGACACTTGTTTTTCCCGTTCCAGGATTCCCTTCAAACACCATATGATAGGCAGGTTTTATCATGTGAGGGCTTACTTTCAATAATTCACGATTGGCTTGTGCTTCCTTTATTAAATTTTTCACTTCTACTTTAATTGTCTCTAGTCCAACTAGCTGATTGAGCTTTTCGATTTGTTCGGTAATTCTAGCTTGTTTTTCATCTAGATTCCCCCCAGTAAGTTGGTCCAAATCTTCTGAGGTGATCGTCATTGTATCCTGTGAATTTGTTTCCAAAACGCGATCAGCCATAATCGAAATGAGTTCATCATTAAAGTTGCGCACCCATCTTGCATTACTAGCGTCCATAGAGTGACCATAACGGTAACTTACCAATTCTTTGTAGCGTTGTTCAGCTACTGAATAATCATTTTCAAGTAAATGATGGTAGCCAATTTCTGCAATTTCCGTAGGCGTGTAGTCTTCAAAAACAAAAACATTGGGTACTCTAGAGCGTAAGCCTGGGTTCATATTAATAAAATTTTGCATTTTATCGGTATATCCGGCAAAAATTACCATAATATCCTCACGATGATCCTCTATGTATTTCAAGATGGTATCAACTGCTTCACGCCCAAAATCGTTTTGTCCCTCACTAAATAGCGAATAAGCCTCATCAATAAACAAAACACCACCTGTTGCTTGCACCAGTTTTTCCATTGTCCGTTTGGCAGTTCCACCGATGATCTCATCTACCAAATCAGTTCGATCGACTTCAACAAATTTACGTTCTCGAATGACCCCTTCATCGGCCAATATCTCGCCTAAGAGTCGAGCTACAGTTGTTTTCCCTGTCCCAGGATTTCCTAAGAATAGCGAATGTAGCGTAATGGCATTGGCTTTTAAGCCTTGCGCTTCACGTTGTTGATTGAACTGAACCATTTTGATAAATTTTAGTGCTTGCTGTTTCACTTTTTCTAATCCATTTAACTCATTTAATTTTTGTAGAGCTGTTGCGGCTTGTGGATCAGAGATTTCTTCTGCTTCTTCCAATTGACCGGGAAGCTCCTCATCGAGCCATTCATTAAAATAATCTGTATCCTCAGCTTCTACTATTTCTTCTTGGGCTTTTTCTGTCACCACTTGAGCCGAGTGTTGTTCCACGATTTTTCCCTCTTCATCTAAGTTATAAACCTCTACTTGGCTATCATCTAATGTTGTTTGTCCCTTTTGATTGATTAATAAATTAAGTTTTTGCTGATCCGGTAGTTCCAGTGCTGTAACATTTAAGATGCTATCCAGCACTTTCAGATGCACCAATCCCTGAGGAATCGCAAGTAAGTCAAACTCGCTTCTGGTCCCTTCTTGTAAAAGTATCGACACCGTATCTACTTGATTTTCCAACACTTCAAGATACTCTTGTCCTTGTACGGTAGATCTTTTGGAGCTTAAAATCGTCACTATCTGGGAATTACAGATGACCAGATTGGAGTCATTGACATGAACAGAATCAATGATACACCCATTGAATGTAAGATTTGAGGCGTCTACAGCATAGACTGCTCCGGAGTTGTGGCTATATTCAATCTCACAATTGATGAACGATGCGGTTGAATTTTCTACCCAGACTACTGGGTACTCTCCTGTGAGTTCTCCCTGAAAAACCACTTTTTCAGCTTCTAAGTGCGTTCTTTCTTTCAGATTAATTCCATTGCTGTTATTTGTGGTTAAGACAAGGTTTTTTAATGTCAAAGATTGTCCATTCCTCAAAGTAAACACACTTTGAAGCTTGACATCTCTAGGGTCTTCGCTTGTTCCAATGATACTTATAGAATGCTTCAAGGTATAGCCCGCCATAAAACTATACGTTCCAGGATCAAGCATAATAACATCGCCATTTCCTGCCATATTGATAGCCTGATCAAAGTTTTTTTTTCCAAATCCTTTTCCCACACGATAGGTCCTTTTCATCATATTCCTACCCCTTCATTCTCTTTAGATCACGTAACATTAAGGCCAGCCCAACAAGCCCTAAAATAAAGCCAAACTTCCAAATAAACGCAAAAAGTATCAACTTAGAACCATACCAGAGGATGGCACCAATATTCGTAGTTCCTTGCTTAAGCTGATTCATTTTAGGGTTGATCCAATCTGCTAAAGTAGAAAAATTTGAGATCATTAATGATCCTTCTGCTAATAAAATTAACACAAAAGGAAATAAAATAAGATCAATCAAGCCGATTATCCCCGTAGTCAAATTCCCCCATCGCGCTAAATAAAATAAAAAAGAAAGCGCATATGCTTTGAGCCAAAAGTCGCGTTTTTGTAAAGAGAAAAGCTCTTTTACTATTTCTGCATTGACTCCTTTTTCTGGCTCTTCCTTTTGCACATGCGTCCCGAATTCTCTCTTACTTTTGCTTTTATCTGCGACTTTTTCATTTGTTTGACTTGCTTCTTTCTCTGACTTAGAATCACTTGCATTTACACCAAAACTCGGCCTTTTTCCACTCATCTTGTCTTCCCCCAATTATCTAAAAAATAGCTGTTTTTCTCCCTAGCATAGAGTAAAAAAACAAACAGTAAGAATTATCAATAAATATAAAAAATTCTGTCTATTAGTTTACCACAATTGTTTTAGACTGTCTTCAACACCCCAAAAATTAATTTCGTCATTTTTACTTGTAGCACCGTTTCTCATGAGGGGATATTTTACTTAGATAGCTTCGTTACTAACCAAATCTATAAAACTTTTAAAGACATGAGCTATCTTAAGTTGAATAGCTTAAAAATCTGAAAAGAACACTAAAAATAGAGGCTGAAGCAGAAATCTTTCTCTCCGAAAAATAAGAGAAAATAGTTTTGTTCCCAATATTTATTGCGATACTAAGAGCCTAGGACATAACTTAAAAGTTATGTCCTAGGCTCTATAAAAATTATTTATATGTTTGCTTCCACAAACTCTGCTTGTGTTAATTTTTCAGTTTGCTCTTTTTAAATACAAAAATTGGAATTAAAGAAAGTATCGCGGCTCCAATCAAAGTGAACATAGGTGTCTCTTGCTCCCCAGTTTTTGGAAGGGGAGAGTTGCTGCCTTTCAAGTTGCTCTGCTTTGTTTTAGTTTTAATAGGCTTTTTCGTTTGACGTTCTTCTTTTTTCTGATTATTACTTGGGTCAGGTTGTGGCCTTGGTTTCACCGTTACTCTTGCAACACTAGTCATCCCCTGATACACATAGCTAATTTCGTAGCTTCCTGCTTTTTTAGTATCCACACTACCTGTCACAATAAGCTCTTTAAATGCAACTTTCTCACCCGCTTTATCAATCGCACTATCAAAATTGTCTTCTGCGCGCCACTTATCTCCTTCATAAATGGTAGAATCATGGACATTGATTGCTGTCTGTGCAGCTTTAACCGTTATTTTTACCGCAACGGTCACACCATCATAGCTATAGAAAACTTCATAAGTTCCTACTTTACTAGTATCAAATTCTCCATTTACTGAGATGTCTTTGAAAGCTAAACGATTACCCTCTCTATCAACCGCACTGTCAAAATTATCTTCTGCGCGCCACTTATCCCCAACATAAATTGTGGAATCATGGACATTAACCGCGGTCTGGACATCTTTTACCTTTATTTTTGCGATACTTGAGATGCCGTTGTAATTGTATGTAATCTCATAGGTTCCTGCTTTGCTAGTGTCTACCGTTCCCTCCACTGTAACAGCTTTAAAATCTACTGGATTGCCTTCTTTATCCGTTGCACTGTCAAAGTTATCTTCTGCGCGCCACTTATCCCCAACATAAATTTGGGAACTCTTTGTTTTTATAGAAGTTTTATCTTTTACATAATAATACACAAGTGTTTGCTGATAATCTGTATATTTTCCAGAAACCACGGGACCCTCTTGTACTTTTTGGTTAAGTTCTGCCTGTTTATAGATATACTGTTTAATATCTTTTGCTTGACTTTGGAATTGATCCCCATACACTGCATCCTGATCAAATACTGTATCTTGGGCACTAATTTCCTTTTGTGTTTCGATATCTATATATTTTACCAAAACTGGTGCGGCTTTTTTTAGTTTATAGGTATACACAACCGTTTGGGCCTTTTCATCATCGTATAACCCATTTCCAGCTGCTACTTCTTTTCCATCAATCTCTATTTTCTTAATTTCATATCCTTCAAACGATTTGATTTCTGTTTGGAAAGAATCATTCCATTTTTTATTTTCACCACTAAGCTCTTCTTTTCCAAGTATCTTTCCTTTTTCATCTTGATAGACAACATGAACAGGTTTAGCTTTTGCTCGGTCATATTCAAAATAGACATTAATCACTTTATTTGCAGCAGGATAGACACCTGTTGCGTTGGTAGGGATCGTTGTCACAACATAATGGGGAATTGATTTTGCTTCAAATTGATAGTCTTGATTCACACCACCTGATTTCACATCAGTAGTGGCAATTGGTTTCTTCGTTTCTTTGCTTATATAGTTTAGTTCAACTGTTCCACCAACATTTGGTTCATACAAATAAACAACCTCTGCAGCCTTCTCTCCAAATGTACCCGAGCTATTTTCTGGTATTTTGGTTAAATGGTAATCTTTAATAATTTTTGGTTGGCTTGTATACGTTTCATCATATTTTCCCGTCAAGGTATCTGAATCCGCAATTTCTTTATTTGTTTGACTATTAAGATAACGTACTTTTATCTTACCAGGAGCCATTTTTTTGTTAAATTTATAGATGACATGACTTGAATATTTTTGCGCTGCATCATCAGTAAACTTACCTGTTACATCTCCCGCTTTATTCGTCAATTGGTAATGTCTGTCAGTGATTTTAGTTAAAATATCCTGAACATCCGTGTTACTTTCACTTACATCAAAAGCTTCATTATATTTTCCATTTAGTAGATAGCTTTCATTGATAAGATTCCCCGTTTCATCTTGGAAATCAACTCGTACTGGCTTGCCGCCATTTTTTGTATAGACAAACGTAATTTCTTGCTTCTTGTCCGTAATTTGACCTGTTATTTCATCATTTTTTTGCTGATAATGCTCGATTTCTATCGCTTTTTCGGTAAACTGTTGGCCAAATTTTAATCCTGAAAGTGTCTTATCTTTTTTCAGTTTTTTTCCGTCTTCATCCAAATAATGAATCTCTACTGGTGCACCTTCCGCTACTTGATAATGATACACAATCTCTTGAGCTTCGTCCGTCAGTTCTCCTTTTATCGGTTCAGCACTATCAATTAAAGTGTAAAAAGGAATCTCTTCTCTGGGAACAACGGTATATTCGTCTCCCCATCTCCCAGTAACCAACTTGTTATCAACGCCAGCAATTGGTTTACCGTCTTGATCCACATATTTAACGGTTACTGGCTTGGCCTGAGATAGCTTGTACTCAAATGTTACCTGTTGAGGATTTTCATTTAAAGTTATTGGTTTCTCTACTTTTCCATCTATTGTTTCGTAGTGAGGAATTGATTGCGCTTTCGCAACTTTGGTTTCTCCATACTTTCCGCTCAGAGTATCTGATTTCGGTGTACCAAAAGCTGCTTTTTGCTTGTCGTTCAGTGAAGTATCGTTATTAACATGGTTTACTGTTATATCTCCTCCTTGAATTCTTTCAAACTGATATTCAGCTTGAACGGTGCCATCCATATAGTTCCCATGTGTATTTTTTTCGCCAACATATTGATAAAATTGTCTTTGAATATATTCTTTTTTGGCCTCATAGTCTGCCGTGACATCTTTGTCAAAAGAAGTGCCGATTTTTCCATAAAGCGTATTATCATTAATAACAGACTCGCCTGTATCTATATCTGTATAGGATACTTTTACTGTACCTTCTTCATTGTCCTTGGTCACGTGCACTCGAATCGAAACTGGATTGTCTAATAAGTCTTGAGAGTACCAGGTTTTTTCTTCACTCCCCGAAAAAGTTTCCCATTTATACGTATGCCATACAACATAAACACTACGAACTTCCAACCAGAAACTGGTATCTATTTTCTTGTTCGTTTTTGCTGTGATTGAAATACTACTAGGGGACGTATTTGTTGTACCTGATCCTGGACGATTAAAATCAATTTTCAATAAATTTGTGTCCACTCCGTCTGTCGTATATATTGGATTTGAACTGATAACAAACGCCTCTTTGCCCCATGTAGGCCCCCCTTCTGTATATTTTTTTGTTTCACCTGCCTTATACGAAAATAGATTATTCAGCGGTGTCGATACTGTACTGATGTGTTGCTCTGATTTCGTTGTAATTAATTTTTTTACTTCTTCTGTTACGGTTTGTTTCGAAGCATTTTTCGCTTGGCTTACAAGATTGTCCAATCCTGAATCTGCATAGGCAGCTTTAGGCTCCAAAATAAACAGTATATTAGGTACCAACAACATTACAATCAAACAAATTTTTACATACTTTTTCACTCTTTCCACACTCCATTTCGAAAAAATGTTTTAAATCAAAAAAATAACTAATCTAATATACACAGACTAGTAAAAATACAGGGTTTATTTTTTAAAAGAGTCCAACGCTTTTGTTTATTAAACGTCCTGAATAGAATAGCATAAAAAAATACTTGTTGCTATTTACTATTGTTGTACATCAAAACACAATAATTATCCACAACTCTTTTATATACCTTATTTTTAAAGAATAATTCTTCATATTTCTTTAGAAAAAAATTGTAATAAAGACAACCATTTCAAGATTAATTATCTATCAAATTCATATTCATTCCTAATTTTAAACACCAAATAGTTCATTTAACAAATATTATTAGAAATCTTTTTCTGCTTTTTAAAATTATTCATTAAGAAAATGTACAAAAAATGTTCCTGATGTTAAGATGAGTGCAAAGACTTACTCAACATATAGAATGATTCCTAATAAATCTATACCAAAATTCATATTTTAAGCTTGGACCACAATCAAAATTAGCCTTACGCTTAATTGCTTGTTTTCAAAAAGCTTTCAGAAGTGCTTAATTCAGCTCATTATTTAATGAAAGAGAGGAATTTACATTGTTACCCAATTATTTAAAAAGAGAGCTATCTATCTTATTCTTTGTTATCAATAAGAAGCAGACCACTGCAGATGAAATCTCACAATCGTTAAATTTTTCAAAAAGAATAGTCAAAGAAAATCTACTGATTATTAACAAACATTTTACAGAATATTTAAGTATTGAAAATTTTATTTTATCAAAAAAAACCGGTATAATTACGGTGCGTCCCGAACTACGTACAAATGCCGTATCCTATGCGTATCATTTGAAATTATTCTTACTAAAAAATAATGTTTTGTTCAATTATTGCGTACTCTTAGTGACCAGCGATACAATAGAGAAAAGCCAAATTTTAGAGAAACTTTTCATTTCACCAAGTTATTTGCATAAATTAACCCAACGATTAAATACTTTTTTTGACCCTTTTGATTTTAAGATTATCCGTGCCAATCATCTTTATTCCCTAGAAGGCAATGAAATGAATATTCGCCTATTTACCTACCTGTTCTTACAAGATTCTTTTCAAGATCTTGAATGGCCCTTCCCTACTATTTCAATTGAAAGTCTCCATAATAAAGTTCCCAAAGAATTATTAGAAGAGGCCTTTAAAAGACCACATACTAAGAACAGAACCATGGATATTATATCTGCTGTTTTGCAAATTAGAATTAGCAAAAACCATTATGTACATCCACCTAAATCAATTGCTATTCAAACGTTTTTTACACTGGTTCAAGATAGCTTTGACATAACTGTCCCCTTTCAAAAATGGTATTCTTCTCCTATCCCAGAAACAGATAAAAAAGTTGAAATTCAATATTTAAACTTTTTATCACATATTTTTATTTCTGATATTGTTCCCAAAAAAGAAAAAATTAAATTGGGAAAACTCTTTTTGGGACATGACCATTCTTTTTGTACCTTATCAAGAGATATCTTGTTATCCAGCATACATATAGAAAATTTTGCTGTTGCTAAAGAACATCAGTACTTATGCATGTATTACCTCACCTTTTTGAATGCCTTCTACTTTTTAGTGGGTAATGCTATTTATCCTATTATTAGCCTTTTTATTCCTTCGCCAACTTTTCATTTACATATCCAAAGTAAGTATCTCACAGCAATCACGGATAAAATTGCGCCTATTGTCGACAATGTCGACCACCGTACTTTAATTGCAACAGCATTATACACACTTTTTACTTCTAAAAAAAGCGCACAAATAAAAATCTATCTACAGATGATCAAAGATTTTACAGCTAGCTATTTTATTGAGAACAGATTACTCAGTCTTTACAATCCAAGTAGCGTCATCATCACCGATGATTACTCCTTAGCAGATATTATTGTTACAGATACTTTGGAGCGAGGAGATCCTAGTAAAAAAGTTTTCTATCTTGACTCAGTGAACAATAAAGAAAGTTGGCAAGAACTGATTCATTTAATCCAACAGTCTTATCTTGAGCAACAGGGCCTGCAAAATGAAATAAATTGAGCAGAATAAAAAAAACACAAAAAAGTGGGTAAACCATTTTTTGTGTTTTTTTGTGAGGGTTTTCCTATCTGATATGTTTCATGACAAGTCATAATGAAATACCCCTGTTTATAAGTCTGATACCATTCATCCACTTGATTCCGTCCATCAAGCATCCCCAGACAGAGCAATAGTTCTCGCGTAAACTCTAATGGAGCTGTCCCATTTGCCGTGATGATTTTCCCAAAAGAAACCGCTTGGAGCTCTTTGAAATGTGCTGCTCCTGCGTAATCAAGGCCTTTATTTTGTAAATGGACCAACGAGTTGCCCGTATGATCTATTTTGTTCAAATAGCCATTATCAGCTAAGAACGTAGCACCATCACAAATGCCCGCTACGATTATATGTTGGCGGATCAGACACTCATCAATCAATGCAGTGATACTTGCACTTGAGCTTTCATCGTAAACGTTGGGATGATACCCTTTGATTAGGTGCTGATTCCCCCAACCAGTCCCACCAATCAAAACAAAAGCCGAGAGTTTGTCGAAGTCATCAAATGATTCAAGTGTATTCGCCGTATTCGTGACAAAATTTCCTTGCGAAGTGACGGTCTGCGTCTCTAAAGAAATCGTTTGTACTTCAAAGCCTAGTTCTGGTTTGTTCAGCTTGGCACTGACAAAACCAGCTTCCCAATCAGCATATCCATCTAGCAAAAATAGTAAAATTTTTTTCATTGATGTTCTCCTCCAAGTACTTTTAGACAAATTATAACACCAAAATTTTTTTAAGACGAATCATTTTACTAGCTATATAGTGCTATTGAATATGACTAAAATCATGTTCGATGATTTCTTCTAGCACAAATTTGGACGCTTGATAACTGTATTTGAACAAAGAACAATTCTGAATTCTATTTGGCTTTCCAACACGACTCGTATGTGCCCAATGCCGATTAAAATTAGCAATTGCAGCTCCGTGTGACACAACTAAAATATGACTCGCACTTGTCTCACTCAAGATTTTTTCCATCGTGTGACTGATCCGCTCTTCTACTTGAGCCTGAGATTCCCCACCAAACTGAACAAAAAAGTCCTCATAAGGCAAAGGAGGGTTTAAGTGCTCGCCTTCGCCTTCATACGTGCCAAAATTCCATTCTCTTAACTCTTTTATCCTCTTGTAGGGAACATCTGCTAGTAGCTCCAGTGTATCTACCGCTCTTTCAGATGTGGAAGCATACGCCTCTTCGAACTGAATGCCTTGCTTTTCCAGATGTTCACGAGCAATTTTTGCTTGGTTTATTCCAGTCTTTGTTAGTGGAGAATCACAAACCCCCTGTATTTTGTGTTGCACATTGAATAAAGTCTGACCATGTCTAACTAAATATACGGTTTTCATCCTGTTCCCTCTTTCTTTCATTTTTTTGTGTTTCCTCTTCGAGACATTTTTTCAAATAACATACCATTTTAACTACTATAGTCATTATATACCCTAGAGCGCACTTCAATGCAAGCGTTTTCTTTGTAATTCTCCTATTTTTTTATTTTCTCATTCACTCCACTCTCTGAGACGCGATAATGAATGATTCTTTTTTGACCAACAACTAACACAAATAAGCCAAAAGTAATAAAAAAGCTTTATTACTCTTGACTTGTAATAAGAAGAATTCACCTTAAAAACTAACACTTGCGTGAAAAAAACTTTTCCCACTAAAACTTAGCCAGTAATCTTTATTGTGATACATGCAGTATCTCATAAATAGAGGCTGTTGCTTCCAAACTTTGGGGGATATCCTCCAAAAAGTAAAATTCTACTTTTTTCCATTTATCTGGATTATATACCAATACTCTAGCTTCATATGGGACGTTTTCCACGCTGAAGTTCAGGCCTGCCATATGAGCAGTTTCGTTGATTTCTTGTTCAACTTCTAAAACATATTTGGCATTTTGAATTGTTGGGTTTAATTCGACAATATAAGGGATGGCGATATTGATTTTTTGCCAGCCAAAAGTGCTTAAAATATTGTCATAAAAACCATCAAAAATAAAGTGATTCATTCCAGCTTGTTGCTTCCAAATATAGAGTGGGGCGTATTCTTTTTTTGTAGGCGTATCTTTTATGAGGTAAGCTTTCATTTCCAAGTCTTCAAATCCATCTGTTTTCATCCCATTCTGTGCGACCCTTTCCCTAATCTTGTTCATATCATAATCATTTGGTAACTTGATTTTGTATTGCATAGCATTCATTTCGTTCTCCACCTTTCTTGTTACAAATCAAATTATACAGTTCCCCCTTTCTGCTGTATAATGAAGAATCATCACGCTAGATATTCCATATTGGAATAGAGAAGGGGGAATTCAGATGGATACAAAAGACTTACAGATTTTTTATGAAGTAGTGCAATCAAAATCCACTAGTAAAACTGCAGAAAAGCTTGGTTATGTTCAATCAGCTATTAGCAAACGAGTCACGAAGCTAGAAGAAGAAATTGGCCTTACTTTATTTACTAGAAGTAATAAAGGGATGGTTTTAACCCAGAATGGGGCGGATTTTTTAAAGTATGCGCAGCAGATTCTGACCACCGTTTCAGACATGGAACAACACTTTCATCAGAAAATCGCCACGCTGCGCATTGGGGCGACTCCGACAATCTCAAGCAACTATCTAAAAAAAGCTTACGTAAATCCCCATGTTACTGTCTATACTTTTTTAATATCTGAGCTTTTTGTACGTTTGAAAGAAGGTCATGTAGCCATTATCTTAACAAACCGAGCATATCCTTCCCCTGAGTTCCACTGCTTAAAACAAATCCGCGAGAAAATCGTTTGGTGCTATGCTGCTAAGAGAGAGACTTTGAATATGCCAACCAAAATTGTTGTGAGCCGAGATCCTAACTGTCCTTATCGCTTGGCAACGTTGTCTACTCTCACCAAGAAACAAGAACAAAGCATTTCATTGATTGAAGTAGATACACTAGATGTGTTGCTTTCCCTAGTAAGCGCAGGGGATGCCCTAGCTGTTTTACCTGAAAAGACGGTTACTTCTAACAAGCAGCTTCAAGCTGACAGGACCCGCTCAATTGGCGCAGTCGATCTCTTTGTCTATAAACTTAAAACAAACCAAACACCAATAGATTTAAGCTTTTTATCCTAGAGAAATTCCAAAACGATCAGGACATCCAGAAAAACATTCTGTGACTTTTAATAATTTCAGACTATTTCTTAGAGTAATGAGAAAAACTCAGCTAGTAGTCTGTAACAAGCTTACTAGCCCGTTCTACACAACAGGGAGCGGATAGATTTCGTCTTGGTCGATAAAAAGTTTCCCCTCTGGCATCAAGATAAATTTACACCTTAAATGGCGTGCCAGTGTTTCAGAATAAGTATGTTGAACAATAGAGATGTTGAGGGCCGAAATCACTACTGCTTGAATTATTTTCGGTAAAATTTTTGCATAATCAATAGAGGTTTGGGTAAAGTTTACTAATTGCAGTTGTGTCCATAAAGTTTCATCAAAACCCACAACCAAAATCAAATTGGCCTGCTGTATCTCCTGTTGATTCAAAGAGACCAATTCTCTTTATAGCCAAGAAAACCAATTAGCCAGAGTGTTCGCTCTATATCCGTGAATCAAAAAATAGTTTTTTTCATTTACGTTTTTCGCCGTTCCTATAAATTTTTCTTGACCTATTTTGCTCCTCTTAGAACTTTTTTCAGAACTTTTTTCGTGCTGTTAATCTCCTACATTTCTCCATGCTCTGGGGTATCTTTTTATACTCAAGTGAGGTGTGTCTGCTTAAAGCCCGTTTGATATTTCAGCCCATATCCCATCGTTCGGTCCATATAAATATGACTCGCCCAAATCAATGAAAGTTGTATGCCAATCTCTTGCTGACAAATAAGAGACCCTATCATTAAGAGACTTGGTAGAATTAGATTATGTCCTAAATTGTAAACTTTTGCTCCGAGCTTGTTCCCAAAAATATACCCAACCATTGATACATCCGGGACGAAAAATAAAAAGAAAAATAACTTTCCCGAATAATTGAATACAAAAAAGTAAGTATACACTATGGTCAAAAATAATGTGAAAAATTCTAGTTTAATTGTCTTTCTCATGCTCTATTCCCCCACGTTCTAGCTGTTTTAAAATTGATAGTACCTTCGTCATATCTGCTTCACCCTCACTTTTTTGTACCACTGATTTGATCGCTACAAATTGGTCATGAACGAGTTGCGTTAGTTTGATTTGAAGCGCTAATTGTGAAATTTGTCGCTCCAAGAAGCTTAAAGTTTCTTCTTTACACAACAAAGAAGTTTCTCTATTTTTTAATGCGACAATCCTCGCGATATCTTCTAGTGATAGATTAGCCGTTTTTAAAGCTAAGATCGTCTTCATCTCTAAGACGTCCTCTTCCTGGTAATCCCGATAACCATTGTCATTTCTTTTAGGGCACAGTAGCCCTTTTTCTTCATAAAAACGAATAGTTCTAGGTGTTGCGTGCGTGCGTTCCGCAAATTCTTTGATATTCACCTGTATCCTTCCCTTTCTAGCTTTAGACTAACATTACACCAAACGTTAATGTCAAGTGTTTTAGCCTACTCTTACCTAAAAAAAGACTGAGCCCAAGATGCTACATCACTTGGGCTCAGTTTTTTTCTAATTAGTATTCACTTTTATTTTCGATTATTCCCACAAAAGACGGACTTAATTAATTTCTACGCTTGGTCTTCTTTCCTTGCCATTTTTTCAGCCATGGTTTTCTCGTGTTGAATCAACCATTTTTTGCGTTCAATTCCTCCACCATATCCGCCAATCCCTCCGTCACTAGCAATAATCCGGTGACATGGAATTAGGAGTGCTAATTGATTTTTTCCATTTGCATTCGCTACCGCTCGTGAAGCCTTACTATTTCCAACCCGAGTCGCTAATTGTTTATACGCCATGGTTTCCCCTACTTTTGTTTGTTGCAATTGTGACCACACCTCTTTTTCGAAATCGGAGCCTAACCGAAATAGTGGTACCTCAAAATCCATACGCTTGCCTTCAAAGTACTCCCAAAGCTCTTGCTCAAGCTGCTCCATCACCTTTGTCCGTTGTGGGATAATCGCTGCATTTAACCGCTTCCTCAACCGAACAATCTCATTTTCAAGTCCACGACGATCGACAAATTCTAACAAATAAATTTTCTCTTTATCACTAATCACAAGCATCGCGCCAAGTTTGGTTTCTATCCACGAAGAAGAAAGTGCCAAAACCTCTTTACTCTTTGATGGGAGTTCCCCCATTATCTTAGAAAAAGCATCTCGAAAACCATTTCCCGAGTCAAATCCACTCTCTAATTGTGCCTGAATCAAAGGATTTCCTGCTCGAATCTCTTTAAAGGCAAGTCCTAGTCTTCTTGCTCTTGAATACTCGATGAACGTCATACCAAAATTTTTTTTAAACTGTCTGCGGGCAGTATTCGGATGAATCGCCAGCTCATCAAAATCTTTATCCATCCATTTTTTTTGTGGATTTTTTTCCACTGCCTCCACTAACTTTCTCACATCATCTGACAAATAACTTTGATTTGTCAGTGGCTTACATCTTTTACATGGCCGATAAGCAGCTAGTAGGGCTTCTTGCGCGTCATGGAAAAACTCACAATTTTCTTTTAATGGTTTTTTTGCGGGGCATGTGGGACGACAAAATATCCCCGTTGTTTTGACTCCAACAAAGAAAATCCCTTCATACTGGGAATTCTTGTTTTGGAGCATGGTATAGTATTCATCGATTTTTGCTTGATCCTTAATCATAGGCGCCTCCTAAAATGCTCATAATTTGTTTGATCTTCTCGCAACCTACATTTTTTTAGCAGCTACTTTATTAAGTAAGCACAGGTTGAAAGTCTTGCTCGTTTTGCTGATTTCTTGTAAGCCTAGTTTAGCAGAACTTGACACGTCGTTATCCCAGTTAAATTAACATCAATTTTTTATTGTTGCATCCGAAAAATCAAACATTTTTTTTAAGATTACACCCATTTGTGCGGGGCTTTCTTTCATCCCACTTTTTAGCCATTCAACCTCTGTGGAAATGACTGCGCCTGCAATAAAGCTGGCAAAAAATTTGTTTTTTCCACGCTGTGTATTGGAGGAGTCGATATACCCATGATGGATTAAAAAAAGATAGACACGTCTAAAGGTACTGATTAAGACATCCGTTAACCCTGCATTGATTAACAATAAGGTTTCCGTTGCATGCGCCCCCATCAACTGAAAATATACTGTCATCAGCTTAGAGAATTCAATAGAAGTGGCATGTGGGACGAGACGCAAATACGAAATAATTGATTGTTCTTGATATTTCGCAATGATTTCTTGAAAAGATGAAAAATTACGATAATAATATGTTCGAGAGACCTCTGCTTCTCTGCATAACTCTGAGATTGTAATATCACTTAAACTCCGATTTTGTAGCAGCGTTAATAGCCCTCGGTAGATTGCTTTTAGTTTCTGTTGTTTTAGCTCTTGTGGCGACATGGTTTACAATTTTCCTCCTTTGTGTAACCTAATTATTCTTATTTAGTATAGCACGATGTATAGTGTTATCAATCAATATAAAGGAGTGATTTTTTTGAAAAAGAAGCAAACGATTATTTTGATGACCATGTCCATCGGAATCTTTCTCTGTATGCTTGATACAACGGTCATGAATATTGCCCTACCCGCAATCCAGGTTGGACTTAAGACAGATCTGAGTACCCTTCAATGGGCTTTAAATGTTTACACGATTACCTTTGCTGCACTTACAATCCCATTAGGTCGGATGTCGGATCAACTAGGTCGGCACAAAGTTTATTTGGTCGGTCTTATTCTCTTTTTCTTTGGTTCTTTACTCTCTGCTTCTAGCTCTACAGTAGCAATACTGATTGCTGGTCGAGAGCTCCAAAGTCTCGGTGCAGCGATTGTTTTCCCCGCTAGTATGACAATCGGAATCAACGCACTAGAAGCAAATAAACGAGACAAAGCAATTTTAGTACTCGGGCTGACCCAAGGCCTAGCCGCTGCATTTGGTCCTACTATTGGTGGTCTACTCACTCAGTTTTTAGGTTGGCGCGGAATTTTTTCTATCAATATCCCCTTAGTCTTACTTTCGATTATCCTGTGTCTACTTTTACTCCCAATGAAAAATGAAACAGTTGTAAAAGCAAAGATTGATTTACTAGGGATGTTTCTGGCAATTTTGATGCTATTCTCGTTAGCTCTAGCACTTGTCAAAGGAAGTGAATGGGGCTGGACAAGTTTCAAAGTCTTAAGCTTACTTCTTGTCTTTGCACTCTCGCTTGGTCTGTTTATTTGGCAAGAATCTACTACCTGTGAACCAATGATTCCACTAGCCTTATTTCGCTATCGACACTTTACAGGTGCGATTATTGTCACTGTTTTTTCTGGAATATTCTTTGTGGCACTGATGGTTTTAATGCCTAGTTTTTTCACCAAAATTCAAGGATATAACGAATTAACTGCTGCTCTTATGATTACCCCAGCATCTGCAATGGTCTTTCTCTTTTCACCAATCAGTGGCTTGTTGCTGAAAAAAATGGGGAGTCGCTTGTTGATTGCTTTGGGCATCACTGGTCTTGCCACAGGCTATGTTGTACTTGCATTTATGAACCCGAATATTTATTGGCAATTTGAGCTTGCTTGCATTCTGATTGGTTCAGGATACGGAATTATTATCGGTCCCATCACTGTTTTAAGTGCGGGTCGTTTTACAGGTGAATTACTTACTGCCTCTCAAAGTGTAACTGGTGTCTTTAGGCAAATCGGTACACTACTTGCGGTTGCAATCTTCGTCTCCGCCTTATCATCAAATCTACAAACAGCCAAAGCACAAGTTTTTTCAACAGCCCAAACTGAAGTAAACAAAATAGAAACCAGCCCGGCTCAAAGAAAGCAAATCTTAAACGCAACACATCGAAATCTCTATGCCACTGAAAGTACCTCGCTCGACCGTGGGCCTGCTATTAGTTCTAAGGACCAAACGAAATTGATTCAAAAAGAAACACAAGCGTACTTGGTTGCACATAACGGTACACAATGGCCAGATGCAACAAAGAAAAAAGTACAAGCAGAGATTGCGGTTACTGTTAAAAATAAAAGCAAAAAAATGAATCAAGAAGTAGTTACTTATCGTTCTTCTATCTCGAAAGCTGTGAAAAAATATATGACGATTGCATTTATTCGTCCTTATAAAATAGCAATTCCCTTTGTCTGGCTCTTACTGCTTAGTATCTTTATCTTTGAAAAGCGCAAAACAAAAGTCATCCAATGCTAACTAGAGCTACTGGCTGGCTCCTGAGCCTTTTTCACTTTTTGCCGCTACCATTTAAAAATTATCTATTGATTAAAATACGATTAAAATATATAATAAATTATAACCTTTTTATAATAAAAGATTACTATATTTAGCGAAAGCAACCTAGCCTCTTAAATTCTTTTATTGAGAGGTGAGTAAAAATGAAAAAGGAGTGATTGGTATGAACATTTTAACTTTTTTTTCCGATTATTTAGAGGAACGTAGAAAAAAGAATTATCAACGAATAAGAGAACGAGCTGAAAGGCTCAAACGTCAAGGTAAAAATCCTAGTAAAGGCGGTTGGAACACGATGGTCCACTCAGGATTTGGTGGGGTTAAAACCAATCCAATCGATAGAGTAGCAGATTTTGCGCAGCAACAAAAAAATATTGCGGAGCAAAATGAAATCAAAGAACGCCACTCTGGCCAAGTAAAAAGAAAATAACAGATTGTGATAACAAGGCTTTGAAATAGCTCGATCTCATCAAAACACAAAGCAAAAAAGGTTCAGCAAATGCTGAACCTTTTTTACTTGAAATAATCTCGTTAGAAAAGTGAAGAATTAATGATTTCCTGATACCGTCACAAGATCCCAAATGTTTAGAGAAGGCAGCTTGAACGTGACAAAGTATTGACCATTTTCATCTACATGGGGCCAAAATTCGACAAGTTTTTTCTCAGATTGATAGGCTGAATCTGGACTAGATACTGCAATACTTTTAACCTCGTTCACGTTTTTAGGGTAATATTTCACCCACAAGTCCTTTTGGTCTTGAAGACCGTCTTTACTTTTTTCGTCCTCTTCATTTTTAATCTGCCATGTATCAGTTGTCACCCCTCTTAGATTGACAAAGTTAAGCGTTTCAACCGATTGATTGGTCGTTGAAGATTTGCTAAACGCATAGACTTTATTTTTCTCAGCACTTGCGCTACGAATGTTTTCTCCATCACCTACAAATGAACCTGTCCATATTTCTAATCCCTGATTATTTAGTCGCAAGTCATTCCCACGTAATAAACTTTCATAGCTGGTTACAAAGTCATAGACATGCTTTAGTTTCCCATGATCTGAATTTCCAAGTTCATCCGACATTTGAATGCCCGATTCTTGGTTTTTTCTTGGGTCTAGGTAGTATTCTGTGTACAATTGACGCCCATTATCAACAAGTTCAAAGCTATCTCCACCATTTGCAAAAACAACCGCATCTTTTAAGAGAATCGCATTATCGTTAAAGGTTTTTGGGAGCGTACTTGGGTTATTTCTTGCCCAAGCATGATACATGTAAGCAGGAATAATTAAAGATTTGCCACTTTTTTCCATGGTGTTGTTAACATTATCTGCTAGATCTGAATATTTTGGTTGATTAAAATACCAAGTTTCTGCATATTGGAAATCTGCTTTTGATTGGGCTAATAAATCTGCTCCACCATATGCTACAGCATTAATTCCAAAGTATTTGTCTTTAAAATAATTAGCTTTCATATTATCCGCAAAATACTGATACCCAGATTCTGTGTCAAAAGTGTCTGTAGTCCCACGATTTTCATAAGAAGTACCATGAATATTTCCAATCGTATCGCCTTGCCAACCATCAAATCCTAATTCATCAACTGTATTTTTCATAATTTTACCGATATATTGTTGCCAATCTTTAGACCAAGTATTGTAGTAAGATTGAATTTTATTGCTACTATCTTTCTTACTTTCTTCGCCACCCCACATGTTAAAAGTCGCCTGGTCTCCGGCCTCATCATACGTAACACCAGAGGTTGCTTGTTTTTCAGTCCTAAAGACACCCCATTTTGATTGAATCATTTTCGTTCCATCCGCTTTTTGGACGGTTTTGGCATCCAGCTCAGACATATTAGTCCCTGCCTCATCTGGTGTACCTGTTGTAGCGTTGATCATATTATACAATAATGCCGTTTGATTGTATGAGTGTTGGGTTTGAATGGTATTACGAATCAACGTACGATTGATATTTTCTCCAATCCATGTTTGATAATCTTCTGATGGAATTGGATTTTGAGGACGTGCGTATGCATCATAATACATTGATACATTCATATGGTATTTATTTTGGGTCGAAACATCTGTTTGTACATTATCTGAACTAGTCTGGTCTTGTTTATTAAAGTTAGTAAATCCACCCATACGTGGATATGTTGTCCAGTCTTGACTGTTATCGATTGCTGTTTTTTTCGTTTCTAGAAGTTGTCCCTTTTCATCAAATAATTTAACCGTCACAAGGTACCCTTCATTTTGTTCTGCGGGTGTCTGCCACGCACAGCTTAACTCTTTATTTTGTTGATTAGCCTTTACTGTATAATTGTTTCTCGTCACAAAAATATTTTTATCTGAGTACGCATTTTGAATACTAATTTCATAGCTACCAGACTTTTCATTACTTTCTGGGTTTGACATCATTAACTTTAATGTAGCCGTTTCTTGGGCATGGTATAGTGATTTATCTGGTACAAAACTATTGATTGTAACCCCTTCTGCTACTTTTGCATGGACGCCGTTCACCATCCCAATTCCTAACAAGACACTTGCGATACTTACCCCTAATTGCTTTTTCATCATTTTTCTCCTTTTAAACATTATTCTTACTTGAGCGTTTCTTAGCCTAAAAATTCACGGCTAAATTTCTCTTTTCTGCTTTGAAATAAGCGTATTAACACCTAATTTTCAAAAGTCTTTTCAGCCCCTACTGAAAATAAACTTATGTGAAATAATTTTAGCATTACGTATAATCTTCATCTCTATTAGTGAAATCCCCAAATTCCTATTTATTAGGATAACCGTAAATATAACTTATAAAGGGAATTCTGATAGGAATACGATAGATATTATTTATTTTTTGAATTTTCAATCAGTTCTATGCTGAAAAAAATGCCCCCAGCTTTGAGTCACTCAAAAAATAAGATAACACCATTTAGTTTATTTTTTTCTAACTGATTTTCCCTTTTTAAAAAAGTCCTACATAACGATAGCTCCAAATTAATAAAGAATTTTAGCGTAAGTTGGAACAACTTTTTAATAGCCTACTTACTTTAGCTATCTATCCAGAGAATTTCCCAATAAATAATAGAAGAAGTAAATGCTTAAAATTGCCAACACCTCTTTATATCCATCCCCTTCTTTTGTTATTTTTTATAGTCTTTTTCCACACATCACTTGTTATATTCTACACTTATTCTGCATATAGATAAACACTTTTTTATTTTATAAATTTATTTAGTTATTTAAAAAACGGTTAAGCCAAACATCAACCTCCCGTACACGCTACTTTCCACTAGTTAATTTTCTAATAAAAATATATTTGTTTTTTTAACTTTTACAAGTAAAAAAAAGTCATTATTGTAACTTCCACCATTTTCCATCACTTTTCGTGAGTGAAAAATGACTAGATGATGATTCCGTTCTTTTCAGAATAGTTGATATTTTATCCTTGTAAAATAACAATATGGATAGAATGAAAAGATGATCTTTTCACTCTATCCATATTGCATTTTCCTCTAACCATTTCTGTTCCAATCCTCTTATTTTTTGGTATCTTTCTCTTTGCTACTTTGTATCAAAGCATCCTTTATTTTATCTTTTTCGTCATATAATTTTTTACCCAATCCAAGCAACACACCACTTGTTAATAACTTAGAGATAATGCCGCCTTTGCTCTTTTCTTTGTGATGTCCTCCTAAATGATGTCCCATCATTATCTCCTCCAGATTCTTATTTTTTATGATTCCCCTCTATGACAGCTAGATGGGAAATTTATCTTTAATAATTCATAGTGGTTATAACGTTTCAATGACGACAGATTTTATTTTTCCTTGGTTCATAAAATAAGCGTGTAAGTTCGATTTCCAAAAATCTTCCTTGCTGTAATAAGTAAGCTTAACCACTTGTTTGTTTTTAAAGTTTTCTACTATAAAACTGACTATCTGCTCTTCTTTCCCAAGCAGGCTTTCACTCTTTTCGTATAATGGTGAAGTAACCGTTTGTTGCTCTTCGGTATTACTCAAAAGAAGAGTCAAGCTTATTTTTTTCCTATTATTTTTTCTTTTAACTTGCGCTACTACCAAAATAACCATCGTGGCACCTAGATTGACAAACGCAATAGTTAAAAAACCCATTCCGATGACAAGGCCAATAACCGTGACATTCCACATCATCACTGCTGTTGTTAATCCCGAAACTTTTCTCTCTTTAAAAACAATAATCCCGGCTCCCAAAAATCCTACTCCACTAATCACTTGCGCCCCGTATCGTGTAATATCAACTGAAATAATAGAGGAGAGAGTATTATTTTGTTTCACAATATCGACCAAAATATCAATTGATTGAATCTGTAAAATGGAAATGGTACAAGCCGCTAAACATAGGATGGCATTACTACTGACACCAAAATCTTTTTTTTTATACTTCTTTCTAACCCAATTACTGAGCCAAAGACTAAGGCTAGGAACATTCGCAGTACAATATCATTTAATGAAATTTCAATCATTTTTAATGAAGTCATTTTGATACACCTCTAGCGTCTTGAATTATTAGTTTTTAGTTTAGCCAATAGCCGTAATCCATTAAAGATAACCACTAGTGTACTTCCTTCATGGATTAAAACACTAAACGAAATGTTGGAGATTCCAAAAAAGTTCAATAAAATCAATATTCCTACGACGGACATCGAAAAGATAATGTTCTGTTGAACAATTTGATTGAGACGCTTTGAGACTTGGTGCGCATAGCTTAGTTTTTCCAAATCATTTTGCATGATTACTACATCTGCCACATCGATTGCAACGTCCGTTCCATCTCCCATTGCCACACCTATATCTGCTTTAACCAGTGCTGGTGCGTCGTTGATCCCGTCTCCAACCATTCCGACGATTCCATTTTCTCTTTTCAATTGATCGATTATTTGGGATTTTTCTTCTGGCAAGACATTCGCAAATACTTGTTCTACCCCTACGATTTTTCCAACTGCTTCTCCAGTTAATTTGGCATCTCCAGTAATCATCGTGGTACGGATGCCTTGATTTTTAAAATAGCTCATCGCATCGATAGACTCTTTTCTAGGAACATCCATCAAGGCTACCCAGCCAATAATCTGATCATTCTTGGCAAAATAGACAACCGTTTTCCCTTCGTTTGACAATTGTTTCGTTTTTTCCTCTACTTCTTGTGGGACAACGGCAAAGCTTGACGGCTTGCCAATACGAAAGCTAGCATCTGAGAATTGGGTAACTAAGCCCACACCAATCACATTTTCTACCTCTAAATTCAGCTCCTTCATTTGATCTTCAAATTTATCTAAAATGGCCCGCGCTAAAGGATGATTCGATTTTTTTTCCATATTGACTAAAATATCAAGTAGTTCTGCTTTACTTTCCGGTAAGTCATTTACAAGATAATAGTCTGTAACTTTGGGTTTCCCTTGCGTCAGTGTCCCCGTCTTGTCAAATGCTAACGCTTTAATATCTGCTAAGTTGGCTAAATAAGCGCCCCCTTTAAAAAGTACCCCTTGTTTGGCTAAATTGGAAATACCTGAAAGTGTTGCTGGAACCGCACTTGCTGCAAGCGCACATGGTGAAGCAGAAATCAAAAATACTAATCCTCGATAAAAACTTTGGGCAAGTGGCAATTGCGAAACAAAGAAACTAAATAAGACAACTAAAGGAAATGCTATTAAAACCGCTTTAACATATTTTGGTTCAAACCGTTTGATTTTACTTGCAATCTCTGATTGGTTTTCTTGAGACTGCTTAACTAATTGAATAATCTTGGCAAATACTGTTTCACTACTGTCTTTTGTTACTTCCACCACAATTGTTCCCGTACCATTGATCGTGCTACCAAAAACAAGATCCCCTTGTTTTTTTTCTTTAGGCACGCTTTCTCCGTTGATTGAAGACTCATCCACTGAGGTGCTTCCTTCTAATATTGCCCCATCAGTTGGAATTTGGTCCCCATTTAATACCTGAATCCGATCACCAATTTTAAGCTCTTCTACGGGGACAATCTTTATTTGGTTCCCTACTACCAAACGGGCTTGCGTTGGATTCAAATTTAGCAGTTTGGTAATTTCTCTTTGGCTTTTTCCTTGTGCATAATCTTCTAAAAAATGGGCAGCTGCAAATATTAAAATAAGTAACGCGGCCTCTTCAAAGCTTCCAATTAACGCCGAGCCCAATGCAGCTAAAGTCATTAGTAAGTGAATATTAGGCGTGAACTTTCGATTTCTTTTGGTATCTTGATAGGTATCCTCAAACCCTTCTCCAATAATATGATATCCAGCTAATAGACCGGAAATTACAAAGAAAATACTACTTATTAGTTGACTGTTCCCTTGTAAGATTCCCATTATAAAAAGTACAAACCCTGAAAAAAATAATACCACCGAAATATTTAGTTTTTTTTTCATTTTTCCTCGCCACCTGTCATTTATTCACCATTCATATGAATGTATGTTCATATTATAATATAAAGTGGAGTATTTGTAAACCGCTACTGGCTAAATCGTTTCTAAAAAAGATAAAAACCAACCTGTGTTAGCGTTGGTCTTTATCTTTTTGGTTATTTTCCTTCTTATTTATACCGATTCCCCATTACTCTCAATTACTTGTTGATACCAATCAAAGGAATCTTTTTTGTATCTCTTCATCGAACCTTTGCCTTCATTGTCTCGATCAACATAAATCATCCCATACCTTTTTTTCATTTCGCCAGTTGTAAAGGATACTAAATCAATAATCCCCCAAGGTGTGTACCCCATCAACTCTACACCGTCATAATCGACCGCTTTCATGAAGGATTCAATATGTTTGCTCAAATAATCGATCCGATTTTGATCGTGAATTTGATGATTTTCTTCTAAAACATCGATTGCACCAAACCCATTTTCAACAATAAACAAAGGAAGCTGATAGCGATCATACAAGCGATTCAGCGCATAACGCAAGCCTTCTGGATCAATCGCCCAACCCCAGTCACTTGTTTCAATGTAAGGATTGTCTACACTATTAGAAAGACCTCCATTTACCACATCTCCCAGGTTATCTTGCTCCTTATCTGCTTTGACAACCGTTGACATGTAGTAGCTAAACCCAATATAATCAACAGTACCTTGTTTTAAAATCTGTAAATCCTCCTCTTGAATCTCTAGTTGATATCCTTCGCGCTCAAATTCTTTGAGCGCATAATTCGGATAAACACCTCTCACGTGAATATCCGCAAAGAAAAAACGCTGATGCATAGCTTCTTCAGCTGCCATAATATCTTTAGGATTGCAAGAATAAGGATAAATTGGGACATGCGAAACCATACAACCAATTTGAAAATCAGGATTGATTTTCTTCCCAATGATGACTGCTTTAGCACTAGCCACCAACTCATTATGGGCAACTTGATACATGACTTCTTTAGGACGCTCTCCCTCTTTTACGAGCACGCCAGAGTTGGTCCACAAGAAAATGGGATTATTCGTATCCATTTGATTGTTGATTTCATTAAAAGTCATCCAATATTTCACTTTGTCCTTGTAACGCATAAAGCACGTTTCAGCAAACTTCGCAAAGAAATCAATGACTTTGCGATTTCTAAAACCTCCATACTCCTTTGCCAAGTGCAATGGCATCTCAAAGTGAGACAGGGTAATGACAGGTTCGATTCCATGCGTCAACAGTTCATCAAATAAATCATCATAAAACTGAAGTCCAGCTTCATTAGGTGTCGCCTCATCACCGTTTGGAAAGATGCGTGTCCAAGCAATTGATGTACGCAAACATTTAAGCCCCATTTCTGCAAACAAAGCAACATCTTCCTTGTAACGGTGATAAAAGTCAATTGCTTCTTGGTTGGGATAAAATTTATCTTTTTCGATAGTTTCTGTAATTTCTCTTGGAACCCCGTGCGCACCTGCGGTCATCACATCAATCACACTTGGTCCTTTTCCATCTGCATTCCATCCACCTTCAAATTGGTGAGCAGCTAATGCGCCTCCCCATAAAAAGTCCTTTTTCATCTTTTTTTCCTCCTTACATTTTAATTGATTTTGATAATCGGATTTCCTTGCATCACATGTCGACTTTCTACTGTTTTTACAGATGAGTACGCAGCGCTATTTAAGACAATAACGGGCGTATAAGTCGCACATCCTGCTTTTTTTATGGCCTCTAAATCAACTTCCATTAGCAAATCTCCTTGTTTTACGGTTTGTTCTTGCTCCACAAAGTAGGTAAAAGGTTCACCTGCTAATTTTACTGTGTCCAATCCAATATGGATCAAAAGTTCTACTCCCTTAGTAGATGTCAAACCAATCGCATGCTTCGACTCTACTAAAGTGGTCACTACACCATCGAAAGGCGCATAAACTTTATTAGCTTCCGGTAAGATAGCTAGCCCATTTCCCATCGCACCACTGGCAAATACTTCATCCGGCACTTCATTTAACGGCACAACTTCTCCTTGAATCGGTGCAACAATTTCTGTCGCTTCTTGACTGGGCGCAGAAATTTCTCCACCCAATTCTTTTTTAATTTCATGGTCTTCTGTTGGTGTTTCGCCAAATCCAAAAATTTGAACAAGAGTAACGGAGCCAATAATCGCAATCGCACAGCCAATGACTAGTCCGATAAAAGAAGTTGGAACTTTATCACTGATTCCGTTTACAATTGTAAGTAAACTTGGCAAACCTGCGTAAGCAAAATAATATGGTTGGAAAAAGCTAGCCACGACCGCTCCGATTGCACCTGAAATGCAGCCGAATATAAAAGGCTTTTTAAAGCGTAAAGTTACACCATAAATCGCTGGTTCTGTAATTCCAAAAATTCCCGTAATAAATGCCGACATGGAAACACCCTTGAGCTCTTTACTTTTCGCTTTTAAAAATACGCCTAGAACAGCTCCGACTTGTGCAACGACCGCGATTGTTTGAAAGGCTTGGAATGAATCACGACCATACATTTCAAAATTAGCAAGTACGACTGGCGTAATGCCCCAATGAACACCAAAGATAACCACTACTTGCCAAAATCCACCAATCAAAGCGCCTGCCAAAGGAGGTGCGACTTTCACTAGTGCATTGTATCCGTTTGCAATCGCACTCGCAGCGATAGATGAAACCGGTCCTAAAATAAGAATTGTCAACGGAACCATCACTACAATACAAATAAGTGGTGTAAGTAATGGTTTAATCACACCTGGTAGTCTTTTTGAGACAAATTTCTCTAGGTAAGAAAGGAGCCAAACCAAAATAAGTGGTGGCAACACTGTCGAAGTATACGTTGTTTGCGTCAACGGGATACCAAAAAAGTTCATGCCCTGGCCAGAGGCAATTTTTCCTGCCATCGTTGCCCAGTCTGGTGATACTAGTGCAGCACAACAGGCAACGGCGATATACGTATTAACCTTGAAATACTTCGAAGCAGTTATTGCAATAAAAATTGGTAAAAAAGTAAACGGAGCCCAAGAGATAAAGCTAAACACTTGATACGTGTCCGTCGCTGAAAAGGTTGGATTAACCAGATTAATTAAAATTAAAATTCCTTGTAGAATCCCAGAAGCTGCTAATATATAGACAAACGGAGCAAAAACCGCAGACATAGTCGCAATAATTCGATTTGCAATGCTCCCTTTTGGCTCTTTGTCTTCCCCATCTGTCCTTACATTTGCAAGTCCAATGAAAGACTCATACACTTCCCCAACATGTGGGCCAATCACAATTTGAAATTGTCCATTATTTTCCACAACTGTGATTACTCCGGCCATTGCAGAAATTTTTGTTTTCGCATCTTTTGGCGTTTCTTTTAACACTAAACGAAGCCTTGTGGCACATCGGGTAACGCTTACAATATTTTCCTCACCAATAACGGATAATATATCTTTTGATAATTGCGTGTAATCTCTTACTTTACTCATGCGAACCCTCCTAATTTTTCTAAATTATTTATTGTATACACTCATTATAATTGTGCATTCACAATTTGTCAATAGCGCTTACATTTTTATTTTTTTGTGCTACAATAGGGGTAACTTAAGCCTAGGAGGGATTAACGTGCTAAAATATAACGAAATTGCCACTGAAATCGAACAGGATATCCTTCAAAGAAATTTAAAACAAGGAACCAAACTCCCGAAATTTGAGGAGCTGATTGCACGCTATAAAGTTAGTAAAAGCACCATTGTTAAAGCTTTAGCCATTTTAGAAAGCCGTGGCGTTATTTATCAAGTACAAGGAAGCGGAGTATTTGTCCGTAGAAGAAAAAAATATGGTTACATTAATATGCTTGAAAATCAAGGATTCACTTCTGATTTAGAAGAATTCAAAATTACTACCAAAGTGCTTGGAGTGGAAAAAATCTTTCCCACAGAAGAAATTGCTGAATACCTCAATTGTGCGCCGGGCGATTCTCTCTTCCATGTTCAACGAATTCGGTATATCAATGCACAGGCCTTGTGCATCGAAGAATCTTTTTTTAAAAGTAGTATTGTCCCCTATTTAAATGAAGAAATTGCGAATGAATCGATTTTTAATTACTTGAAATCGGCCTTAAAATTAAAAATTGGTTTCTCTGACAAATACTTGCACGTCATAAAAATGAAAGAAGCTGAAAGCAAACTACTTGAAATTGAGACTGGCTCTCCTGGCCTTTTTGTTGAAGAACTTTTTTATTTAAATTCTGGAGAACCCTTTGATTTTTCTAAAACCACCTATCATCACGAACACTCACAGTTTTTCCTTCAAAGTAGCAATTTGAAATGAAAAAGCACACTAGCAGACGGCGACCAATACAAATTGGACAAACCTTTTTCTGCTAGGTGCTTTTATTTTTTACGTTAGACCATAAAGACCTCTTGAACAAGCAAACTGTGGGGGAGTTCTATCAGATAATGCTCCTTACCTTGTTTTGATATCAAGAAACGCTCCACCTGATGGGTCAAATTGCACCAGATATTCTTTTCTCCTGCTGCAAGGGTTTCGCGATCAATGAATGTATAGGAACGGCAGTACCGACTATCTTCTTGATCACCTAAGCGTAACAAAATTTTTTTACAACCTTGAGGAATTTTGATGACAAACTGGTTAAGTTTTTTGACTTTTTGAATGGCTTCTTTGCCCTCGATTTTTTTTAATAGCTGCATCCTTTATGTCCCCTTTCTTTTCGTCACACATTTTCGCTTAATCCGTTAGTAATCGATTCCCTTGTTCTGTAATTTCATACAATTCATCGTACTTTTGATCAATAAGCGGGGTGATTTGCTTCGTTTTGTCTGCTTCTACTTTTTTAAAAGTAAAATACGGAAGAATCCAGCCAATGAATCCCGGTATCGCAAGCAATACCATCAAAAAGTGATTACCTGCCTCTACAGCAAATACGGATCCAGCAATAAACGCGGTCCCTAAAACGCCAATTGAGAACGCCACAATCATCGCTAAACTTTGCTTCTTATTTTCCAGCTTTTGAATTTCTTCCACAATTGCATCAAATTGACGTTGTAATCTTGTTAATTCTGCCTTATTACGTATTTTCCGATTTCTTTTAAACTTCATTTCAACGGAATCTACTGGATGCGCAGGCGTATGACTGCTATCCAGTTTCCAGCCAAAATTTTCATATCCATCGATAATCATAGAGGACACTCTCTTTTGAACTTTCTTGTCCTTATATTCGTAACCGATAAATTGATCTTTTGGGGTCATTTCATTTCCTCCTCTATTTTATTTGTTTCAGTTTACTAAAATAATATTTTAAAATCTTTGCCAAAATGTTGCTACTCTATGAAAATTTTCGTCTCTCAGTTAGCAAACAAAAAATTAATTCAAATACGCATTCAAACAAACAGTAAAAGTTGTCCCTTGATCCAACTTACTTTCGACTTTTAGGGTTCCATCCATCATATCTACAACACGTGCTACCAACGCCATCCCTAATCCATTACCATCTTTGGAATGTGATGTATCTCCCTGGTAAAATTTTTCGAAAATTCTCTTTCTAGTTGCTTCGTCCATACCCATGCCGCTATCTTTGACTTCAACAATGATTTGGTTGTCCGTTGAGTACTGTTTTATGGCAATGCTTCCTTCCTCGGGGGTAAACTTCACCGCATTACTTAACAGATTGCGCCAGATGATTTCAATCAAGTGCTCATCCGCTCGAATAAATGCGCAATCCTCTATTTCAGCTTCAATAGTCAACTTTTTCTTAGTAAACAACGAGTCAAATGAGAGAATACATTCTGTCAATTGTTCACATACATTATATGGCTCAGCAGGTAAAATAATCCCTTGATTTTCAAGCTTATTTAAACTTAAAATGTTGGTGACTAGACTGCTTAAGTTTTGAGAAGCTTGAATAATGGTTTGAAGATATTCTTGTTTCATTTTTTCATCTACTTGAGTACTTTGTAAGGCAGTCGCATAATTTTGGATAATTGATAATGGCGTTTTAATTTCATGAGATACATTCGATACAAAATCTGTTTTCAGCGTTTCCAGTGAGCCCAATTCTTTGACCATCCGATTAAAATCAGCAAACATTTGATCGATATAATCTGCCTTGTCAATTGTATGAACAGGTTTTAAGTAAACTGAAAAATCGCCTTCTGCTACTTTTTTTGTTGCATCACTTAATTGGTTCAGTGGCTTGTCAAACGTACGATACTTCTCAAAAGCTGTATAAGCACAAAAAAGTGCTGTCATAATAGCCCAGTACAGCAAATACCACCCTAAATACTTGCCAGCAATCTCAAAAATGCCTGTATCGTAGCCATACATTATAGCTGGTAGTGCGGAAAAAATCACAAGACAGGTAAAAAATAAGATAAACTCTACCCAAGAAAAACGGCTAATTTTCCGGTTTTTCTTGCGCTTCTTAAGACTCACTGGATCACCGCCTTGTAGCCTAAACCATGCACAGTTACAATACTAAATTCTTCTACTTGAGAGAATTTATCTCTTAGTTTCGTAATGTAGACGTCTACTGCCCTCAAGCTTGCAGTACTATCTAAGTCCCAAAATTCATCCATCAACTGTGCTCTTGAAAAGGCATGATTGGGATGGGCTAATAATTTATACAAAATATTAAATTCTCGCACCGTAACAGATATGTCAGTTCCATTCCAAGTAGCAGATATGGCTTCTGCATCTAAAACCAATTTCCCAAGCTCAATCTTTTTTTCGTTCACAATATTCGCTCTACGAATGAGTGCTTCAATCCTTAATGTTAATTCTTCCAAATCTACTGGTTTTACCATGTAGTCATCAATCCCTGCTTGATAGCCTTTTTGTTTGGCAGAAATATCATCTCGAGCAGACATAAATAAAATGGGGATACTTGGGTTGATCTTCCGCACCGTTTTGGCAAATTCAAAACCGTCTATATTGGGCATCATGATATCTGAAATGATGAGATCGTAGTGTTCATTATACATTGCTTCATAAGCATCGTTAGCCTGTGTACATCCTTTAGACTGATAGCCTTGCATACTCAAGAATGCTGTCACAATTTGATTGAGCGCAATATCATCTTCTAAAACTAATAGTTTAATCATCTCGTATTCTCCTTTTAGGCTTTCACTTTCAAAAAACATCTAGTTTAATTGCCCATAGTGTAGCATCTTTCCGATGTTCGTTCAAACCTTAGTTGTCAGCATACTCGCCCAATATTGATAGAATACTTTCAAAGTATTGCTAAAATGTTAATAGATAAAAATGAAAGAGGGCTTTTTTAGTTTTGGACAGGAGGAATACTGCTAGTTGTTCGGTGCCTTTTACTCATTACTAGCTATTTTTTGAATGTCATCTTTAGGTGTTTTGACTTTTCTTGTTGATTCAATTGTATATTCAATGGCGTACTTTTCTAACTGATCAAAAAAAGCCTGTATGTACTCTTGCTGCTCAAAACTTTGCATAATGTCTAAATAAAATTCCTTTTCTACGGCAAGCATCTCGATGGAGACGCCTCTAGTTCCACTGCTATACGTATGAATACTCTCAATATATGGTTCTGCCTCTTTCAGTTCCATCCGTCCAACATAACTTAAGATAAAGGTATCTGTAAGTAAGGTATCAAAAAAAGATAGTGCTTCTTGCTTTTGCTTGAAGCTTGGCAATTTATCTAATTGATCACTCAAAGAACGAACTTTTTTTAATTCATTCCGCAAGTTTTCTGGCTGTTTAAATGCCTGTAATTTTTCTCTGCTTTTTTGTGCATACTGCTTAGGCGCACAATTTTTTCCATTATAGGGCAACTGTAAGCTGCTGACACAGTTGCGGTGCGTTCGTTCAAGTACCGGAGAGGCCCCTCTTAAGTCTGAAACCAAGTTACAAACTACCGCCAAATCTTCCTCATCGACTAACTTTTGTGCCCAAATTGCTTTTGAAAACAGATAACTCATACTAATCGCAGGTGTTGCCCCAATCTGTTTTCCAAATGACAATAGGGAATCGGCATTAATCCTTACTTTCGTCAAGCAACTCTCCTTAACACGCTCTTTTTGAGCACGTGCTTCTGGCAATGAATAGCCTTTTTTTGTAATCGTAGGTAATTGATTGTTCGTTGTTGCCAAAAGTTCGATATTTCCTGGCTCTAATGTTTCAAATTCTGCTTTTTGGTCGTTCGATCTTTCCCTTAAAATTTGCTCGACATCTTGCGTACAAAGACCGATGTAATAGCGGGTTAGTCCCCTAATAAACGGAAGAATTCCCCGTCCATCACACAAGCCATGATGAAAGTCGACATAAATCGTCTGCTCTTGGTAGTGTACATCTAATAAATGTCCCCCTGTAGCGGATCCACCAAGCGGTAAGCAAGCTGCACTATTTCGAATCCAAAACGGAACGGTATTTTCCACCAAATAAAAGTCTCCTTGCCTTTCGACAAATTTTTGGGTCAAATACGGATACCACGCTATCACTTGGGCAAAAGCTTGCTGAAGTAATACGCCACTAATTTTTTGCTTCAAATTAATCTCAAACACCATACTTTCAAACCCATCTTTTCGGTAAAGAAACGATTGTCCGGTTCTTATCTTTTCGCTTTTTATTTTTTCATTTGTTACTTTATTTAAATTGGCCATTTTCTCCACTCCATTTCGTTGTCTTTAGGACCTTATCTTATCCAATATCTGTTACTGAACTACTGTTAAAATGTTGCCATTTGATTAATAGTCACTATTATGCTTATAAGTCGAAAAATAAAGTTGGACAAGCAAAAAAACAGCAAACTTTCCTCTTAAGAATAAGTCATTCTCGCTTAAAGTGAAATGTTGCTGTTTTAATTTATTTAATACTCTATATGACTTTGAGATAGAGCTAGCTGGTTTGTCCAACTAACTTTCTCTTTTTTGAGCTTTTAAGAAGATTTCATCCACTATGAATCGCTCTGACACTTTTTTTTGGATAAAGACTATCTTTTGAATCTAAGGAGAAAAATTGCGTACTGATTGCTGTTAAATCGTACAACTTTGCAAAATGCATAAAAGGATTAGTAGCACAGAATCTAATCAAACATTTAACATTAAAAATAAAAGAGAAATTCATGTGGAATTAAATAAAACGCTTGTTTTGTATACGCTTTCAAGTATAATTAGGGTTGTTCACAATAATAAAAATCGAAGAGGTGTTCACTATGTTAAAGAGGAAATTATTACTATTTACCGCTTTTATCGTCACATTGTTCATTCCACTAGCATTTATTCACACAAATCAAGCTTTTGCCCAGTCTATTGATCCCCTCTCAAATAAAAAAATGAGTTTCATTTCAAGCAAACAAACCGCTCATATCAATGGGGTTTATAATGTGAGTAGTTTAGAGCAACAATCGAATGGAAATTGGTATGTGGTGGATAACAGCATTGCAATTGCACCAATCGACTATAATAATTATATCCCAGTGGGTCCGTTAACAACAACTGACAAAACGGGCAAACCGTTAGCTGATCAAACATTACATAAAGGTTCTTATTTTATTTTTGGGAAAAGCGAATTTGCAGTTACTTATCTTGATGATACTAACGTTTGCTTAACCATTGGTGGGGAACCAGTTTGGCTTAGTCGAAAAGCTTTGGGTAATAGATTGGTGATTTCTGATACTCCAACACCAGACCCAGATCCAGACTTAGCAAAAATCAAAGAAGCAGGTATTAATGGCTTTAATACTGGTGGTTGGAGCTATCCAGCACAGCAATGTACAAGTTTTGTTGCTGGAATTTTAGCTTACAAAGGCATTAGCATTGACCAATTCAACTATTTAGGAAACGGTTCAGATTGGGCTGCAAATGCTAAGGCACGGGGGATCAAAGTGGATATGACTCCGGTAGCTGGAGCTGTCGTTTCGTTCAAAGGAGTTCCTCCTTACTATACTCCTCCATATGGTCATGTCGCTTACATAACTGCTGTTAATTCAAATGGAACTTTCCATATTTATGAAGGAAACTGGTCAGGAACTTCATTCCACGAACGAGATGTTTCTATGGATGATGCGGTTGCTGGAATTGTTCATTTCTAACTATTAAACAAATTTTTTACTTAGATGGCATCCGCTAAAATTAAAGACAAAATTTCGTGTTATTGAAATTTTGTCTTTTTTATTGCTCAATTCATAGTATCTCTTCAACCTTCTAGATTCATAAAGAAGGCTTACGTTCATCATAATAAAAAGGAGCATTACTACTTGGTATACTTTCAATTATTCTACCTGGCCTCTTAAGACAAGTTGAAATAGACTCAGCTTTTTTCTTTTTCCCAGATAGCTTACCTCCTTATCATAACAAAATAGTTAAATTATAATGTTAACTATCATTTTCATCAATTTTTTTTGTACTTCATTTTACATAACAATGATGAGAAATAAAAAAAGCCGTGGCGATTCACGACTTTCTTCAAAGTTTATTTTTTATTACCAAAACCAGACTCCTGCCAGTCTAGTGCTATTGACTTTTGTGCTGTTGTTGGCTCGTTAGAGGTTTCGGTTCTGGCTTGTGTTCTGGTTCTTCTTTACGTTTTTCGCACATCATCCACAGTCCAATTCCTAGCGTTATTCCTCCAAATAAAAAGCCAGATATAGCGTTATATCCATTGTAAGGCTTCGTTTCTGCAAAAGAGAGAATAGCAGCTTGTGTTAAAACAAGTCCTACAAGTGCAGAGGACAAATTCAATAACTTAACAGCCTTCATTAGTAAATCATTCTTTTTTCGTGCTTTAATAATACCGTAAATGCTTACGCCAATTTCCCCAAATGTAATCGTGGCGATAGTGATGGCACTGATATTAGTGTAACGTACGGTTTGGTTGAGAAAAAACAATTTAAACGTGTATGCGAGGTATAGAAGACTCGCTAAAAATATCAGTCCACCAATCCTTTTATAATAATACTGTGCCCCATGTTTTTTTTTATCCATCATCCCAATAACGCTCTGATGCTTTCCTATTCCTACAACGACTGTATACAATGCATTAATCCCTAGAAAGATGGAAAAAGAAAAGAATGCCACACCCATTTTTACCGCTGCCATAGCGTAACTTCCGACAGATGACCATTTTAATCTTACCATTTGATTTCGGAAATCTAACAATTCTGCCTCCTCCTCGTTGCACATTGCTACAAACTGTTTGTACTAATTGTTCTTAGTCTAACCATACACTGTTTTATAGATGTTAGCACGATATTGCGAAATTGTTAATTTCAAATACGTTCTATTCGTCATTTTCTAGTTGAGCTGCTATGGAGGTATAGTTCGTATCCTTAATAATTTTATAGATGACAGCATGCTTTTTTTCTTTATAAAAATAAATATTTTGTAAATCAGTTTCCTCCCACTTCTGCTCAGTAGTTTGCTGATTTTTAAGCTTAAAACCCAAGTAGTTCCCAAAGTTTTCAGCAACTTGTTGTGCTGTCAAGCTAGAATGCTGAATGGTTTCATACTCACTCAACATAATAACTTTTTCAGAAGCGTCCTCAATCTCGACAACTCCTGTTATTCCTTCCGCTGAAAAATCAACTAACCAAAATAATGCAGTTTTATTAAATTTTCCATCTTCCATATAAAAAGCATTGCTCCAAGAATAGACATTGACTTTAATGTCTATTCCTTTTACTTCTTTTAAAAATTCATTCACTTTTCTTTCTAACTGTTCTTTTAAAACTTTGTCTTGTTTTTTTATGTTTTGTGAAACATTTGTATTGAGTGTATTTTTATATTTTAACTGAATGGAAATTTTCTCGCTTAGGCTCAACATTTGACTTTGATTTTCTTCATGAATGGTCATTTTCCCAACCGATACCTCATTGAGTTTTTTCCAGGAATACCACTTGAAAACTTCTGTTGGCAAAATTAACCCCACTACTATTACAACGACTAAAAATAAAAGAGCGAGCCCATAATAAATTTTCTTCATATTTTTTTTCCTTCAAAAAATCGAATCACAACCGTCGTTCCCTGCCCTTCTTGACTGATAATCTGCCACTTTGCTTGATGAATTTCTGTGATTTTTTGGACAATTGAAAGCCCCAATCCAACATTCTTCCCTTCCCGAGATTTTTCCACTCGATAAAATGGTTCTCTGATTTTTTCCAACTCAACTGCAGGAATGCCACAGCCATTGTCTATTATTTCTATTTCATATCCCTTTTCCAATACTTTTCCATTGATTGTGATGTTGCCCGTTTCAACAGGTAAGAATTTCAAACTATTTGAGAGAACATTGGTCAATAAAATCTTGAGCAAATCATGATCTGCATAGATTTTTCCAGCTTCTAACGCAATTTGATATGAAGCCTTTTGTTGAAACATTCCTTTTAAAAAATTTTCTATATCTTCTTGTATCACAGCTGTACTCAATTCTTCTAATACCAATTTATTTTTTTCAAGCAATATCAACTCCAATAGCTTGTTGGACAAGCGATTAATCCGTCTTCCTTCTGATAAAATATAAAATAAAGCTTTTTCTGATTCCGCTTTATTCATCTTATTAATTTGAAGCATTTGCGCATATCCAATGACAGACGTAAGCGGTGTTCTTACCTCATGGGCAAAGCTGGCCATAAATTCTTCTTGTCTTTCTTTTGCTTGCTTCACATCATCGATTTTTTGTTCGAGCTTATCCGTCATTTCGTTAAAATCTTTGGCGAGTTGCCCAATTTCATCATTTGTTTTTACCTCGACCCGCTCATGAAATTTCCCACTAATAATACTTCGTGAAGTTTTTGAAAGACTACTGATTGTTCTTGTAAGTATCATGGAGCTTAAACCAATCAAGATTGCCCCTAGGCAAATAATGACCAAAAGTAATCTGTAATATCCGTTTATCAGCACTGCTTTACTTTTGAAAGTTTCTTCAACCGGATGATAGTTTTCAATGTAAAGCGATTCCTCTCGAAACTTAATCCGTGAAGCAACTACTACATAATGCACGGTTTGAACAACTAATTTTATTTTTTGCTCATCATAATTTTTGTCATACAAGGCTTTTTGGTTAGGGATATTCCTCACTTCTGTTGAAGCATATAGTAATTGTCCATTTTCATCTACAATCTTAAAAAGATAACCTGAAGATTGATTGATTACTTTTGCTACTTCTTTTATATTTCCATCAAAATTAAAGGAACTAAAGAGCGTATTACTTTGAAACTGGTTATTGATGAGTGAAATCAATGCCTTATTTTCATCTTGTGCTTTTTTCTTTTCACTTTGATAATTTTGATTGAAGACATAGACTAGTGCAATTGAACAGCTAATTGAAAAAATTAGCAGAATAATTGTAAAGGTCGACAAAAAAATCTTAAATGATAACCTCACCCGTCCCACTCCATTCGGTACCCGTACTTCGAAATTGTCACAATATATTTTTCCAAATGTGCTTTTTTTCGAAGCCTTTGAACGTGTAAATCTACCGTTCTAGAATCATCCAACTCTTCTTTTCCCCAAATTTTTTGATACAGATACTCCCTAGACAAGGCTATATTTTTGTTAATCATTAATATTTCTAAGAGATTAAATTCTTTGGGAGACAACCTAATTCTCTCCCCTTTAACAAAAACGGTATGCGCGCTCGCACTTAGCTCAATCTCTCCAAAAATCAGATGTTTTCTCGTCCCCTTTAATCTTCTAAGGACTGCCTCCACTCTTGCAAGTAACTCTACAATTTCAAAAGGTTTCGCAATATAATCATCTGCTCCTAGTTGAAGCCCTTTCACTTTATCTTGTAAACTGTCTTTTGCAGTTAAGAAGATGACTGGCAACTGAAACTCCTGAAAGTAGCGAATTAATTCATACCCATCTATTTTCGGTAACATAATATCTACAATCGCTAGATCAAATGCTTCCTGCTCGACTAAATCAGCAGCAACTTCACCATCAGCAGCAGGAATACACGTATATCCTACTGCTTCCAAACTTGATTTTACCAAATAATTAATTGATTCATTATCCTCCACTAATAAAATCCGGTCCATCAATAATTCCCTCCCCAATTATTATCGATCTTCGGTGTTTTTTCTGAGACAGTCCCATCTTCATTCGGTTCATAATTTTTTTGATCACGCTGATCAGACTTTTCCAAATCCAAATTAACTAATAGTTTGTGTCGAACATAGTCTAAACTATTTTTGTATAAATAAACCACGCTTTCCTGTTGTCCAAACATGGTATCTGCATTGCCTCCTTCCCATTTAAAGACTAAAGGCTCTAAGCTAATTTTTTTGTCAAATGTCATTTTAAACAAACTCATGATTTCGTTTGTTTTAATATTTGTCTTAAAGTGTCCATTTAATGAACTAAGTATTCGATCCATCTTGGGAATATTTTTTATATTGGCTACTTTTGCAATAATAGCTTGAACGATTTGTTGCTGTCTTTCTCCTCTTTTGATATCATCATCAACTTTTCTGATTCTTGAAAATACCAAAGCTTGCGCACCATTTAAATGTTGCGAGCCTTTTGGAATCAACAAATCTCCAGAATTTGGATCCTCTGAGCTAGCATAATTCGCGTAAATATCAAACGGTACATCAACTGTTATTCCACCTAACTCATCTACTAATTTAACCAATACATGAAAATCAACGGTCAAAAAATAGTCAATTGGCGTGTCGAGTAACTGATTGACCGTTTTAACCGCTAATTCATTGCCTCCTAACATGTACGCACTATTAATTTTAGCATACCCTTCCTTTTTTGTACTGTTAATATGCAAATAGGTATCTCTTGGAATCGAAACCGTTGTAATATCCACTTTACCCTCAGATTTTGTTGGATTCACGGAAGCCAAAATCATTGAATCTGTTCGACTTGAGCCAAGTCCTCGTTCATCTTTTTCATCGTCATCCAATCCCATAATCAGAACAGAGAACGCTTTTTTTTGCATACTAGATGCTTCTTTTTGATTGATTTGTTTTCCTACATTTAACTTAGTATATGATTTTTTTAAAACCTTATCCATTTCCTGATACGTATGCATGGCATAGCCAGTCCCTGCAACAAGTAAGCTTAATAAAATGAACAAAAATACTTTTTTACCTCTTTTTCTTTTTCGTTTCTGGTTTACACGTCTTCCCATACTCTCACTCCTCAATCTACTAATCTTTTATTGATCGATACTTTTTTTGATAAATGCTGCATAGCCTTTTCGTCCTTCCATATTTAAATGAATTTGATCTTCATAAAACCACTTGGGGTGCTTGCTGCCTTCACTTTTCCAGTCAATAATCGTCAAATTGTTATATTTTTTTCCCATTTCACTGATTGTTTCGTTGATACTTGTTTCCCATGTAGTAGTAGGGGCACAAAGATTAATCCAATAAACTTTTTTATCTTTTAATAAATCCATTTCTTCTACAAAAGTATCTTCGTCAAAAACCCCATTGGTTCCAAGACCGATAATAACTTTTTCCCCAACTTTCCCCTTCTTTAAAATCGCCTCAATACTAAACAGCTGTCTGGACTCTTTCGCATCTACTGTAATGCCAGGCATTTGGTCCATCATATCTTTTGCGGCACCTAGCATGACAGAATCCCCGATTGCTACCAAATGCTTATAAGACTTAGTGGAGTCATGATCTCCCCCAGTTTTATCATTGATATACTTCTCGTTGTCGTTTAGCGCCTGTTGGATTTTTGCTTGATCTCCTCCAAGTATATTACGTGGCGCACCAAAAATACCGTATATAAAAACTCCTGCTATGAAAATAACGATCACAAAGAATAACCTATTTTTTTTTCTTTTATTTTTGTATCTCATCAAAAAAAACTTCCTTTCTATTGCCATACCACTTTACTTGGGTCAAAATAGGTTCTTCCATATACTTATATGAATATGCCGCGCTGACTAGAATCAAGCATACTAATGGAACCGCCTCTAAAACCGTAATCTTCATTCCAAAAAAAGCTTTCCACAAAATTAAAATAGGGAAATGATACATGTACACCCCATAACTTCTTTTTCCTATCCATTTTAAGAAAGACTGATTCAATAAGCGATATGTGAAACTTTTGACATCTACTGCAAACAAAATGACGACTGCAAACAAGATACTGGTCAAAAATAAACCAATTCTGTAGGTCCATGGTGAGTTCTCGTTTGTAAAGAAAAATGCGACTAGCCCCAAAAAGAGCAAGGCAACTTGAAGATATTTTTCTTCCTTACTTTCCTTTGAAAAGCCACCTGTGTATAATTGATAATTTTCACCCATTAAACAACCTAATAAAATCGAAAAAATACGGGTATCTGTCCCGTAATATACTCTACTGGGATCTTCCCCCGGCTGATAAAGCATGAATAATAACGCAGCAGAAATTCCAATACCAATCCATACAATTCGATTGAATAAAAATCTTTCTCCCAAAATTTTCTTATACCCTAAAAAAAATATGGGCCATAAACAATAAAATTGCACTTCAATCGACAACGACCACAAATGCTTAAACGGTGAACTCAAGCCATTCGTTTGAAAGTAGGATACATTGTGCATAATTTGCCACCAGTTATTATATCCTAGAAAAAAACTAATTCCCTCAGAGCGGATGCCACCTAATAACTGCTTATCCACAAAAGTAAAAATACATACATTTGCAACAAAGAGTACCACCAGAACCGGATAAATTCTGCGGATACGTTTGGAATAAAAATCAGTAATCGTAAATGTACTTCTCGTCCAAGAAGCTTCACTTGTTAATGTAATCAAAAAACCAGACAAAACAAAAAATAAAGAGACTCCCAAAAATCCTCCTTTCACAAACTCTGGGTATAAATGATAGCCAATCACCATCAAAACAGCGATTCCTCTTAGTGAATCCAACGCTTCTAATTTTTTCCTTTTTTCTTTCATTTCCTCTTTTAAGTTCCTTTCTTCGTTTGCTAAATGAAGTATAAAAAAAAAATGCATCAAAAATGTAACGTCAAACACAGTCTTTTGATGCAGAAATAGCTACACGCTTATTTGCTGTATGATTAATCAAAGTCTAGGAAAAGGCTCGACAAAATATTTTTAGCCCCTATTTCTTGCCACTTTTATTTTATCTATAGTAAACTATAAAAAATAAAGGAGGGATTGCTTTGACAACCATCTATTTTCGGCAAGCACAACCACAAGATATCCCCGCTATGATGCATATCATCGACGAAGCAAAAGTTTTACTTGCAAAAGACAACAGCCCCCAGTGGCAAAACGGCTATCCTAATGAACAGGTTCTCGCTCAGGATATTAAGCAGGGGTTCGGCTATGTCTTAATTGTAGACAAACAGATTGTCGCAACAGCGGCCTTACAACAAACACCTGATGAAAATTATCAACACATCGAAGAGGGAAGTTGGCTAAAAGAGGAACAACCCTTTACAACTATTCACCGCATTGCACTTTCTTCTAATTATCGTGGTATGAGTCTCGCCACATTTTTTCTCTCGCACTTGATTAGTGAAAGTTATCGATTGGGTTTTCGGCAAGTACGCGCAGATACACATAGGATTAATCAGCGTATGAAACATCTCTTGGAGAAGAATGGCTTTCAATATCGTGGCATTATCTATGTCAAAGACTATGTCGATAATGCACGTGATGCCTATCAACTCTGCTTATAAAAAAAAGCCTAGGACATAACTGTTTCGTTATGTCCTAGGCTTTTTTATCTGAATAAACGCAGTGAGAAGAGGCTACTTCTTATTTCTCGGAGCGAAACATTGCTCCCTCCAACCTCTGTTTTATTCTGCTCTTAGTGCAATTGCAGCATCTTTCTTTGCAGCCATTCTTGCTGGAATATGCCCACCAAGCATTGTCAGAACTGTACTAACAAGAATCAAAATGAGTGCACTTGATAGTTCCAAATGTGCTACATTTTTTAAGTTGGTCATACTGTATAATATACTGTTGATTGGGAACGTTGCAAGCCAAGCAATTACGACACCTAGTGTCCCTGAGCTAACACCCAAAATACATGTTTCGGCGTCAAACACACGTGTAATATCTTTTTTCCTTGCTCCAAGTGCTTTAAGTACACCTATTTCTTTAGTTCTCTCAATCACGGAAGTATACGTAATAATACTAATCATAATCATACTTGTTACCAATGAAATACCTGCAAAAGCAACCAGTACATACGTAATCGCACTCATCAAACCACCTGTTAATTCGGTCATTGTTCCTGCTAAATCCGTATAAATAATTTTATTTTCTTTCGATTTCCCTTTATTATATGCATCTAAATAATCTAAAATCTGATCTTTATCCTTAAAGTTATTAGGATAAATCATAATACTGTAAGGAATACTGCTCCCCCCAAGGTAAGCTAAGGTTGTTTCCTTGGTACTTGCATCTAGTTTTTCATTGGTCATGACATTTGTGTCAGAGCTTTCTTGTGCTTTTACAATATCTGAACCTTTATTCTCGTCTATAATCTTTTGAGAAAGCTCATCACTATACGCAATACCAGGTGACAGTAAATCCATTGTAGAATCTGATTTTACTCGAAGAACAGCCGTTATCGTCAGTTCATCTTGTGCCTTGTTATAAAGCTCTTGATAATTCGTATTTGGAATATAGTTCCCTGTTGGCAATTTCGTATAATAATCATTATTATTAACTAGTTTAATGCTCGTGCCAATAATTTTATCAAACGATAATTTTTCATCTTCTTTCACATCAAACCCTAAGTTTCTGAGTGAATTGATATTTGTCTCATTATTTTTATCAACAATCAGTACGATGTCAGTTGCTTTTGTTGGATACGATCCTTGAAGCAGCTTATAATTTTCTTTCAAAAAGTTCCCTTTTCCTTTTTCAAGCTCTTGAGGAAATGAAGATACACCTACGCCTGCCATGGTACTCATCGCAGATGACATTGATTGCCCTGACTTGCTACTTGAGTCATTAGAAAGTTTTACAGCCTGGGCTTTTCCGTCTACTTCTCTCAGCAAATTCATCCCGACCAATCGCGTATACCCAATGTTGTTGCTTAAATCCGGATTAATTTTATTAACATAATCTACAAATTTTTGATCAATTTTATTGGTATGTTGCGCCTTGTCACTCGCACTAGTTTTGACAGTCACCTCTGTACTTTTCGGAAAGGTCCCCTTGGAGGTTCCTGATTGTTTTCTAGCCTCGGTTTGATCTGTTGCCACTTTAGAAATCGTTACTGGAAACTTGGACAATGTTTCAGATTGTGTTTTATTAATTTGTGTTTGAAACCCACTTGAAAGCGATAAAACCACGGCAATTCCAATAATACCAATACTTGAAGCAAACGAGGTTAAAAACGTCCGACCTTTCTTCGTTCGGATATTATTGAAAGAAAGCTTCAATGCTGTCCAAAATTTCATCTTCGTATGTGTCAATTGAAATTGGTCTGGTTTTGGTTGCTCTTGATGCGGATTAGAATCTTTTTGGATTTTCCCATCAGCAAACTCAATAATTCGATCGGCATATTCATGAGCCAGTTCTGGATTGTGTGTAACCATAATCACTAATTTTTCTTTTGATAACTCACGAATCAACTCCATAATTTGAACACTTGTTTCCGTATCAAGTGCACCTGTCGGCTCATCACAAAGTAAAATATCCGGGTTATTCGCTAATGCTCTAGCAATTGCTACACGTTGCATTTGCCCACCAGAAAGCTGATTAGGTTTTTTGTCTAAATGATCTTTGAGTCCCACTCTTGTCAAAGCTTCTCGTGCTTTTTCTTCTCGCTCACGTTTGGAAACATTACTCAAAGTCATACCCAACTCAACATTATCCAAAATTCCTAAATGACCAATCAAGTTATAACTTTGAAAGATAAACCCAACTGAATTATTGCGATATGCATCCCAATCGGAGTCTTTAAAAGATTTCGTTTCCTTACCATTGATGACCATGTCGCCTGAATCATAATTATCCAGACCACCAATCACATTTAACATTGTTGTTTTACCCGAACCACTTGGGCCCAGAATGGCTACAAATTCTTGTTTACGAAAAGAAACTGAAACGCCATCTAATGCTTTGGTTGTAATTTCTCCAACCTTGTAATATTTTTTTATATTTTTTAATTCTAACATTCTATTCTCCTTACTCTTTTTTTCCTCACGAAACTCTTATTCCCAAGCTTTTCTTTTTATAGATTACTATGTTTAAAGCTATCAAACTCTTGGGGAAAAGTCAAAAATTAGTGTGTTATTTTATAACTTTTGGTTTTTTTTAAATAAACTACGCCTCTGTTGCTACATTGTCTAGCCTCACTGAAAAAAAGTCATTGTATACATCCTCTTATTAAATAAAGGAAATATGCAATGACTAGTGATGAGTCTTCACTTTCTTCTGAGTGTTCCTGAGTAGTACTTGATGGATAGTTACTGAATTTTTTTATTATTGTGTTGCTTTTTTCACTTCGAAAAAGATGGGTGTCTGATCTAGTTTGTAGCCTTTTGGTGCTTTCACTTCAACCAACTGGTACTCTCCTGGTACTAAATCTTCTATTGTAAGTGTTCCATTTTGATTCGTCACTAAGTTTTTCTGCACTATTTTACCCGCTTTTGTCTTTAACGAAAAGACTGCTTTTGCCAAATGCTGACCGGTTTTTTTGTCGACTTTTGTCAGTGACACACTTCCTTTTAATGGTTTATTAGTGATTTCTACGTTGATTTGCTCCGCTTCATTTCCCGTAATCGTAAAATCAATCGGATCAGCTGATTTTTCATATCCAGCTGGTGCTTTGCTCTCAATAAACTCGTAATCCCCAGGTAGTAAATCTTTGATAACTAATTGTCCATTGTTGTCTAATTTCAATTTTTTTTCTACCACTTCTCCACTTTTTTTCTTCAAGTAAAAAGCCCCTTCTACAAGTGGTAGTCCTGTTTCCCCGTCTCTTCCAGTCAGTCTGACACTCCCTTTAATCGCTTGATTGGTTTTTATCAACCTAATCGTTTCACTGCTTTTAGCTGTCACTTGAAAGGCAATAGGAGTGGAGTCTAGTTGATAGCCTTTTGGTGCCTTCACCTCACTCAACTCATACTTCCCACTTGAAAGATTATCTAGTATAATATGGCCATTTTGGTTGGTTTCAAGATGCTTTTGTATCACTTTCCCCATTGAGTCTTTCAAATTAAAAATAGCTCCCGGTAACCCTTTTCCTGTTTGTTTGTCTTTTTTTTCAAGAATGACACTTCTTTTGATTGGGCGATTGGTTTTGCTAAGCTTGGCATTCTTTTTTTTCGGCGTAATTGAAAAAGAAATTGGAGCTGCATCTAAAACGTAGCCAGAAGGAGCCAGCGTTTCAACAAATTGGTAGGTTCCAACCGCCAAATGCTGGATTTCTATCTTTCCAGTATCATTGGTGATTAGTCCTTCTTGCAAAGTGCCCCCCTTTTCATCTTCTAATCTAAAAATTGCTCCTGCTAATGGTTGGCCTGTTTGCTGATCTGTTTTCTCCAAATAAACACTTCCCGTTTGTGGTTCTGGTATTGGATTTGGTGTTGGTTTAGTGTCTGGTATCGGAGTTGGTGGAGTAACCTTGTCTTTTGGCTTATTCGTTTTAGTTAACTCAACTGTTTCACTTTTACTTGTTTCTATTTTAAAACTGAGCGGTGTAGGATCGATTTGATAATCTGCTGGTGCAGTTGTCTCCACGAATTGATAAGATCCATCAACTAAGTTGTGTACACTTAGTTGACCATTTTCATCCGTCTTCAAATTCTTTTTCAGTGTCTTCCCTTGACTATCTCTAAGTTCAAAAATTGCATTTGGTAACACTTTATGACTTTTTTCATCTCGCTTAGTTAAGCGAACGGAGCCGCTCTTCTTTTGATTACCTACAGGGACTTCTATTTCTTTTGGCTGATCTTGATTTATACTAACTGTTACCGGTTTTTGTGCTGATTGATAACCTTTTGGTGCAGCAGTTTCGATTAATTGATACTCCCCAGTTTCCAGATCCATTATTTCAGCATTTCCTTGCATATCTGTCACAACGTTTTTAGCAACCGTCCTTCCAGTAGCATCTACTAATTTAAACTCTGCTCCTTGCAACTTAATCCCAGTATTTGATTGGTCATACTTAATTATTTTTAATTGATATTCGTTCGTCTGCTCTCCGCTTCCTTCTCCCTGCCCTCCTTCCATAGAAGAATAACCTATTGTATCAAAGTAACAGTGATGGACCAATAGGTGGCCTTTAGTCCAGTAGCGCATATTGGAGCTATTTTCTTTTGAGACTCGCGTATCGTACCTCACAAGTATCCCACTTGTTAAAGAAGGGACTTCAATATCAAAATATTTTCGTTCGTCCTCTTCGTGAATAAATGTAGGATCGATTGCTTCTTGTGCTTGAAATGTCCCATATTGATCAAATTCACCTATATCAGCTTGAATAGACTTTGATACCAATTTCTGTTGATTCCCTATCTCATTGTGATAAAGTGCCTGACAAATATTTTCTCCCTTAAAATTTAGACGGGTCCTCCAATGAATTAATGTCGGGTCCTCTTGATCAAATTCTCCCCACTGTGCGATCATTTCATTAGAATCGATTGCTTTTATTGGCTCAATATACACATTTTGTTGAAACTTCTCAAAATCTACTGTGACCTCTGTTCCACCAACTATTACTGAATGATCCCAATTCGTATACAGCTTAAAACTCATATTTCTATTTTTTTTATGTGTTTCATAATAGTTGCTGAAGGTTACTAGTATTTTTTTAGTTGTCGCATCCGTTTTTACCTCGGCAATTTTTTCCCCAACAGAATCTTTTATTGAAAACGAACTTGCTTTTCCAATTTTCAATTGTGGCGGTAGAAACAACGTCATGGTATTGCCTGCCTTAATCATTACATTGTCTGGAAATTCAAATTCGTACTTATTTTGCATCTGCTCATCATAGCCATAACTATTTTTTACATTACCTATTTGGTCCTCTAACGTCGCTTGTTTTAAGTATTGATTCCCATAATCCGTGACCGCGACCACATGAACTTGCCACCCAATCACAAAAATCATCGACAACATAAAAGCTATATAAGCCCCAATTTTGACATGCTTCATAAAAAAATCCTTTCATATTTTAACTACTACATCAGACTTCTCTTTCTCCGTATAGCGAGACGCCAGATAACTTAGAAAACACTTTACCAAGCTCAGTACTTGGGGAACTTGAGGGTTCAATCATCATTGCCTGCAATGTAGTAGCTACGTTTTGTTCGACTTGTTCAAAATGAGTTTTCTTTTTCGTCTTTTCTTTTTCATTTTCTTTTACAAGTTTTAGTTGTCCCTCTCCTTGCACCACAACATTATTTGCTTTTTGCAAATGTTTTAGCTTCTCTGTTTGTGCCTGCTTTTTTTCTGCTAACTGGAAGATAATCGCATCACTTTTTTGTAAAAATACCAATGGACTAAAACAAATTCCTGCAACCAACAACCCAGAAACCCATTTCATTTTCATACTTTTTCCCCCTTAATTTTAATAATTATATTTCCTAATCGCTCCCAGTCTAGCGCAATCGGTGGATTTTTCCAGATGATTTGTTCACAGATAAGCGAAAAATCAAGAAAATCAGATATATAGATATCCGTATGACTCGTAACTTTCTTTTCAATCACAATATTTAAATTGGAAAAATAGCCCAACATCTTTTCAATATAGCGAACATACGCATAACCTTGAGAAAAATCGATACATATATACACTTTATCAGGTAAAATATCCACAGGTAATTGATCCAGAAAAACAAACATGTAATCATAGTACAAGTTCGTCTTCTTTTCATCGCTAAAATCATACCCATATTTTCGATGCATACTTTCTAAAAAGTGATAGATAATTTCATGAAAAATAGGATAACTTTCTTCAAAAAAAGTAATTTGTTCCTCCGAAATAAAAGTTGTCGGCTCTATGTAAAAAGTAAATAGCTTTTGATTGACTCTACGTAAAGCCATTTCCAGTTCTGGTAAATAGCTGTGTAAGTTTTCAACTGATTGAAGGTAATGACTTTCTTCTACAGCTTTCATAAGTCCCGCTGTCACCGCTTCTATTCTTTCATCAGAAGTCTCGATGTTTATCGCAATCTCTTTGGCCAAGTATTCTTGAATACCTAAAAATGAGAACAGAAAATCTACTTCCTTTCGCAAAAACTCTTCTGAAAGTTGAAAATTCCTTCTAAAAAATAGCGCGACACGATTCCATTGATCAAAGTATTTTTCTTGAAAGTTCGTTTGTAACTCCGTATTCAAAAAGTTTTGTGCTTTTAGTCGTACGACTTGAACAGATAAAAATAGATCTAGCTTACTTTTTTTAGTTGGTGCAAGTGACAGCCGAAACAGTTGAGACACGAATACACTAATTTCTTTGACCTCTGATTTATTTTCTTCGAGTGGCCATTCGATGCCGTTATAAAAATAATAATAAACTTCAAAAGCAAATAGGCGAATGTTTTCTTCTTTCCCTTGTAGTCGATTTTTGACTATTTTAATTTGTCGTTCCTCTAACAGTTTGATCAGCTCCGAACGATACTGATAAAACTTAGTCTGACCGACATATAATTTTGTCATCAAATATTCATTATTGACTTCACTTTTGGCGCATAAATAGGCTTCAAATATCTTAAATAAATTGGATTGTTTCAAATAATGAAGACGCAACAACCGAACTTCTCTTGGTAAAATATTCTCACAAATAATTTCGCCACTTTCGTATATTGTGAGCTGTACATCCATGTTTAACGTATGGCAATCTGCTTTAATTTCACGTAGATAATTACTTACTTTATACTTTGACAGGAATAAAATATCCATTAGCTTCCCAACCGACAAATATGAATTCCCTTTATTAGCCAACAATTCTAGAATGTAATATTTGAACCGTCCATCTTCTTCAAGAAAATCATTAAAATTCATTACACTACTCCTTTTGTTTTCTTAAATTTCTGTTCGCTCTTTCATTAAATATAGTACTATTTTCGCACATTTATTGATTTTGATATACTTTTTTGCGATTTTTTTATTATATTTTATTTGTGATAGTAAAATAAACTGTTCTCGTTTAGAAATTTTTTCGCCAAATTTTTCTTCAAAATATTGAACCAACTCCTCTAGTAGTGCTTCTTCACTATCTTTCGCCTTTAGATAATTATAAATTTCTTTTTCACACATATTAACACCTCTTATCCCGTTGTTATCTTTATTTTACCTATATTTCCTGACAAAAAAATAGGATTATCTTACTGTTTTTCCCCAATTATTCTGTAATCAAAAAAAATCAAGAAATCAAAAAATAGACTAAGCGTTGACCGATTCAGTCTCTTCTTAGTCTATTTTTTTCTTTATTTAATTTTCACATCATATTTTTTTAAATTTATCACTATCCATTACTTATAGATCAGTTTTAGTTTAATCCCATTCGGATCTGTCAACTTAACTTGTTCACCCTCTTTTTCAAAGCTTTTATTTCTAACAGTTAAATTTTTTAAAGTCTGATCAAACTGGGCTTTTTCTAAATATTCGATCACAAAATAATCTAAACCCGTTTGGTTTTGCGCAGTAGCTGGGAGGTCTTTTCCGCTCCATATATTGGTTCCAATTTGATGATGGTACATCCCTGTCGCAAAAAATTTGGCTTGTCTTCCAAAATTGGATTTTAAGTCAAACCCTAGAAGCTCTTTGTAAAACTCTTCTGTTTGCTCCAAATCGCTCACTTTTAAATGAATATGACCAATTTTAGATTTAGGAGCTAACCCTAGCCACTGACCGTCAGCTGCTTCAATCACTCCGTCAGCATCCATCTCTTCAGTGATCCCAATAATTTCACCATTATCACGAATATCCCACTCAGAAATCGGTTTATCTCGGTAGATTTCAATTCCATTTTGCTCAGGGTCAACGAGATAGATGGCTTCACTATATCCGTGATCAGACGCTCCTTCAAGAGGTACTTCATTTTTTAGTAACCATAGCAATGTGTTACCCAAGTCTTTTCTTGTTGGAAGTAAAAAAGCAATATGAAACAAACCCGTAGTCCCTTGTTTGCTATAGGCCGCCTCAACTTCTTCCAGTACTAATAGTGGTTCTGTGGATTGCTGTGCGCCTAAATAAGCTGTCTTTTCAACTTTGTTGATCAAAACAAGTCCTATCTTTTGTGTATAGAACAAAATCATATTGTCTAAATTTTTCACTTTAAGTTTAACTTGTTGAATCGCTGTCCCTTCTTTTTGCATCAATTTATCACTTCACTTTTCGTTATTTAATCACACGGAAACGATCTTCATCTCTCATGTATTCTTTTTCTCCTGGGCTGGTTTCAATCGAGCCAAAGACTAATTGAGAACGTAATACCCATGATTCAGGAATAGCCCATTCTTTAGCCACTGCTTCATCAATCACCGGATTATAATGTTGCAAACTTGCCCCGATTTTTTCTTGTGCTAGTGCCGTCCAGACGTTTACTGCTGAAATTCCTGTTGATTGTTCTGACCATGAAGGAAAATTGTCTGCATATAAGGGAAATTGTTCTTGTAATTTTTTTACTACACTATGCTCTTCAAAGAATAAAACGGTCCCTTTACCGCCAGCAAATCCTTTTAATTTCGCTTGTGTATTCTTGAATGCTTCTTCTGGTGTTAGTGGTTTTAACGCCTCTTCTGTTAATGACCAAAGTTTTTGATTCGCTTCACCAAATAAAATTACTACACGTTGTGTTTGAGAGTTGAATGCCGTAGGACTCTCTCTTACAACTTCTTTAATTAACGCAGTAATTTCTTCCTCAGATAATGAAACATCTTTCCCGATAGCATAAATTGAACGACGATTTTTTAATTGTTGAATAAAGTTTGACATATGAATTCCACCTTTTCTAATTGCAGTTTTAGTATTTCGTAAATTTAAATTATATACTCATTATAGCACTTACAATTAGTAAGTAAAGAATTTTGCTTACCTTTTTTCTTTCTTTTGTTTGTGAATTGTAACAAAAGTGAGGACTGCGATTATTTGACTAACCAATCCCATAATACACACCATACCCCAACCATAATTTTGGTAGACACTCGTTCCTAAAAAACTGCCTAGAGAGCCACCCAGAAAGAAACAGAACATGTAAATGGCTGTTACCCGTCCTTTAATAGCATTAGGAAACTGTTGAATCACAGATTGACAACTAACATTACAACTTTGTACCCCTAAATCAAGAACAATAATCCCCAGAATCAAGAAGACTAGTTCTTGTGCTCCACCCAAAAATAAAAGATAAGCCCCCACAACAAGACCCAAAGCAACTTTCATCGGTGAGTAAGGTCCATGTCTATCAATGCTGTTCCCTGTTATTTTAGAAGCAAATGCCCCGCTTAGGCCAATAAGACCAAATAAACCCGTTACCCCTGAACTAAAATGGTAAACATCCGCTAAGTAAAAAGTTAAACAGGTCCAAAAGGTGCTCATTGCAAAAAAACTCATACATCCAATCAAGGATATTTTTTGAACTAATTTTTCTTTTAGAAAGATTCTTGGCAACGAAGACATAGCAGCTTTATACGAAACATCTGCAGTAGCAAAACTATGGGGCAAATATTTCATTAAGCCAATCATCAAACTAAATAGCAAGACAAATGCTACTGCATAGATGGCTTTCCAACCAAAGTAGTTTCCTAGTATCCCGCTGGCTACTCTTGAAAGCAAGATCCCCATCAAAAGTCCACTAAGCAAAGAGCCGATATTTTTCCCACGTTTTTCTGGATCAGAATTTTGAATTGCTAGTGTCAGCAATAATTGCGGTGTCATCGAAGTCATCCCTAAAAGAAATGAACAAATACAAGTGAGGACAAAGCTGGTTGAAAAATATACTCCTGCAATCGCCAGCAAGCAAGGAATAAATAGTCTAACAATCAATTTCTTTTTATCCATAACATCCGCTAGAGGTAACAGGGTAATAATCCCCGTTGCATATCCCAGTTGCGTAAAGGTGGCTATCACGCTGGCATTTGTGGTTGAAATGCCAAAATAGCGACTGATCAAAATCAATAAGGGTTGTGCATAATATAGATTGGCAACAACAACCCCATTGGCAATACTCATTAGTAAAACTAGCCGAGAAGTTATCTCTGCTCCTTTTTTTTGTTCCATTTTCATCACTCCTATGCTAAGATGTGACCAGTATAAACCTTAAACTAGACTTGAAGGCAAGGGGCAATCATACATGCAAAAAACAACTTATACAATTAAAGAATTTAGTGAAAAGACAGGATTTAGTCCCTCTCGTTTGCGTTTTTATGAAAAAGAAGGGTTATTGAGTGGCGTCTCGCGCAATCAAAGCGGCTACCGGATTTATACCGAAGAAAATCTTGAATGGATTCTGTTTTTAACTAAGATTCAGCAAACTTCCATTTCATTAAATGATTTAAAAGAATATGTCACACTCCACCAAATAGGTTCTTCCACTCATCAAAAACGACTCCAGATCTTAAAAAATCATCGCAAAATCATTCGTCAAAAAAGAAAAGATATTGATGATACCTTAGAGTACTTAGATGACAAAATTGAACGTTATCAAAATGGTTCGATTAGCTGAAAAGAGTGTTCTTAAATTTGATAAGCAAATTTAAGAACACTCTTTTATTGTTTCCCAAACAGATCTAACGCCAACTGGCGCATCTCCTTATGATCTACTATAGGGGCAGGATAATCTTTGCCAATGATACAACCGCTATTTTCTTGTAACTGTCTTGTCATTTTAGCAGGCTCATGAATAAACTTACTTTCAACTTTCCTTAGTTCTGGCACATATTCTCGAACAAATGCTCCCTGCGTATCAAACTTTTTCCCTTGAGTAGTGGGATTAAAAATACGAAAATACGGTACCGCATCTGTCCCTGTTGAAGCGGCCCATTGCCAACCACCAATATTGGATGCTGGGTCATAATCTACTAATTGCTCTGAAAAATAACGCTCTCCTAATCGCCAATCTAGTAATAAATCTTTTGTTAAAAAAGAAGCAACAATCATCCGCAACCGGTTGTGCATCCATCCTGTTTGGTTCAGTTGGCGCATCGCTGCATCCACAATAGGAAAACCTGTCTCGCCCTTTTTCCAAGCCTCAAACAATTGCTTATTTTGATTCCACTGCATACCTCGATACTTTTCTTGAATCTCTACTGTTTGCTGATCAGGGTTTTCAGCATAAATCATATTATAAAAATCTCGCCAACATAACTCTTTGATAAAGGTCTCTTTTCCTTGTGAATCCTGTCCATCTTGGACAACACGATAATACAGTTCCCGAATGGATAGCTCTCCTGTTCTTAAAAAGCGTGACAGCTTGCTCGTACCATCAACTGCTGGAAAATCTCTTTTTGTAGCGTATTCTGCCAAATGGTGGTCTATAAAGTATTGACATCTTTGTCTTACTGGCTTGGCTCCGTATTCCTCCTCAGAAACATCAGAAAAATCTGCAATTAAATCATTAAACTGATTGTTTCTTTCCTCAAAAAATACTTTACTCGTTTCATCTACTGATTTTTCCGCTAGCTTTTGACTATCTATCTGCCGAAAAAGAGGTTTTTTTTGCTTAATCCAGACATTATAGTAAGGAGTAAACATCTTAAATGCACAACCATCTGCCTTTTTAATTTCGTTGGCTCCGTGCAAATGACTATCTTGATAATGATAAGCTTTGATTCCTTGTGCTGCGAATAACTGACACATTGCTTCATCACGACGCTTTCCAAAGCCTCGTTCACTCTGGTTAAAATAAATACTGGTTAGTTCTGGAAACAACTCTATCAGCTGTTTAAATTCTGCCTCAATTTCTCCGTACAATAAGTGGATTGGAAATCCTACTTCTTTGGAAACCTCAAAAAAATGACGACAGGCTTTGAAGAATGATTCATGATTTTTCGTTCCAATCTTAAATTGCTTAGGGTTTACATGGAAAATTCCAATTATCTGCTCGTTTTGATTCATTGCCTCTAATAACGCCGTATTATCCGTCAATCTTAAATCGTGTCGAAACCATACTCCAATCATACACATCCTCCTTATTTTTCTATTGTATCCTTTATTCTTACTTGTGACAAAAATGTTCGTTTCCTTTTCTAATTTGTAAGGATTTTCAATGTTCATATTTTATTCATTTTATTATAATTGTATTTAGTTAGGAGGAACTCACATGAAAAAATTTTTTGGTATTCTTGTAATTATATTACTTGTGTTCATCTCATATAAAGGATTTGTCTATTATCAAAATAGATATGTTGGGATAACTTACTATGCAAAAACTTCGGCGACACCAGCTAAAATCCAAGATTTACTTGATGATCAAGGAAAAAAAGTGAACACTGGCTACAGTTACTCGCTTATCGGAGTGAATGAAAAAGGTGAAACGAAAAGATTAGAATTTGAGATTACAGGCTCTGCTTATCCACCAAACGCATACTTAGAGGTTCGCTCTAGTAAAGAAATCGTGCTCAAACAGGCGACCATTAATGAGAGCAAAATTCCGAAGTCCATTAAAAAGATAGTTGATCAAAAAAATCCTTAATATAACGAATCGGCCAACAGATACTGAACTAGTCTAGTTATCTGTTTTGCCGATTTTTACTTATCTTCTTGAATAGCCTGGTGAATCTTTTCTGGTATCATCACTACTTTTGGTGTCAGCTTTTTACTGCGATATGCGGGGTCTATACACTCTTGCCAATACGCCATATGTTTTTTATCCACCTCGAAGTTAGACTCCTCTACTGCCACTGGATTTTCCCCCTGTACACTAAACCAATACAAATAGGTCACTCCTTGCTCTTCTTCTTGGAAGATTGCTTCCACATACATTTTTTCTTGTTCTAGCGTGAGCAAAACATCTGGTAAGTATTCATTCAAAAAGTCCATCCATTCTTTCACAACCGCTTCTTTTTCTGGCAATACTCTAAATCTTTCTAATTCCGTTACAACTCTCTTCATTCTTTATTCCTCTTCTTTCACTGCTAAAGATGTAAAAACTTCGGAAACATCTTCATCTTCTTCTAATTTTCCTACTAAGTTCTGAACCTTTTGGGCCTCTCGTTGATTCAGCGCGACAGTCGTTTGTGGAACCATTGTTAACTCTGAGTGTTCTAGATGAAAGCCTTGAGCCTCCAGCCCCCCTCTTACAGCGGTAAAAGAAGCCCCATCTGTATAGACACAAAACATATCATCTGATATTTCCAAATCTTCTGCGCCTAAATCAAGGACTAACAGCAAGAACGCCTCTTCTGTCATATCTAAGCTTTGACGGTTGATTTCTAAATAGCCTTTTCGTTCAAACAGATAGCTGACCGACCCAGTTTCGCCGAGTGCTCCTCCATTTTTATTGAATAGCACACGTACATTCGTAGCTGTTCGATTGCGATTATCTGTCAGTGCATGAACTAAAATTGCCACACCATTTGGTCCGTATCCTTCATAAGTCACTTCTTCATAATGCTCTGTATCCTCACTTGAGGTTGCTTTTTTGATGGCTCTTTGAATGTTAGCGTTAGGCATATTATTTCTTTTAGCCTTATCTAAAGCAAGTCTTAACGCAGGATTTGAGGTTGCATCATCCCCACCACTTTTCGCAGCCACAAAAATTTCCTTTGAAATTTTTTGGAAAGTTTTTCCTCGTTTTGTGTCTTGCGCATTTTTTCTTCCTTGGATGTTGCTCCATTTAGAATGTCCTGACATAAAAAGTCCTTCTTCCTTTTTATTTTCCTTTTCTAAAACGCCTCAACGCAATCAATAGTACACAGAAAGCAACTGCTGTTAGAGCGCCCATACTATCTAACATTACATCTTGAAACAGCGGGCTTCTTCCACCAGTTAGCATTTGGTGGAACTCATCAAGACCTGCATAGCCAGTTGCAGCCAGCCAGCTCACTAACGCGCTCCAACCAAGATTTTTGATCTTTGGGTGAAGTCCTAAAAACCAGCTGCCTCCCATAAGAAAATAAGTAAAAAAATGAGCGGCTTTGCGGATGAAAAATTCTACAAATTTGAAATACCCCAAATGCGCAATACTTACTTCGCTGTCCGCATATTGAAATCTGATGTTTGAGAATGCGCCTATAGCAGGCTGCCCGCTCAAGGTCTTCTCCAAAAATGGTACACTAGTCTGTTCTTGATACGTTTTAGAAGAAGACCAAAATAAAATAGCCATAATAGAAACGGCAATCCACAAATAAACATCTGGATTCTTTTTTAAATACTGTTTCACAAGTATCCCCCCTAATAATCTCTTTCATCGTACATAAAAAAACTTTTTTTCGCAATACTTTTCATTTGCTTTTGATTAATTGCCATTTTCAATTATAATAGAAACATGAAGAAAGGAGTGTCAGTATGACATATTCACTAATTTGGGATCTTGACTCTATTTTTGCAGGAGGTAGTGATTCTAATGATTTAAAAGTTCGCATGGAAAAATTAAACAAAGAAGTCCAAACATATGTAGAAAGCACACGTACTTGGATACCTGAAGAGGATGCCCCTAAATTTTCACACTTTGAAAAAATTTTTAACGAGCGTGATACAATTTCTAATGGATTTGAGCAAGTTGGTAGTTTTATTAATATGATTCAATCCGCTGATGTACATGATAAAAAGTGCATTGCTCTACAAGGAAATTTATACAATTACCTGACATTATTTAAAAATGCCGATACTCTTTTTGCTAAAAAATTAACTGCTATCGACGAAAAAAAATGGCAACAGCTTTCAGAGTTAGCACTTGTCCAAAAACAAGGTGTCTTATTTGCCCTCTCAGAGATGCGAGAAGATGGCAAACACTTATTAAGTGACCAAGAAGAAGCGATTATCAACGCACTCTCTGTGGATGGCTTTAGCGCATGGAGTGAGCATTATGATACACTGGTTGCCTCGATTTCGATTGAATTTGAAGAAAACGGAGCCATTCAAAAACTATCAGCTGGTCAAGCATTCAATAAAATGATGGGCGATCCAGATAAACATGTACGTGCACAACTTTTTGAAAAATGGGAAAAAGCCTGGTCGGAAAAAGCACCTTCATTCGCCGACACATTAAATCATCTAGCTGGCTTCCGCTTAAAAGATTATGAATTACATGGAACCACTGATTTTCTAGAAAAACCACTCCGTTACAATCGTATGAAACAAGAAACATTAGATGTAATGTGGGATACTATTTCAAAAAACAAACAACCATTTATTGATTTTCTAACAAGAAAAGCACAGTTATTTGGTAAAGAAAAAATGGACTGGTACGATCAAGATGCACCAATTATTTTAGGAGATTTGAAAGAAAAACGTTTTTCTTTTGATGATGCCGCTGCTTTTATTATTAAAAATTTCCATCAATTTAGTCCTAAAATGGCTAATTTTGCTCAACACGCTTTCGAAAACAATTGGATTGAAGCAGAAGATCGTCCAGGAAAACGTCCAGGAGGATATTGTACCAGCCTTCCAGAAAGTGAAGAGTCGCGTATTTTCATGACATACGGCGAATCAATCAATGAGGTCTCTACGCTTGCACACGAACTAGGACACGCATTCCACAGTAGTGTACTCTGGGATTTACCTACAGTAAGTCGCGATTACGCAATGAACGTAGCCGAAACTGCTAGTACTTTTGCAGAATTAATCGTGGCTGATGCTACATTAAAAGAAGCTGAAACACCTGAGGAAAAAATCAATTTAATTGATACAAAAATGCAAAATGCTATTGCAATGTTTTTAAATATTCATGCACGTTTCTTATTTGAAACCTCTTATTACAAAGAACGTCAACAAAAAGTTTTATCCGATAAAGAAATTTCTGACTTGATGGTTGCGGCACAAAAAGAATCTTATCTTGATTCGCTTGGTACCTATCATCCACATTTTTGGTCAAGTAAGCTCCATTTTTATATAGACAGCGTTCCTTTCTACAACTTCCCTTATACATTTGGATACCTATTTAGTATGGGAATCTATGCTTTTGCTCAAAAAACTGGAACCAATTTTGAAGATCAATACATTGCGCTTTTACGTGATACAGCCTCAATGACAACAGAAGAGTTGGCTCAAAAACATTTAGATGTTGATTTAACAAAACCTGATTTCTGGCAATCTGGTATTGATATTGTGAAAAAAGATGTTGAAGAATTTCTATCACTAACAGAAAGCTATTTGAAGTAATCAACGACTATTCTGATTTAAATTGAAGTTGGGACACAAGTGATTAACTCCGAAAAATCAGCAGAAATTCCCGTGAGTCTTGCTTCACGTTTTTGTTAATTTCAGCTTATTGCCGAAAGATTCACTTCTGCTCCCACCACCTATCATGAGAAAAAGAGTCTGAAACATAACTCAAAAATTATGTTTCAGACTCTTTTTTCAATGCTCCATTCTCTAAAACTAAAAAAAAAGAGATTCATCAGAATCTCTTTTTTGATTACTTTTTATAGGACACGAACAGCAAAGCTTGGTGCAAAATATGCAATGTTCGTAATCTTAACAACATCACCAGGTTCTGGTGCATGAATCATTTGACCATTCCCCATGTAAATTCCTACATGATAGGTTGAACCTCTAGAACCGTAGAATAACAGATCTCCAGGTTGTGCTGCACTGACAGAAATCATTGTTCCAGCATATTCTTGTTGTGTTGTTACACGTGGCATTGATACTCCTACAGCTGAATAAGCAAGTTGTACCAAACCTGAACAGTCCATTCCAGATGGGCTATTGCCTCCCCAGACATATGGTGTACCTAAATATTGTTTTGCCGCAGCTACAACTGCTGCACCATTACCAGTTGGTGTAGGTGCTGGTGTAGGCGTTGGAGTGGGTGTAGGTGCCGGTGTAGGCGTTACATTTCCACTATTGCTATCATTACTTGATGAGCTACTGCTTGAACTTGACGAATCAGTATTAGCAGTTGATGAACTACTGCTACTTGCAGGTGTTACTGTAGCTGTTGAGCTTGAAGCTGTTGCTGAAGACGCTTCGACACTTACTGCACTTGAACTTGATGTTGCTGCTTGTTGTGCTTGTCTAGCTGCAGCTTGTTTTGCTGCTGCTTCTTCTGCCACACGTTTTTGTTGTGCTTCAGCAGCTAAGCGTGCTTGTTCTTGACGAGCAGCTTCTGCTTCTTTTTGTTTTTGTACATATTCATCTTTTTTACTTTGCTCTGTCGCTTTAGAAGCTTCGATTTGGTTAACTAAAGATGTTTGTTGTAATTCTTGGTCTTGTAATTGTAACAATTGATTATCTAACTCAACTGCATTAGCACTTAATTCTTTCAATTTTGTTTCAGTTGAAGCCTGTTTTGTTTCAACTGCTTTTTTATCCGTTTCTTGTTGTTTCATCAAATCATTATTTGCACTAACAAGTGTAGATGCTGCCGTTACTTTCGTAATCGCATCTGAAACAGACTCAGAACTCAATAGAATGTTTAAATATCCAGAGTTCGCTTGGTTTGCTTGCATTGAACGTGCTTGTTTCTTAATTGTTTCGTTTCTCTTTTCAATGCGACTAGTCAGCTCAGTTACTTCTTCTTTTAATTTCGCAATTTGTTGATTTAAATTTATTTGTTCTTTTTGTAGTTTAGCAGCTTCTGCTTTTGTTGATGAAATGTTTGTACGAACCTCAGCTAATTGTGCTGTTACTGATTGTTGTTGGTTAGTTAGATTGTTAATTTTATTCGTTTGATCTTGTATTTTCTGGTCATATTCATCTGCTGATGCAACTAATGGTGTCGCGATTGCCGACAATGCCACAGTACATGTCATTAAAGTTGATAGAATTCTCTTTTTCAATATATTTTCCTCCGACATACTCGATTAGTTTCTCAAACTTTTCCTCTTTTATTAAGACAAATGTATTGTAGCATAGCAACATGACAGCCATATAAAGGGAATGTTACAAAAACATTTCAAGCTTAAACCAACATTAAAAAGACTGTCCTTATAGGATTCTTAAGCAAAAAAAAAGAAATTATTTTTCTAAAAATAATTTCTTTAATGGGTAAATGAGTATTATAAAAACAACACCGTTAAATATAAGGGTTGGTCCTAAGTTCTCTGTAATAAAAGATCCGGTATCTACTTTTACAACTTGAAATATTGTTTGGATGAACACTGTTGCACTTTGTACAAATGTCATCATAATAATAAAACACAGGAATAAGGAGGCAACTGTTGGTTTGACATAGTTGAATATGGTGAAAACCAAGTACACAGACAACGGCAAACACAATAAGTAAATCCCAATCACACCATAAAAATAACTGTCAAAAAGCAATCCGATAAAGGTTGCAGCAATCAGCATGTAGCGTTTACTATATCGAAAGGTACCAAACATTAAAATTAGTAATAATAAACTACTATTTATTGCAATATTATCAGAAAACCGTTGTTTTAAAAAGTTACTAATTTGAGCATCCACCAACATTAACAAAAACAATCCTAGTACCATCCAATAACGACTAACATCACTTTTCTTCATTTTTTAATCACTTCCTGCCAATCGTTTAATTACTGTTACCGCCGAAAAATCATACATGGATGCTGAAGGTTTGACATAAACTTGCTTATCTAAACCAAAACTATTCACTTTCACTTTTGTCACTTTTCCAATTAGTAATCCTTTTGGAGAGTTGCCGCCTAGGCCAGAAGTTGTCACGGTATCGCCTACTTTGACATTTTCACTTCCAGTTAATTGCGTCACAACAAACGCCTCTTCTTTAGAGTCATAGCTTTCTAGCAAGCCGTATGACATTTGCCCGCTCTGAGTCGCGACCATTGCTGGAAAGTGATTTGAATTTTGATTTGACGATGTCAGTAATTCTACTTTTGATGTCATTTTATTTGCTGAAAGAACCCGTCCAATTAGTCCTTTGCTTCCCATTACAGGCATATTAGGTTTGACGCCATCATTTGTCCCTTTATTAATAATAATAATATTTTGCCAACTATCGGGTGAACGATTAATAACACTAGCCGATACTTTTTCATAATTAGATAATGTTGCATTCAGTTCTAGCTGTTGCTTTAACTGTTCATTCTCGGCCTTATAATTTTTATTTTCACTTTGTAAAGCTTCCATCTCATCAATTTTCTTTTTTAATCGATCATTTTCTTGGTAAGTTGTAAATAGATTATTAATAGAAGAGACACTCCCTTCTACAAATTTAAGTGGGATGGACAGCCCTTTATCTACCATACCAATGATGTCATTTGTAAAAGACTGGATTAATCCTTCTTTTTTACTACTGTTCCTTTGAAATAAAGTCATACTTACTAAAAAAACGATAAGAATGGTAATAATTAATGCAATAATAATGTTTTTATTAGAGTTCGATTTCTTCACAAATGCCACCTCAAGTTTATTTCTCTTCCTTTTAAGACTCACCTTTTATTCTAACATTATACATGGACTTTTTCTATACGTCTTTTTATTTGACAGAAAGATTCAAAAAAATTTAAGATTTTAAAAAAATAAAATTAAAAAAAGACTTGGGATAAGTTTTCGCTTATATCCCAAGTCTTTGGTTAGCTTTTTAGTTTCCTTGATAGGCAGCTATAATGATTTGTTTTAATTCACTAATCAGTGGCTCTTTTGGATTTGCTGTTGTACATTGATCCTCATAGGCTAATTCTGCCATGTGATCTACTGTGCTTTCTAATACCTCAGGAGTTACTCCTTGGTCTTTTAGATTCATTTGAATGCCCACTCTTTTGCCTAAATCAGAAACAGCCTCAGCTAAAGAAGCGACTAGCTCTTCTGTATTTTTTCCTTTTAGTCCCAAGAATCGAGCAATTTCTGCATAGTCAGTATCTGCGCGGAAATAATCATACTTAGGGAACATGGCGTGTTTAGAAGGATCTTTTGCATTATATTTTATGATGTGAGGCAATAGGATGGCATTGGTACGACCATGTGGAATGCCATATTCTCCCCCTATCTTGTGTGCAATAGAATGACAAATTCCTAAAAAGGCATTTGCAAATGCCATTCCAGCTAAAGTAGAAGCATTATGCATTTTTTCACGATTTTCTAATGATGGATTGTTGACGGAATCTTCCAGGTATTCAAAGACCAATTTGATGGCCTGTAAGCTCAATCCTCGTGTATAGTCAGATGCCATCACTGATACGTAGGACTCAATGGCATGCGTTAGCACATCCATCCCTGTATCTGCAGTTACTGATTTGGGTACAGATAACACAAATTGCGGATCAATAATTGCCACATCTGGTGTCAATGCGTAATCAGCTAAGGGATATTTAACATGCGTTTCGCTATCCGTAATCACCGCAAAAGGCGTTACTTCCGAACCTGTTCCAGAAGTTGTCGGAATGCAGACAAAATTAGTTTGGTCTAATGACGGAATTTTGTAGGTACGTTTCCGGATATCTAAGAATTTTTGTTTTGCCCCGAAAAATTCTGTATCTGGTTTTTCATAAAATAACCACATTCCTTTGGCCGCATCCATTGCCGATCCACCTCCTAAAGCAATGATGGTGTCTGGCTTAAAGTTAATCATGGCTTCTGTGCCCGCATAGACTGTATCTGTTGATGGGTTAGGCTCGACATTGGAGAATACTTCAATTTGAACTGGATCTTTACGCTTACGCAATTCTGCCATAACTTTTTCAGCATAGCCAAATTGAACCATTCCTGGATCACATACTAAGAAAACACGTTCGATCTTTTCCATTTTTTGTAAGTATTGTAGAGAATTTTTTTCAAAATAAATTTTTGGCGGTAATTTAAACCATTGCATATTATTTCTCCGTTTCGCTACAGTTTTAATATTGATCAAATTTACAGCTGAAACATTTTTCGAAACTGAATTTTTTCCATATGAACCACAACCAAGGGTTAATGAAGGAATCATTTCATTATAAATATTGCCAATTCCTCCTTCGGCTGCTGGGGTATTTACAAGGATGCGGCAAGCTTTCATCCGTAAACCAAACAAGCTTTGTAATTCTTCGTTTTCAGAGTGAATTACCGCAGTATGTCCTAGTCCACCCAAATCAAGCATTGCTTCACACATCTCTAGCGCATGTTCGGTATTTTTTGCTTTCATCATAGCTAGCACTGGCGAAAGTTTCTCACGTGATAGGGGATAATTGGTACCGGCACCTTCGATTTCTGCAATTAAAATTTTAGTCCCTTCTGGAACTGTAATTCCTGCCATTTCTGCAATTTCATGCGCAGGATGGCCGACTATTGTGGGATTCACAGCTGTTTTCGCTTCATTCATAACCACATTTTCTAATTGTTTTAATTCATTAGCTTTTACAAAATATACTTGATGTGCTTGAAACTCTTTCTTTACCGAAGCATAAACCGCTTGATCCACAATCACTGCTTGCTCAGAAGCACAAATCATTCCATTGTCAAATGATTTAGAAATAATCAAATCATTGACTGCACGTTTAATCTTAGCTGTTTTTTCAATATAGGCCGGAGTGTTACCCGGACCTACCCCAAGAGCTGGTTTCCCAGTTGAGTATGCTGCCTTCACCATTGCAGATCCGCCTGTTGCAAGAACAATCGCAATCCCTGGATGATTCATAAGTGCATTTGTTGCTTCAATTGCAGGCTCTTCTATCCATTGGATACAATGCTTGGGTGCCCCCGCTTTTATTGCGGCATCAAGCACTACTTTCGCTGCCTGTACGGAGCATTTTTGAGCGCTGGGATGAAAAGCAAATACAATAGGGTTTCTTGTCTTCAACGCAATCATCGCCTTAAATATCGTTGTTGAAGTAGGATTAGTCGTTGGTACAATCCCGCATACAACACCTACAGGGTCTGCAATTTCCATCAAGCCAGTCTGATCATCTTCGCTGATAATCCCCACAGTTTTATCATGTTTGATGCTGTGCCAAATGTACTCTGAAGCATACATATTTTTGATGCACTTATCTTCATAAATCCCACGACCCGTTTCTTCAACTGCTAATTTAGCAAGCGGCATATGTTGATCTAACGCAGCCATTGCCATTTGGTGAACAATATGATCTACTTGTTCCTGTGTGAAGTTTTTCATTTTATCTAATGATTCATTTGCTTGAATTGCTAATTGATTAATTTTCTTTTCCACTACACTAGTCTTTTCAAGTGTTTTTTTCATAAAACCGCCTCCAATAATATTGTTAACTTTTTCACATACTCATTTTACAATACCCTAGTTTATTTGTAAATAGTTTTTTGTGATTTTTTTCACTTTCTCCCATAAAGACTATTCCTATAAGGTTCTACACATAAAAAGGGGACAAAACTCAATGAGTTCTGTCCCCTTTTATAAAATGGAGCCTATTCTTTAAAATAAATCTTCAATATTTTTCCAATCAAAATGACGACTATCTTCAACTTGTGCTTTGATTTGTTGATAATCAAAAAAATCATTTGCTGTCATATGTAAAATTTGTTGTTTCTTATCTAAAAACCTAGTTGGCTTTTCACGTTTCCATAAAAAACACGTCACATACTCCCACAAAGCTTCTTTTGTGATTGTGGTGTAGCCTGCTTTTAAAAACTCACGATATTTTCTTCTGATGCACCATCCAAGTAGTACGATTTCTGTTTTCGTTGCTTTTCCAGGCATAACTTTCACACTTCCATCTTGATTTTGAAATGCAGCATGTTATTCTTTTTCTTCTACTGTCTCATTTACTTCTGTCGTAGTGGTCGTTTCTTGCTCCACTGTTGGAACTTCTACACTTGGTTCTACTGTTGCGATTGCACTGCGATTAAACTCCAAATAAATCCCTTCACAATCTAAAGTCACTGTTTTTTTCTCTTCGTTTATCTCAGAGATAACCCCGTGTAATCCGCCGATAGTGACCACTTTGCTGCCCACTTTGGCATTGCTTAGAAGCTCTTGTCGTTTTTGCTGTTGTTTTTTCTGTGTGCGTGTCATAAAGAAAAGCATGACTGCCATTGCACCAATCAAAATAATAAATTGCATATTTCATCCACCTTTTTTCTTTTTACTTTACCAAAAAAAGTCCCCACTTACCACTTTCACTCTTATTTATTTAGAATTTCTTTGCATTCTTTTGATTAAATCCATATTCTTCAAAAAATGCTTCCCGAAATTCTAATAAATTGTCATCCATAATCGCTTGTCGAACTTGCTTCATCACATTTAACAAGAAGTATAAATTGTGATACGAAGTTAATCTTATCCCAAAGGTTTCATCACACTTAATTAAGTGGCGTATATACGCTCTGGAGTAATTGCGACAAGTATAACAGTCACATTTTTCATCAATTGGTCTAAAATCACGCGCATATTGTGCGTTTTTAACAACCAAACGCCCTTGACTCGTCATACAAGTTCCATTACGAGCAATTCTAGTTGGTAAAACACAGTCAAACATATCAATACCACGGATCACACCGTCAATCAAAGAATCTGGAGTACCAACCCCCATCAAGTAACGCGGCTTGTTTTCAGGAATGAACGGTGTCGTATATTCAAGCATTTCATTCATTTCTTCTTTCGTTTCACCTACTGATAATCCACCAATAGAGTAACCTGGGAAGTCCATGCTGACCAAATCCTTAGCACTTTGCTCTCTCAGGTCTTTAAAACCTGCTCCTTGAATAATGCCAAACAGTCCTTGACTATCAGGATTTGCATGTGCTTTTAAGCCTCTTTCTGCCCATCTAGAAGTTCGTTCAATCGATTTTTTCACATAGTCGTGTGACTCATAAAATGGCGCGCACTCATCAAAACTCATCATGATATCCGAACCAAGTTTGTTTTGAATGTCAATTGCCTTTTCAGGAGACAAAAACATTTTTGATCCATTTAAATGATTTCTAAAATGAACACCTTCTTCTTTGATGTCACGGATGTCACTTAAGGACCACACTTGAAAACCACCAGAATCAGTCAAAATTCCTTGGTCCCAATTCATAAATTTATGCAGTCCACCTGCCTCAGAAACCAAGTCTTCCCCTGGTCGCAACCACAGATGATAGGTATTGCTGAGAATAATCCCTGCCCCCATCTCTTTTAGTTCTTCTGGCGCCATAGTTTTCACTGTTGCAAGTGTCCCTACAGGCATAAACATTGGGGTTGGAAAGGTACCATGTGGGGTAATAATTTCGCCCAAACGAGCGCCTGTGTGTTTTTCTTTTTTTATCAATCGATAACGAATGGCTGGTTCCGTCATTCATTTTTACCTACTTTCATTCAGATTCTTTTCATACTGTACAATGATAACTCCGAATAATGTTTAACGCAAGCGTGTTCTGCCTGATTTAATCTTCTGTTTCCGTATCCGAATAGTGAAATTTGACTAGTTCTGTCGCTAAAACCGGCAGCAAAGAGAAACTGATGATAATCCGCCAATGATTCATACTAAGCGGTACAACTGAAAAAATAGTTTGAAGTGGTGGCAATAATGCGACCATCGTCATGATAAAGATGGCTAAAACAGCCATTTCTACTAGTTGCTTATTGGACGATAGACTCACTTTAAAGATTGATTGGCTACTTCTGCAGTTGAAAATATGAACGATTGAAGAATAACCAAGAATCAAGAATGCCATCGTCTGCCCTACCTCGTGACTTGCGCCAACCGTTGTAGAGACACCATCCACAAATGAACCGAGGTAGTAGCCAGTCAATGTTACAATCGTAAACAATATGCTATTAAATAAAATCCATTTCCACAACCCATCACCAAAAATACTTTGATTTTTGGCGATTGGTTTTTCTTTCATCGCCCCTTCTTCTGCCTTTTCACGACTGAGTGCAAACCCTGGTAATCCATCTGCTACTACGTTGACGAAAAGAAGCTGTAACGCGATAACCGGTGCCCCCCATCCAAGTAACATGGCAATTAATACAACAAAAATTTCAGAAATATTACAGCTTAACAAGAAATTAACTGCTTTACGAATATTTTTATATACGGTTCTTCCTTCTGCTACAGCATCCACAATAGTAGCAAAATTGTCATCCGTCAACACAATATCTGCTGCACTTTTTGCGACATCAGTTCCGGCAATTCCCATTGCACAGCCTACATCACTTGCTTTTAAAGCTGGTGCGTCATTGACACCGTCTCCTGTCATCGCAACAACTGCGCCAGTTTTTTGCCAAGCTTTTACAATTCTTATCTTATCTTCTGGTGTTACTCTCGCATATACTGAATATTCTTTCACACGCTTTGTTAGTTCTTCATCAGTAATTTGATGCAATTCCGCCCCTGACATTGCTTCTTTTGCATGCGTCAGAATTCCAAGCTCCTTCGCAATGGCACTTGCAGTAACTACATGATCCCCAGTAATCATGACTGTTTTGATTCCTGCTCTTTTGGCTCTTGCAATTGCCCCTTTACTCTCTGGTCTAGGCGGATCAATCATGCCAATTAATCCCATCAAATTCATTTCATTTTCTAAATATTCCGAAGTAAAAGCGCTTGGCTTCTCTTCAAAAATTCTAAATCCTACTGCAATAACCCTCAATGCTTTTTTTCCAAAACGGTCATTCACCACCGTTGCTTGCTCCAAATCACCAAAACGGAATTTTGGTAACATCACATCAAATGCGCCTTTTGTAATCGAAATATATTTTTTCCCCATCTTGTGTACTGTCGTCATCACTTTTCTGCTAGAGTCAAACGGCAATTCAGCAACTCTTGGATATTTTTCTTCTATTTCTTTTTTTGTATGATAATTATTCTCTACCGCTGATACAATTGCGACTTCTGTTGGATTTCCTACGACTTGTTGTGAGTCCTCTTCGACTTGCTCCACTTTGGCATTGGAACACAAGGCAGCCATTTTGAGTACTTCCATCGCCTCATCCGTCATTGCCTCTTCGACATCTACCACTGTGTCTCCACGAAACCATACTCGACGTACTTGCATTTTATTTTGAGTCAACGTCCCCGTTTTATCAGAACAAATAACATTTGCAGTTCCTAGCGTTTCAACCGCCGGAAGCTTGCGGATAATCGCATGCTTTTTCACCATTTTTTGAACCCCAAATGAGAGCGTCAGGGTTACAATGACCATCAAGGTTTCTGGAACTGCTGCAACCGCTAAAGATACTGCAGTCATAAACATTTCGAGTAAGGGTTCATTTTGATAGACTCCAATAATAAATACAATGGCTGCCGCAATTAGTGCCAACAGACTCACTCTTTTCCCTAAGGAGTCTAAACGATTTTGTAAAGGTGTCTTCTTAGAACCTTCTTGGTTTAGGAGCTTTGCGATTTTCCCCATCTCTGTTTTCATCCCAATCGCCGTCACAATGGCTCTGCCACGCCCATTTGCAACTAAACAGCCAGAAAACACCATATTCTGCTGGTCGCCTAGGGATAACTCTTCATCTGTAGTAAACTCTGCATGCTTTTCTACGGCTTCACTTTCACCAGTTAGTGCAGATTCTTCCACACGAAGCTGAATTGATTCTAATACTCTTGCATCCGCAGGTATCACACCGCCAGCTTCTAACAAAATCACATCTCCTACCACTAACTCTTCTGAGGGAATCATTTGCTCTTGCCCTTCACGCAATACCTTAGTGGTTTGTTGATTCATACTTTGTAAAGCCGCTAGCGATTTCTCTGCATTATTTTCTTGCACCAACGCTAATACTGCATTAATAATGACAATCGCAATAATCATCATTCCTTCTACATAGTCACCATGATCAGTAGTGATGGCCATATAGAAAGAAATAATTGCTGCAACCATCAAAATGATGGTTGTCACGTCCGTTAAATGATGGATAAACTTTTTAAAAATCGATTCTTTTTTAGCTTCATCAAACCGATTCATTCCTTCTTGCTTCTGCTTTTTTTGAACCTCTTCTAAATTCAAACCGCTTTCAATGTTTATTTTTAAACGGGCTATGACTGCTCCCACTTTTTCTTGATAAATCTTCATGCAATTCCCCCTAATTTTTTATGTTACTTTAACTATATCATTAAAAACATCCGAATTTCAATTTTTATGCTAACTAAAAATACGTAAACAACCTCTCAAGCTTCCACCATTATTGTCGTAACCGTGCTTTTTGAGCACAAAAAAACTTAGCATCATGCACAAGGCACTACACTAAGTTTTTACTTTTATCATATTAGTCGTGAATCTTACATTCCCGGATCATAGAAGTTACCCAAAATTTTAACATTATCTGAAATACTCACAAAGGCTTCTTTATCAGAAGCTTTCATCGCATCCTCTAAATCATGCATTTCATACCGAGTAATAACCGTGAGCAAGACCGTTTGCCCATCATGAGAAAATGCCCCTTCTGCTCCGTGTATAATGGTAATCCCTCTTCTTAAGCGATCTTGCACGCAAGAAACAACTTCTTCTGGCTTTTTCGTGATAATCATCACTTGCATTTTTTGTTGTTTTGTATAGACAACATCGGTAACTTTCCCACTAATAAAAATGGACAATGCGCTATAAAATGCATATTTCCAGCCAAACAAAAGAGCTGCCGCAAAGATAATGAACGCATTAAACAATATAGCAATCGAACCAATACTCTTACCAGTTGCTCTTCTGATTGTAATAGAAATAATATCTAACCCACCAGATGAAATCCCGCTTCTAAGTGCAAAGCCTGTCCCTAATCCATTAATCGCACCACCAAAAATCGCGCAAATGATGGGGTCTGGTGTCAAAACCGTTTCTGGAACAATTTGCATAAAAATCGAAGCGAGCGTTACCGAAATGATGGTAAAAACGGTAAATTTTTTGCTGATTTTTTTCCAGGCAAGACAAAACATCGGTACATTTAACACAAATAAGATAGCAGAAACCGGAACCGTAAAGAGACTTGTTTTACTAATCAATGTACTTAAAATTTGGGCGAGCCCTGTTAGCCCACTTGAATAAATATGGCCTGGCTGCCAAAAAAAGTTGAGCGCAATAGAGGCCAGCACTGCATAACACACTGAAACAGATAACTTTGTCGTATATTCATTTTTAGGAATCGCTCCTAAAATATTCTTCATTTCATTTCCCCACTTTTATCTTCATCCGCTTCAATCAGAATAAACGAAACTTTTCAACTATTCCTTTGGGCGTGTAAGCAAATTTTATCACTTTTCACAAATAAATCCAGATATTTATGATTTTTATTATAATTTTGTCACAAAAAAGTCATCTTCTCGGTCTATTATATAGACATACCAACAAAACAACCCAAAAAACACTTTTTCATTTTTACTCCTTTCAACAGGATGCTACTCGTTAGCATCCTGTTTTTTAATTTAAAAAAACTACAAGGCAGTAAACATGACGTCTTGCCTTATAGCTCGTAAATTCTATATGTGGAAACCAACAGAAATGACTGCTTTTTTAGTTAAATCCTTTGCAGTCACTCTTCAAAAAATTCTATTCTTCTACTGCTGTGACATCTAAGTTTAATTCAAACAATTGCAACGGTGCTACTGTACTTGGGGCTTCGGTCATTGGATCTGAAGCTTTCCCATTTTTAGGAAAAGCGATAACTTCACGAATATTATCTTTGCCCGCTAATAGCATCACTAAGCGATCCAATCCAAGCGCAATCCCTCCATGTGGTGGAAATCCATAGTCCAAAGCATCTAATAAAAAGCCAAATTGCTCTTGTGCAGATTCTTTAGTAAAACCAAGTGTTGCAAACATTTGCTCTTGTACCTTGCGCTCATGGATTCTCAGCGATCCTCCACCAACTTCATAACCATTTAGCACAATATCATACGCCTCGGCATAAACTTTTTCAGGTGCTGTTTCAAGCAAAGGAACATCATTCGCTTTGGGCATCGTAAATGGATGATGGGCTGAAACATAACGCTTGGCTTCTTCATCGTATTCAAGCAATGGCCAATCCACTACCCACAAGAAATTAAACTTAGATTCATCAATCAAACCTAACTCTTTTCCTAGACGATTACGAAGTGCCCCCAATGCATCTGCTACCACTTCTTTTTTATCCGCACAAAACATCAAAATATCTCCAACTTCTGCTTTTGTTGCCTGAATAAGCTCTGTTTCAACTTCTGTTAGGAATTTAGCGATTGGGCCTTTTAAGCCATCTGCTTCGACTTTCAGCCAAGCTAACCCTTTTGCTCCGTACTGTCCCACAAATTTTCCAAGCATATCCATATCCTTACGTGAATACTTGTCTGCTGCACCTTTGGCATTTAAAGCTTTCACTTGTCCACCATTTTCAAGTGCCATTTTAAACACTTTGAAATCAACATCTTTCACTACATCTTCAAGATCAATCAATTCCATATCAAAACGTGTATCTGGCTTATCGCTACCAAAACGGCTCATTGCTTCATCATACGAAATACGTGGGAATGGCAAGGAAAGCTCTAATCCCTTGGTCTCTTTCATAACTTTTGCCAACATTTGTTCTGTATATGTTTGAATTTCTTCTGGCGTCAAGAAAGTTGTCTCGATATCGACTTGAGTAAACTCAGGCTGACGGTCCCCTCTTAAATCTTCATCACGGAAGCAACGAACAATTTGATAATATCTATCAAACCCAGCACCCATGAGCAATTGTTTGATAATTTGTGGAGACTGCGGTAAAGCATAAAAATGGCCTGCGTGCACACGTGATGGCACCAAATAATCTCTTGCCCCTTCTGGTGTAGACTTAGCCAAATAAGGAGTTTCGACATCCATGAAGTCATGCTCATCTAGATAATGGCGGATTGTCTTAGTCACTTGATGGCGCAATTTAAAATTCGCAAGCATTTCTGGTCTACGTAAATCTAGGTAGCGGTATTTCATACGTAAATCGTCATTAACATTATTCTCATCTTCAATTAAAAATGGAGGAGTTTTCGCTTTGTTCAAAATTGTAATAGCAGTGGCCATCACTTCAAATTCTCCTGTCTTAATTTTCGGATTGATGGCTTCATCATCACGAAATACTACCTCTCCAGTGATTTCAATCACATATTCACTTCGACACTGATCCGCAATTTCCCAAGCTTCTTTTGAACGTTCTGGGTTAAACACTACTTGCACAAAGCCTTCTCTATCTCTTAAATCAATAAAAATAACCCCACCTAAGTCCCGACGCTTTTGTACCCAACCTTTTAATGTTACTGTTTTTCCGAGTGTTTCTTTCGCTACAGCTCCACAGTAAAGACTTCTTTTTGTCATCATACTTCCTCCTCTTTTATTCACTCACAAGCTTGTCATAGACTTGGTCGAACTTTTCGTAAACATCTTCCAAGTGGAGCGTTTCTTCTTTTCCAGTCTGCATTACTTTGATATTTGCGGTTTTCGTTTCCAACTCAGCCGTTCCCAAAGTTAAGACTAAACGCGCATTTTCCTTATTGGCAGATTTGAACTGCGCTTTGGCTTTACGATTCATAAAGTCTCGATCCGCAGAAAAACCAAATGAACGAATACTTTGAACAAGTTTTAAAGTTTCGACATTCGTTTCTTCTCCAAGCCCGACCACATAGACATCAATTGTATTTGGCACAGGAATCTCAATATTTTCTGCTTCCAAGGTAATCAGCAAGCGTTCCAGGCCCATCCCAAAACCAAAAGCCGGCGTTTCTGGACCGCCAAGTTCTTCTATCAAATGATCATACCGACCACCCGCACAAATAGTTGTGATTGCGCCACCAAAACCAGGAGCATTGCTCATGATTTCGAAGATTGTGTCATTGTAATAATCCAATCCTCGCACCATTGTGTGATCGATTGTATAGTCAATAGTTAACTCTTCCAACATTTGGCAAACCGTATCAAAATGTTGTTGTGACTCTTCATTTAGGTAGTCTAAAATAGAAGGTGCCGTTTCAACAAAAGGTTGATCTGCTTTTTCTTTACTATCCAATACCCGAAGTGGATTTTTGTGCAGACGAATTTGAGATTCTCGACTCAACTCGTCAAAATGAGGTTCCAAATGATCAATCAATGCTTGACGGTACGCTGCACGACTCTCTTTGTCACCTAGAGAATTAATCACAAGTTTGATGTGTTTAATTCCTAATTGTTCATAAAAAGCCATTGCCATTGCCATCGTTTCCACATCTGTCGCTGGATTTTTACTACCAAATACTTCTGCACCTAGTTGATGGAACTGTCTCATTCTCCCTGCTTGTGGACGTTCATATCGAAACATCGGCTCCATGTAATACGTTTTATATGGTTTGGAAAACTCTGGTCCAAACAATTTATTTTCCACAAATGCACGCGCAATAGGCGCTGTTCCTTCTGGACGCAAAGTCAAGTGGCGATTTCCTTTATCATAAAACTCATACATTTCTTTTGAAACAATATCGGTCGTATCCCCTACACTTCTTGAAATAACTTCGTGATGTTCAAAAATTGGTGTTCGGATTTCATCAAATTGGTAATCATGAAACAATAAACGCGCTGTTTCTTCGACAAATTGCCATTTATTTGAGACACCAGGTAGTATATCCGCAGTCCCTTTTGGTCTTTGATAGCTCATGTTCGTTCTCTCCTTTTTAATAAAATAAAAAAAGCCCTTGTTAAAAAACAAGGACGTAATATTTTTACGTGGTACCACCTAAAATTGGAAGAGACTCTCTTCCCACTCAATACGATTAACGCTCGTAACGAAATAGCTTTTCACTATTCATCTCCAGAGTGTCTTTCGTGCTTTACTTTTTAAATTGGTTTCAGCCTGTGCCAATTTTCTCTAATAAAAAAATAAATCACTACTCGCTCTTTCCCTGATTTTCACTTATATTATCTATAAAACTACTAGAAAGCTGAAAAAAAGTCAAGAATAATTATAGGTTCTAGGTAAAAATCTATTTTATTTTCAAAATTTTGGTATAATATGAATAAAAGTTACGATTAAGAGAGGAAAAAACGTGAAACAAAGCAGAAAACAGAAAAATTTTATGCAATTATTGATTTTAAATTTAATCATTATTTTGACCATTATTGCGTGTTTTATCTATTTAGGTCGCTACAAAGTTGTTGTCGTCGACAATATCGCAATTAATATTCGGTCAGGTCCTGGGGTTTCTTATGATGTACAAACACAAGCTAAAAAAGGAGACCACTTGACGGTTCTTTCCAAGAAAAATCAATGGTACAATGTTCGCTTGTCGGATAATTCTACTGGTTGGGTTGCGAGTTGGCTCGTAGAACAAGGAAATGCAAACTCCTCAACAAATGTTGACGCTACTGTAAATACAAATGGAACAAAGCTAAGAGAAAGTGGGTCTACTGATAGTCAAGTGCTCGCCACCTTAAAAAATGGGCAAAAAGTAACTGTAACTTTGGAACAAAACGGCTGGGCCCAAGTAGAAGTTGGTAAAAAAGAAGGATGGATCAATGCTAGTTTGTTAGATGTGACATCTAAAACTGGAACAAATACCGCCACTACAACCAAAGGTGCCACCTCTATCGCTGAGGCGACCATTGTTCTTGATCCTGGGCATGGTGGAGCTGACCCTGGTGCTGAAAGCACCGACGGGAAACTCTTTGAAAAGAATATGACTCTTAGTACCGTAAAAATTGTCAAAGAAAAACTGGAAAAACTAGGGGCCAATGTAGTTCTGACACGTAGTTCTGACACGTTTGTTTCTCTTTCAAATATTGCCGAAATCAGCAATAATGCAAAAGCCGATGCCTTTATTAGCTTCCACTTTGATTCGTCTGAAAATGCAAATGAAGCAAGTGGAACGACCACTTATTATTACAATGATGCAAATAAAAACTTAGCCGCGGATGTTAATAAATACCTAGCCGCGAATCTGCCACTACAAAATCGTGGCTACGAATTTGCAGATTACCAAGTCTTACGAGAAAATAAACGTCCTGCTTTACTGCTGGAGCTCGGATACATGAACAATGATTCGGATGTCGCAAGTATTAAAACCAAAGCGTATCAGAAGAAAATTGCTACCGCAGTCGTTGCAGGACTAAAAGATTATTTCAAATAAAAAAAGGTGCCCGATTGGGCACCTTTTTTATCTAACAACGGCTTGTCAATTCATGTATTGCAGATGTTTTTTTAGGAACATTAGCGCTAGGGGTGCCCATATTGAAATCCCATCTTCTGAGCCACTTGGAGTTGAATTATAGTTGGCAAGAGATTGCCCATGGGGGCCACTTTCAAAAATGTGTAATTCATAATTTAAATTATTTTCACTAAGCTTACGCGCAAAATTGAGCAATTGTGTGGTATACATCATCTCATCGTCAGCCGTTCCCCAGATAAAGACGGGGGGAACGTTGGACGTAACGTGACTAATCGGGCTTACCGATTCCAATTGCGCAATTGTCGCTCCTTTTCCAGCTCCTAACTCTAGGGCCTTATCCAAAAATAATCCTTTTGGTTGATTCACTAACTTCAAAATCTCGTCTCGATTTTTATCTACTGCTGCCATTTCTTTTTGATACACGAAATCAAGGATTGGATACCCTAGTACTACAGCATTCGGTCGTAACCTTTCAGCTGATACTCCTAATTTTTCTGCCAAAAATGGCTCCTGCCACTGAGTTGCCAGTGAGGCACAGACTGTCCCTCCAGCAGAAAAACCCATAATGGTAACTTTTTCTGGATCAATTTGCCACTTTGCGGCATTTTCTCTGACAATAAGCATCATTTTCGCTAAATCTAGGACAGGATTGGGAAAGGTTCCATCTCCTATTGAATGAGTCGTATAATTTAAAACTATCGCTTGATATCCTTGATTTAAAAAATAAAGTGCAACCGGTTCTTGTTCTCTAGCAGTAATTCGGGCAAACCCTCCACCACCACAAATAATCACAGCTGGATGCTTTCTTTCTAATTCAATATCCTTTGAATTTCCCATTAAATAAGCTTGATAATTCGCCTTAGATTCATGTCCCCATAACTGATTTGTTAAAATTTCCAAATTGTTAGCCTCCTATTATTTTTATCTTCTGTTGTTGCTTTTGTTTCTTAATCTCATTATACTAACTATGAATTATGCCTCAAGTACGCAGTTTTTTATAACTAAGTACGAATGAGCATACTAAGGAGGAAGCCGATGCAAAATAATACCCCGGAATATCAAAAATTTTTCTCAAGTTTAGCAGAATTTAAGGATGGGCAAGACTGCCCGATTATTCAAGCCTTGGTCTTTTTACAAGGAAAATGGCATTCTCGAATTATTTTTTTCTTACTCAAAAATGACACTTTGCGCTTTGGGGAGCTAAAAAAAAGGCTCCCTCCTATTACAAATACCGTCCTTGCTACTTCTTTAAAAGAACTGGAGCAACGGGAAATTATTGCCCGCAAACAATTTAATGAAGTTCCTCCCCATGTTGAATACTCATTAACCGAACGGGGAAAATCACTATTGCCTGTCTATGTAGAGCTTGGAAAATGGCAGCAAAATACGCAAACTCACTAATCTTAATCCAGCTATAAAACACACGGTAACGAGTGCCAAAGGACAATCTCCACAAAAAAGCACCCCCGTTTTCTTCATTTTACATGAATTTAACGGCGGTGCTTTTATCCTTGTCATGATGCACGAGGTAATCCCTAAAAATAGCTAATCAACTCGTCTATTTGTCATTCGTATCGAGTACTATTGTGACCGGTCCATTATTTACCAGCGAAACATCCATATCTGCACCAAATTCTCCTGTTGCCACCTTCACGCCATAATTTCTAAGCTGTTCGTTGAAGTAATCATACAAAGATTTGGCACGGACAGGTTTTTCTGCTTGCATAAAATTCGGTCGATTGCCTTTTTTTGTGCTACCTAACAAGGTAAACTGGGAAATGGATAGAACTTCTCCTTGCACTTGCAAAATATTTTTGTTCATCTTTTGCTCTTGATCTTCAAATACCCGCAAATGAGCAATTTTTTTAGCTAAATAATCTGCCTCGGCTTGTGTATCTCCCGTTTGAACCCCAACCAAAAGCACGAAACCGACGTTTATGCTTGCAGTCACTTGCTGTTCAATCGTAACACTTGCTTGACACACACGTTGTAAAACAACTTTCATTCTTTTATCCTTTCATTCGACGTACACTATAGACATCTGGAACATTTTTAATTTTATCAACAATCTTTTGCAAATGTGCTAAGTTTTGAATAGATAAAGTTAAACTAACCGTAGCCATCTTATTCTTGTTTGGTTTGGCTTCCACACTAACCAAATTTTTAGAAACAGAACTAACCGCCTGTAAGATATCGTTTAGTAGACCTGAGCGATTGTATCCATAAACTTCTAGGTCAGCATCGTATTCTTTTCCGACTTCTGCAGCATCTTCTTCCCAAGAAACATCAATCAGTCGTTGTTTAATTTCTTCAGAATTTTTCACATTCGGACAATCACTTCGATGGATTGAGACCCCTCTTCCTTTCGTAATATATCCAACGATGTCATCCCCAGGAACAGGATTACAGCAACGACTAAAACGAATGAGCAGATTGTCAACACCCTGAATAACGACGCCACCTTCATGACGGATTTTTAATTTTTCATTTTCTTTCTTTTGAACGGGTTGATTCATCAGCTCGTCTGCTACTTGTTTTTGGCGTTCTCGCTCTCGTTCACGTCTTTCCTTTTCGGTTAGACGATTGTAAACTACTTGAGCAGTTACCTCGCCGTAACCAACTGCTGCAAACAAGTCGTCTTCAGAATTAAAATTAAAACGCTCTAAAGCCTCACTTAGTTTTTGTTTACCCAGGAAAACTTTAGGTGGAAAATCATTTTCTAAAAGAAATGTCTCTACTTGCTCTCTTCCTTTGATAATATTTTCTTCGCGATCTTGGACTTTGAAAAAGCGTTTGATTTTATTTCTTGCTTTGCTAGTAGCCACCATCTTGACCCAATCACGGCTTGGTCCAAAAGAATTGGGCGAAGTTAAAACTTCGATAATGTCGCCATTTTTCAATTTATAATCTAATGGGACCATTTTCCCATTAATTTTGGCACCTGTCGTTTTGTTGCCAATCTCAGTATGAATATTGTAGGCAAAATCAAGTGGTCCTGAGCCTTTTGGCAACTCTGTAACATCCCCTTTGGGCGTGAAAACATAGACCTTATCACTAAAGATGTCCCCTTTGACACTTTCCATAAAATCTGAAGCATCATAACTTTCATCTTGCAGTTCGATAATTTCTCTAAACCAGCCAAGCTGACGGCTTACACCATCTTGTTGTTCCAGTTTATCTGTTTTCCCTTCTTTATAGGCCCAGTGTGCCGCAACCCCAAATTCAGCAATTTGGTGCATCTCATGAGTTCGAATTTGGACTTCAATAGGAGTACCTTGTGGACCTAATATCGTGGTATGCAAAGATTGGTACATATTTTCTTTTGGCATCGCAATATAGTCCTTAAATCTTCCTGGCATCGGTTTCCATTTTGTATGAATTGCCCCCAAAACGGCATAACAGTCTCGAATCGTATCCACCACAACACGAATTGCGAGCAAGTCATAAATCTCACTAAAGTCTTTTTTCTTATCTTTCATTTTGTGATAAATAGAATAAATATGTTTGGGGCGGCCATAGATTTCAGCATAGATTTCTAAATCTTCTGTCGCTTTACGTATTTCTTCCACCGCCTCATTTACATAGGCTTCACGTTCTTCACGTTTTGCTTGCATCAAGTGAACAATCCGGTAATACTGTCTTGGGTTTAAATAACGTAATGCCGTATCTTCTAACTCCCATTTAATCTGTCCAATCCCTAAGCGGTGCGCTAAAGGTGCATAGATTTCGATTGTTTCTTGTGCAATTCTGCGTTGTTTGTCTTCTCTCAAATGTTTCAAAGTACGCATATTGTGTAATCTATCCGCTAATTTCACCATAATCACACGCAAATCTTGTGCCATCGCAAGTAACATTTTTCGATGATTTTCCGCTAATTGTTCCTCATGTGAGCGGTACTCGATTTTCCCAAGCTTGGTTACTCCGTCGACAAGCATTGCCACATCTTTACCAAAATCACGCTTCAAATCATCCAACGTTACTTCGGTATCTTCGACAACATCATGTAAAAAACCCGTTGCAACCGTATGAGGATCCATTCTAAGCTCTGCCAAAATACCCGCTACTTGAATAGGGTGGATAATATAGGGTTCCCCCGACTTTCTCGTTTGTCCAGAGTGCGCATCTGTCGCATACTCACATGCTTTTTGAACAAACGCCACGTGTTCTTCGCTCATATATTGTCTTGTCATATTAATAACACTTTGTCCAGTTAAGATTTCCTCTCTAGGCATCCTTTTCACTCCCTTTATACAAAAGAAGCACTACTTGAAAGCAGTACTCCTTGATTCATCTTGCTCCATGCTTTTCTTTAGTATACTGTTTTTCAAGCTTTTTTTCAACGAATCACTATCTTATTATCCTAGCAATTCCCACTGATAGCTCATAGCACTCAACGCATAGATTGGGGCGGTCTCGGCTCGAAGAATTCTTGGACCTAAGCCACAAATGATTGCGCCATTTTGATAAAACAAGTCAATTTCTCCTTTAGAAAATCCACCTTCTGGTCCAAAAATAATCAATACCTTTTCTTGCTGCACACATTGAGTGATTGCCTGTACAAAAGCAGATTTTTCGCCTTTTTTTGCCGACTCTTCATATGCAACAAGAACCGTCTGATACTCTTTAAACTTCTGAACCAACTCATCCAGTTCACTGAGTAACGTAACCTGTGGCTGCATGGTTCTGTGCGCTTGTTCTGCTGCTTCTTTACATATTTTCTGCAAACGGATACTCTTTTTCACTCTTTTTTTGTCGTCCCATTTTGCTACAGCGTATTTGCTTGGAAAACCGACTAGCGCTTGCATACCAAGCTCTGTCCCTTTCTGTGCGATCCATTCTAACTTGTCCCCTTTTGGATACCCACAAGCAATCGTGACTGACACAGGCATTTCTTTTTCTGCCTGTTCTTTTTCAATTTCTTCCAAATAAACGCTGTCTGCTTCAATTCGTGTGATTTTCGCCTTAATCGAACACTGATTTTGAAACACTAAAAAGCAATCATCTCCAACTGCCATGCGCATCACTCGAACCGCATGGTGATAGTCTTCTTCTGTTAATGTAAAAGATTGATTTTGATTTACATACCTTTCGTTCAAAAAATAACGTTGCATCGCCCTACTACTCCTCAATCTCTGCTTTTTTCAAAATAATCGCAAACCAATCCCCTTGCTGTAACAATTGATCGACTACAAATCCTGCTTCCATCATCGCTGTAACCACTTCATCTTTTTTTTCTTTAATGATGCCTGAAACAATAAACGTTCCTTGCTCCTTCAATAATCGATGTGCATCCGCAATCAGTCGCAAGATAATATCTGCCAAGATATTGGCTACAATCACGTCCGCTTGTGTTGAAATTCCTTTTAATAGATCATTAGCGCTAACATGTACATCCTGCGCAATAGGATTTAAATCCATATTTTCTTTTGCAGCGTTCACCGCTACTTCATCTAAATCATAAGCAAAAACTTCTTTTGCGCCAAAACTTTTACTCGCAATACTCAAAACACCCGAACCCGTTCCAACATCTAAAACCGTTTCTCCTCCGCAAAGACTTGTTTCTAACGCTTGTAAAGTCAATCGAGTGGTCGGATGCGTACCCGTTCCAAAAGCCATACCAGGATCAAGTTTGATCACGCACTCATCTTGATTTTTAGGTTCATATTTTTCCCAGTTTGGTACAATTGTTAAAAAGCGGGAAATTCGTACCGGGTGATAATATTTTTTCCAGGCAGAAGACCAGTCGCTTTCTGCAACTTCACTAATCTCCAACCTATTTTCACCAATATTCAAGCCGTACTCTGGTAATTTTAGAATTCTTTCTTTCATTTCAGGTAAAATTTCAGGTAAAAACATCGTTTCTGGAAAATATGTTCGGATAATTGCCCCTTCTTTTACATGCTTGAAAGTCGACTTATCCAGTAATTCTCCAAAGGCATCCGACTTGAAATTTTCCACGTCCAACGCATCTTCTATCGATACCCCACTCGCGCCTGACTCAATCATAATGTTGGAGATAGCTTCCACTGCTTCACTCGTTGTTGTTATCTTTACTTCGGTCCACTTCATTTTTTTCCTCCTAATAACTTGGATAGGCCACATTGCCCGCATTTTTTTCTTTTTTCTTTGCATAAATCTCATCAAACTCTGCATCTTGCCACTTTAATTCAAAGACATCTGCATCCTGATCATTTAGAAAATCTAACAAATCACTTTCTCCTTCTGTTAAAACCTCAGGTAGGTACGTTGAAATTGCTAAGATCAAAGCTTTGTCAATTCCTTTTTTCCCTTCATATGGAAAAACTTTCAGATAATCTGATTCCTCAAATTGACTTTTCCCTGGAAGATAAAAAAGAAGGGCATCTTCAAATTCAATAATTTCTTCCTCAGATTTTGTCCCGTCAGTATCCTCAATCGCTAACCCAACCTTGTTTTGAGCAAACAATTGAAAAATCAATTCAATTGTGTGATTTCTTTTATCCCAGTCAATAGCAAAATCATAATTTCCCATTGTCTTAGTTAGCTCTGTTTCCAAACAGGTTAAAATAGTTTCTTTTTTCATCACGTTATTCCTCTCCGACTTTACTCATTCCTCTTTATCATACAAGAATAAGAGGTGACATGCCATATATTTTCTCGCTTTTGTAAGCATTCTATCTTCTGCTTTTATTTAAACCAATCGAGAAAGGTTCTCTGGCCATCAAAAGCAACATTTAAAACGAATGTATGTTCCACATTTTAGAAATATGCTATACTGATGGTAGAAATAAAAGGAGGTCTTTCGTATGCAAAAACCACTTGCTTACCGCATGCGTCCTCAAACGTTAGAAGATATTGTGGGACAGAAACACTTAGTTGGAGAAGGAAAAATTATTCGTCGGATGGTCGATGCTAAAATGCTTTCTTCGATGATTTTATACGGACCACCCGGAACAGGTAAAACAAGTATTGCAAGCGCCATTGCAGGATCTACTAAATATGCGTTTCGTGCGCTCAATGCCGCAACGGATACTAAAAAAGATTTACAAATTGTAGCCGAAGAAGCCAAGATGAGTGGGACCGTCATTTTACTACTTGATGAAGTACACCGATTAGATAAGGTCAAACAAGATTTTTTACTCCCACATTTAGAAAGTGGTCAAATTATTTTGATTGGTGCTACTACAGAGAATCCTTATATCAGCATCAATCCTGCTATCAGAAGTCGGACCCAAATTTTTGAGGTCACCCCCTTAGACGAGGAAGAAATAAAAGAAACCCTTCTACGAGCACTGAACGATTCAAACAACGGACTTGGCAATGAGTCCGTACAGATAGATGAACAAGCATTACAACATCTTTCACGTGTAACAAATGGCGATGTACGGAGTGCACTAAATGGGCTAGAGCTAGCTGTAAAATCCACTCCTTGTCAGAGCGATGGCACCATAAATCTTACCCTCCCTATTATCGAAGAGTGTGTACAAAGAAAGTCCTTGACTCATGATAAGGATGGCGATGCCCATTATGATGTGATTTCTGCACTGCAGAAATCTATTCGCGGAAGCGATGCGGATGCGGCCTTACACTATCTTGCACGTCTTGTAGAAGCTGGCGATCTACTTAGCATTAACAGACGGTTGATGGTCATAGCATACGAGGACATCGGACTAGCAAATCCCGCTGCTGCTGCCCGAACGGTTACCGCTGTTCAAGCGGCTGAAAAGCTCGGATTTCCAGAAGCACGCATCCCACTTGCCCAAGTAGTAATTGATCTTTGTCTTTCTCCAAAATCAAATTCCGCATGTGCTTCTATTGATGCAGCACTTGCCGATATTCGGATTGGAAAAGTAGGTGATGTGCCCCCTCATCTAAAGGACAGTCATTACCAAGGGGCCGAACAGCTGAATCGAGGGGTTGCCTATAAGTATCCTCATGATTTTCCAAATGGTTGGGTAAGCCAACAATATTTACCCAATAAGCTAACGAATGTTCACTATTACAAACCAAAAGAAACTGGAAAGTATGAACAAGCTTTGCTTCATCAATATTGTAAAATTCAGCAACAGAAAAAAAAATAACCCTCCATTCGTAGGCAGAATTCATTGATGTTTTTTTAAAATTATGCTACGATAATGGTGTAATATCTGTGGTGTGCGAGTTGTTCTACACTGTGTTGACCGAACATTTAGTGTTACTTTGGGATCGAACTAGCTCATTTGGAAAACAAGCCTTTTCACTTGGTAGTTTGAAGAATTGACAGTTGAGCCCACCTGCTTACTCGCGGGATCAACGCTACAGGACGATTAACGGCATCGACGGATATTATTTTTTTAATTTCTATACCTTATAGGAGCAACCGATGCTTACATTCTTATTACTTATTATTGCGATTTTTTTAATGATTATTGCATTTTATTTTACTAAAAAAAAAGAAAAATTAGCAAAGCTTTTTGGCAAAAAAAATTCAATAACCACAGTTACAAATTCGATTACACTGTTTAGTCGGATATATCTTGGACTCGGGTTGATTGGTATTGCACTTATTTTTGTACATAACCTAACTTTTACGTTAATCTACATCTTTATTGTCCTAGTATGTTCAATGATTTTTAGCTTTACGCTAGCTAAATGGTTGTAAAAAATACTTACTATTTGAAGGGATGATTAGTTATGACTCAAGATTACAAAAATATTCTGGTTGCAGTAGATGGATCAGATGAAGCGGAATTAGCTTTCCAAAAAGCTGTTAGTGTATGTTTAAGAAATAAGGCCCACTTACTAATCGCTCACATTATTGACACGCGTGCTTTTCAAAATATCGCATCTTTTGATGAAACAATGGTAGAACAAGCTACTAGTATGGCTAAGCAAACGATTGCAGAATATATTGATTTTGCAAAAAAACAAGGTCTTACAGATGTCAAAGAGCTGATTGAATACGGCGCTCCAAAACCGCTCATTGCAAAAGAAATTCCAACTGAAAACAACATTGACTTGATTATGCTCGGCGCTACAGGTCTAAATGCTGTTGAACGTTTGTTTATGGGGTCTGTTTCAGAATATGTTATCCGTCATGCTCCTTGTGATGTATTAATTGTTCGGACAAATCTAGATAATAAAAAATAAACATTTAAATTCTAAAAAATAAAACTCGACTAGAAATTCTAGTCGAGTTTTTATCTATCCAAAACACAAAAACCAAAAATGACTCAGTAACAGCCTTTCAAGTAATAAAATGATAGAATAACTTGTTAATTACTTGGTTAATTTTTCAACGTCACGTGCAATCATTAACTCTTCGTCTGTCGGTACCAACAATACCTTAACCTTTGAATCTTCTGTAGAAATGATGGTTTCAACAGCTTGTGCTTCGTTCCGCTGCGGATCAAGTTCACAACCAAACCAAGAGAGACCCGAAATGATTCTTTGACGCATCTTTCGGTCGTTTTCCCCAATTCCTGCTGTAAAAATAATAGCATCTGCTCCGTTTAGCGTTGCAAAATAAGAACCAATGTATTTACGAATACGATCAGCAAATATTTGAACCGCGAGTTGGGCTTTTGGATCTGGATTCTCTTCTAAGTCACGCATATCGCTAGAGATTTGGGAAATACCTAGCAAACCAGATTTTCTATTGAGCAAATCAATCATCTCATTCATATCCGTCATCTCTAGTTTTTCCATCAAATAGGCTAACAATGAAGGATCAATGTCTCCGGATCTTGTTCCCATAGTAGTACCGGCTAAAGGCGTGAAGCCCATTGAGGTGTCAATTGATTTTCCGTTTTCAATTGCAGTAATCGAAACCCCATTCCCGATGTGACATGTAATTAATTTTAACTCTTCAATTGGTTTACCTAACATTTTAGCAGCACGAAGCGCTACATAACGATGACTCGTTCCATGCGCTCCATATTTTCTAACTTTGTATTTGTCGTAATACTCGGTTGGAATACTATACAAATAATTCACTTCAGGCATTGTCGTATGAAAAGAAGTATCAAAAACAGCAACATTTGTCGTTTTTGGCAATAATCTTTCAAATACACGAATTACTTTTGCTTCTGCAGGATTGTGCAAGGGCGCAAATTCAGCTAGCGACTCTATTTTTTCTAAAACCGCTTGGTCGATTATAATAGAGTCTTGAAATGTTTCCCCACCAGCTACTACTCTGTGTCCCGCACCTTTAATCTCATCAAAGGAACGAATAATATTTAAAGCTATCAATTGTTCTAAAAGCATATTTACAGCAATATCGTGATCCAGAATATCCAACACTCGGTTATAGACTTCTCCGTTTCCATATTTGATTGTAAAGATAGACTCAGGTAGGCCAATTCTCTCTACAATCCCTTTTGCAATAATCGTTTCCTCAGGCATTGCAAAAATTTGCCATTTTAAACTTGAACTTCCCGCGTTAATCGCTATTGTTTTTGACATAGTCGTCTCCTTTATTCTTTAGTCTAAATACTGCTTTTTCCATGAAGAAAATTTAGCAAAAAATGCTTGTAAAGCTTTTGGATCTTGCAATGAAGGAAGCTCAGCTAACAATACTTCTTTAGCCTGACAGCTACCGGAACCTTGATTTTGTACGACCAAAATGCTCTTTCTAGACTGCTTTGTTTTAAATAAGTTATTGGGTAATTTCAAAACTGCTTGTACATAAACAGATGAACGTAACCATTTCTTCAAACTTTCCTCTTGACTTGTTTCAAAAAGATTTTCTGGGACTAAGAAAATTCCATAGCCTCCATCTTTTACATATTTCATACTTTGTTCCATCAACAAATGATGGGCATAGGTATTCTCCAGTTCTGAGAACACTTGAAAATTTGCGGCTTTATCTTGATTTGGATAGAAGCCAACTGGCAGATCAGAAATCGCAAAATCAACTGGATCGACCAGCAACGGCTGCAAACCATCTTGGTGAAACAACTGAACAGAGGCTTTTGTCCACTGCGTGTTAACAGCTGCAACAGATAGCAAAGTATCATCAATATCTACCCCAATGCCTTTAACTGTAGTGCCCGCAAGCTCAAGATTAAGTAACACAGTCAAGAGAAGATTCCCGGATCCAACTGCAATATCCAGTATAGAAAGCTCTGTTTGAGTTTTCTTTTTCAATTGTTCAATTAGATATACAAACAAAAAGCCCAGCGCATCAGGAGTTAACTGATGGTTAGGTTGAACATATTCTTGCTTCATCCCTTTCAATAAAACTAATTGAAAGACTTTTCTAAGCTCTTCTTTTGAAAATGATAGCGCTTGAAATTTTTTGTACGCACATTCTAGTTTTTGCACATGATCCTTGTTGGGTACTCCGTCAAGGACCCGGACTGTTTGTCCATCAAGAAAGTTCTCACCAGTTTCAATGTAACTATCTAAAAAAGAAACACCAATGGCCTTCTTTAATAGGTCAATCGCTTCATTCATAATTGTAAAACCTTGTTCTACTGTCTGTTGAGACATTTTCCCACCTCTTTTTAACAACTTTCATTCTCCCTAATTCTAACGAATCTATTACAAGAATTCAAGTATTGACTTCTATAAAAACGTTGTTTTTTTTTAATTTAAAAGTTGAGCAAGTGGAATCTCTTTTTTTAGCTGGTAAGACTTCCCTTTTGCTTTCGTACATAAATGAAAAATTTGATTATTATAGCTTACTTCTACCTCTCCATCAACAAAAATATATTTCTGATCATAACTACTTTTAGCTAAATCTTTGGCACTTTGTTCTCTTAGTTGTTGCACGGACATATTCTCCATAATGCGTAACTTGTAATACCAGATTGTCTGATATACAAATAAACTTTTTCGGTAATAATCTGCTGTTATTGCTAGAAACAATAAAAGCGTGATACAAAATATTCCCACAGTCGAAACGAGTAAACTGCCTTTGTGTTTTTTACAATCTGCCACTAATTGTCCACCTTCCGTTATTGGTAGTACCATCAATAAATTCAACCTCTAATTGAAAAACATGTGCATTGACTTTTTCAACTTTTACATGTTTAACCCCTAATAAAAGTGGCTCATGCCCGCCATTTTTTACTCGGCGAAGCATTTTTTTATAGTGCTCTATTTTTACTATTTTGTCTTTTTCATAATAAACCAACTTGCCATCAATAACTGTCATCTCTTGAGTATCAGCACGAGTCATCACGACATTCATCTGTGCAAGAAATACATGCCACTCTAGTTGATACTTAGAGCTATTTTGCTTTTCATATTTTCGAATCAACTGCACTGCTGGGGGTAATGTGCTCACTACCAAACTAAATAAGAAGAGACTGATTAAAGCTTCTAAAAGAGTGAAGCCTTTATTTAATTTGTAATAATTGTAGGGAAATTTTGTTTTTTCCATAGCAAACCTCAATTTCTCGTTGGGGCAAATATACACACCGAAACCTTTCTTTCTGAACTTTTTTTTCGTAGCTTTGTACTGCTTTATTCACTTTCATCTCTTCACTCATCTCATATGCTGCTCGATAAGCTTCTAAACGAGCAAATTTTTCGTGGGTCTGGTGGTTTATACGGATCATTCCCATCCCCAAAACGGACCACATAGTTCCCAGAATAATGACAGATAAATAGCTTTCAATGATCAAACTCCCCTTACTTTTTCGAATTTGATTCCTCTTTCTTTTCAAAACGTCCACTCCCCATCTGAAACTGATACGAATACTTTTTGTTAACGCTTAAACAAATAAAGCTCATCTTTTTCATCTTCCCCGTGTTGCCATTCCCTTTTTTGAACTGAATGGTCTGTGTATCCTGCACGATCAGCTTACTTGGAATTTTTAATTTGATCGTTACAATATTGCCATTGTAGTCCACTGTTTCATATTCAATCTTTTGGAACTGCTGATTTAAGCTTATTTTTGTAGTCTGATTTGTAAATAAAGCCGTTTGCTGTAGCTGATACAGAACTTTTTCAAACTCATATAAAAAAAATTGATTTTCTAATTTTTCTTGCCATCTAGAAGCCTGCGAAAACGAAAAACTAAAACAAATAGCAACGATACCTAAAACAAGCAACATCTCGAAAAAAGTCGAACCTAAATGTTTATCCACATGATATTTTGTCATTTTAATTGAATTTTCCGTTTTTTAGCATCTTCAATTTGTTTTTGAGTAAGATAGCCATTATTGAACAGTTTTTCCCACGTTACTTCGTGATCTTCCATTTCTAGCTTGAATAGTTCAGATTGTGTTTCTATTACTTTTGTCAAAGCTTCTGTTCCTTCTTTTTGGATCAGTTCACTTTTCTTGGATAGATTTGGGACAAATAATAATAGTAAAACCGCTATGATTGAGAGTACTAACAGCATTTCCAAAAGTGTGAATCCTGCGTATTTATTTGTCCGTTTTCTACATTTCATATCAATCGCTCCATTTCATTATAAATCGGCAACAACAACGAACCATATACACTTATAATCAGTATCGCTATTAATAAAAATAAAAAAGGTTGAAACAGATTAAAAAAATATTGAACTTTTTCAAGCAAATTTTTGCTTAGCTGTTCGGCATAAAAGACCATCTCTTTGCCTAAAATCCCCTTTACTTCCCCCTGCTCAATCACTTGCTTAAACCCTTTTAGTAAAAAAGGCCACTCTTGTATTTTGTCTGCTATCGATTTCCCCTCCTCAAACCCTTTTCGTAATTCGTTGGCCATTTCTTTCATCAAACGAGTTGTCCCTTCACCAGACATAATTTCGACAATTTCTTTTAATTCCAGACCTTGCAATAGTAATTTTCCCCATTCTAAAGCAAAAAAAGAAGTATAGTACATTTGGGCATACCCACCAATAAGAGGGACACTTACAAATAAATTTGCTTGATATAAAGCGGTCTTGTTTCTTAAATATATTTTTCCACTGGCCACGCCAAGAACAACAAGAATTACTAGGCCAAAGGTGACAATAGGCATATACCGTAAAAAATAAATGGCTGGGCTTTTTTGACCTGTAAGCCTTAACTGCGGAAGTAAAAAATAATTCATCCCCATAACTACAGACAATAAAATACAAAATAATGTAAGGGGATAAAGAAGGATCTTCCATAATTTTTTTCGTTGCTTTTGCCACATGTCTAGCTGCTTTGCAATATTCCCCAAAGTTCCTGAAAGATCCCCATGAACATCTGCTAGACTAATCTGGGCAATATAAATGGGGGACAGTTGAAGATGAGCAAATATCTGATAGACATACCTCCCCTCAGATAAATCTTGTTCCATTTTCTGGATACTGCAGTTATTTTTGATTTCAATCTTTATCAAAAAATGCAAACTGTCTTGAATACTTAATCCAAAAGCTAACAAGTCTGCTAAAAGTTGCACCAAACGTTGCTGCTCATTTAGCTTAATTCTCATAGAGAAGTTCATTTTGAAAAGTTTTTTGAGTAATCTGCCCCCTTGCCCAAGCTTTTCCCAACAACCGTTTCCATCTAGCTCCTGTTTCATTTTTTTTAAAAACCTCCTCAAAAAATAATGTGTCAAAAAGAACCGCATGATTGCGGCTTAAATATGGACAAAAAGGCTGGCACTTCTCACCACACCGTGAACAAACTAACGGAATCAGGCGTTGATAGATGACCCCTTTCAAACACTGTCTCAGCTCTTCTTTTGGTACCCCCAATTCTTTTAACCTTGGTATTGCTCCATGCGCATGCATCGCATGTAATGTAGAGAAGATCAAGTGTCCTGTAAGTGCCCCTCGAATGGCAATCTTTGCCGTTTCTGCATCTCGTATCTCACCAATAATCAATAAATCCGGTCGGCTTCTCAAACAAACCTTGACCAACTTTTCATAGGTTAACCCTATTTTGTCATTTACTTGCAGTTGTAAAAACGTCTCTTGCTCCAGCTCAACTGGATCTTCAATCGTTATGATCTGTCTATCGGAGTACTTTTGTGCTAAGTGATGCATCGTCGTTGACTTTCCTGCTCCCGTTGGCCCACAGAATAAGTACAAACCATGTGCCCGGACTTTTTCAGCAACTTTTATCATTTGGTTTGGAAATAAAAACTGCAGTCTTTCTGTTTGACTTGCTGAATGTAAAAAGCGCAAGACGAGGATTTCATGATTTCGATAGTCTGATACGCTCGACAACCGAATGCGACAGACGCCTGATTGATACTGAAAACTTGCAGCACCTATTTGAACTTTTCTTCTTTCAGAAACGTCCATTCCAGCCAAGTATTTAAATAATAGAATCAGCTTTTCTCCAGTAGTAAAACCTAATTGCTGTGCTACGATTTTTTTCTGGTGGACTCTATAAGAAATTTCGTATCCAAATTTACGGGGATAAATATAACAATCACTGGCTTTACGCACAGAAGCTTCACCAATAATTTGTTGCATGATTTCTTTTATCTCTATCTTTGCCATAGGACTTTCCTCCCTTCGTTCACACCTTACTATCAAAATACGCAAAAAAAAAATTTATTTTTTATTTAAAAAAAGGATTATAAATATATGAAATTTAGACCCCCTTTATTGTGAAAGCATTCAAGATATTGTATAATCTTACTTAGTTAAACCGTTTATTAAATAAATACTTAATATACATACAAAAAGATTGGAGTGTTTGATATGACCATTTATGGCTACGCAAGAATCGCAATGGATGAAACTTTTATTACGACTCAAATGAACGCTTTAAAAAATTATAAATACGATAAAATTTATATTGAAAGTCTTGTTCCGGACGAATCTAACTCAAAAGAGTTAAACCACTTACTAGAGTGCGTTGAAAAGGGCGATCAAATCGTCATTTATGACTTTTCAGTACTGGGTAAAAATTTGACAGGATTAGCTGAAATTATCACGTTTCTAGAGGAAAAAGAGGTTGAATTAACCCTTGCTGCTACCAATATAAACACTGACCAAAATCAATCTTTCTCTTTGAATGAAATGATTCATTATTTTTCTTCTATAGAAAAAGCTGTCATGCGTGAAAATACATTGCGAGGTTTAGACTATGCCAGAAAGCAAGGGAAAATTGGCGGGCGTCCAACCATTGATCAAGAGGTAATCGACCATATCATTCACTTACATAAAAACAAAGGCTACTCTTTAAAACGAATCTCCGAGGAATGCAATATCTCCATTGGTTCCGTACATAAATACGTTCAACAATATAAAAACAAACATCCACAAGAATAGTTCAGTCTTAAGTAGGACGAAAAGTTCGAATTGTTTTGGTATACTCTGTATATATTAATAACAAGAAAGAAAGAAGGAATTCACATGCGTTCGTATTCTTTATTCGATATATTTCGTTTCTCAATGATTGCGATCATTACCGTTCTTTGTATTACGTTTATTTTAAAAGTTGTTTCCGTCATCTTCGTAGTCGCCCTTACTTTTTTAGTGCCACTTGCGCTGATTATTTGGTTGATTCGTTATATCAAAAATAAAAATAATTATTATAGATAACCGTATCAAATAAAAAAGCACTTCCCCAACTCAATGAGTTGGGAATGAACCCAGAAAAAGGGACAGTAACAAAAACACCTATACAGTTGCTTATTTTCGGTAAATTACCGAGGATAAGTAACCATATAGGTGTTGCATTCTCTTTTCATTATAGGACTTGATAAAATTTTGTACAGCTTTCGATCTGTATGGAGTGTGTTTTAGATTTTAAAATAGAATAAAACAATTCTATATGAAGCATTATCAGCAGGCATTTCTTTAAGAAATATGCTTCTGATAATGTTTTTTTATCGCTTCATAATAAGCCTGTACGTTCTTGAAAAAAACAGATAAGGAATTTATTAAACCAACAAATAGAGAAAACTTCTGCTTTGCTTTTTTCTGAAAAAGCCCTAGCTTGTTCCTTTCAGAGTAAAAGAATTGATTATATATCCATATCATTAATAAGATATGGTCTTCTGTCTGATCAAAAAGGAAAACTTGATGATCGGTTAAAACTGTTAAAATTATTAAATGACGAGCCTTTATATAAGGTTATTAAAGAAGAGATTGACACTTTCGCTCTTTGAGTATTTTTTTCATTTATGGAGGTTATATAGCCTATCTGATACTTCATTCTATCATCATTTCTCCAGTCATTTTTTCTTTCAACCTCATTCATTAGCTACTACTTTAACTGCCAATAGTGCTGAAATTCGTTTGAGCAAAAAACATCTCCGTTTTCTTCATATAAAATGAAGAAAACGGAGATGTTTGTATAGTTGTCGCAACTCTATAATTCAATCCACAAGTTGTCGATCAGATCTTTTTATTTAGACGGTCGCAATAACTGTGGCCACTTTTTACTAATAACCAGTACTACAATCAGCGTTACTACCCCAGTTGCCAAACCACTCGCTCCATTCATGACCAGAGAGAAAATCCAAGGATTCATCCCCCATAGCGCATAGCTCCCCCAGAAAATAACTCCCGCAACAAAATGCCAAAAGTATCTCGCCAAGATTCCTGAAAAAGTGCCTTGGATAATCAATTTTGTTACTTGATGTCCATTATTTTGTGCTAATGCAACTTGAAGTTTTTCTGATACTACTCCCGCAAATCCAATACAGGTAAACGCAATGAGGTACTCTATTAATACCTGACTAACGGATAGATAATACACCTGCCCCGTCAAAAAGTGTAAAAGTCCCCAGACTAAGCCTGAAAATAGTGTTGGTTTTACGCCTCTTCTAAACGCGTAAACGGTCAAGGGAATACACCCTAAAGAAATGGAAAAACTACTGCCTATTGTTGTTGGAATGAAACTAAATGCCATAGCTAAAGCTGCCACAATCGTTCCTTCAATCCAAACATTCAATCGTATGTTGCTCAAAAAAACTCCTCCTTTGTTGTTTGAACTAGTCCATACAACAAAGGAGGAGCAAACAGATAACAAGATTGTCTATATCAGTCTACTCCATCACAATCCCTACGCTCATGTCAATGAAATCAGGTTCGAAGGGTCCGAGTCAAATGACTCAATCTCAGCCTACTGGCACCCCTTTGTGATGGTAAGTTCTATTTAGTTTTTTGAAACATATTTAATATAGCATTAAATATGCTGCATTTCAACAAGTATTACTTTTAAATGAGTTTTGCCAACTTAAATTCTACAAAAATGGCAAGCAATTTTTCTATGTCGAATGCTATCTAAATATCTACCAACGATACCTTGTATTTCTGTGATGAAAAGTGGGAATATGTTAAACTGAAAAGGAAAGTATTATTCGAAAGGGGTTTTTTGATGTTTGATTCAAAGAAAACTGAAAGTACTATTTTTATGGGAACTTTTATCATTGGAAGTTTAGTCACCGTTTATACTGCTTACCGGGCGTGTTTTTACACCCAAGATTATTTCTTATTTTTTGAAATGCTTTTAGGCATGGGGACTCTATTTGTACCGATTCTATTCACTAAGTTGACGCGAATTACCATTCCAACTTTTACTAAGTTTTTTTATTGGTTATTTCTCATTTTTTCCATTTTCATTGGCACCGGGCTACAAGTAATTGCTAAAGTCTCATTTTGGGATAAAATTTTACATCTTAGTAGTGCTATGTTGCTTGTCGCTGTTGGCTATGGGATTATTGGTTATCTTTTGCCTAAAAATTTGAAACCTGAGCTTAGTCCGCTATGTTATCTTCTTTTTGGTTTAACGTTTGGTCTAACTTGCGGTATTTTTTGGGAATTTTATGAGTTTGCTTGCGATGGATTACTTGGAATGAACTTGCAAAGATATGCTAACCATGGCAAAGAATTGATTGGTCGCGCTGCGCTCATGGATACTATGGGCGATTTAATTACAAATACATGTGGCGCCTTCTTATTTTCACTGTATAGCTATTTTAAATCTAAAAACAACGTCGCCTTTTTCCAACAATTTAAATTTGAGCGTCACTAACATAAAAAAGGTTGAGATAGAAGTACTCGACAAAAGCTACTTCTATCTCAACCTTTTTTTCAATTAAATTCCCCAAACTTCTGCTGCAATTTCCTTAATAAGCTCAATTTTCGCCCATTGTTCTGCGTCGCTTAAAATATTTCCTTCTTCGGTAGAAGCAAAGCCACATTGTGGGCTAAGGCACAAATCATCTAAGGGAATAACTTTTGCTGCTTCTGCAATTCTTTTTTTAATGACCTCTTTGTCTTCTAATTTTCCTGATTTACTTGTAACCAATCCTAAAACTACTTGTTTCCCCTCAGGTAAGTGGGATAAAGGTTCAAAACCTCCAGAACGATCATCATCATACTCTAAATAAAAGCCTTGAACATTTTCATTTCCAAACAAGGTTTCTGCAACTGGTGCATACCCTCCAGATGTAGCCCAGGTAGAGTGATAATTTCCACGGCAGACATGCGTGTTCACAACCAAGTCTTCTGGCAAATCCGCAATCGCATCATTGTTCAATTTCAAGTAGAGCTCTTGAAGTGCCTGAACATCATACTCGCCATTTGCCATATTTGACCAAAATTTCTCATCACAAAGCATTCCCCAAGTACAGTCATCTAGTTGAATATTGCGACATCCTAGCTCATAAAAAGCAAGGATAGACTCTCTATAAGCTTTTGAAATGTCTTCATATAGCTCTGCACGATCAGGATAAAATTCATTTACCTTCTCCTCATTTTCTGCACGAACCAGTTCTGCAAAAAATTGTGCTGGCGCTGGAATACTTTGTCTAGCCGTACCCTCTTTTCCAACAACTTCTTTTAAAAACTTATAATGTGCTAAGAAAGGATGATTCTCCGTAAACCGAATTTTGCCATTTAAACGAGCTGAATCCGCACGTGTTTCTTCGCCGTGAAACAAGTACCCTTGGCTCATAGTATTGTGTTCAACACCTGAGAAGCCCCAAAAATAGTCTAAATGCCAATAACTTCTTCTAAACTCACCATCTGTTATCCCTTGCAATCCTGCTGCTTTTTCTTTTGCAACTAGCCCACGAATCTCTTCGTCTTCTATCTTAGTTAGTGCTTCAAAATCAATTTTTCCAGCATCAAAGTCTGCTCGTGCTTGTTTTAGTTTTTCTGGGCGTAAGAAACTTCCTACTATGTCAAAACGAAAAGGGGCTGTCGTTCTTTTACTGAATGTTTTGTTCGTCATAAAAACTCCTCCTGTACTTTTTCTTTTCTGTTAAGTGGTAGTATAGCACATCTCTCTCTGCAATCTGTAACACAAAAAAAAGATATCTTATTATCTGTAAATCCGATAACAAGATACCTTTTCATTCAAACAAGGTGACAACATCATAGGCCTCCAATACTTTTTGTAACTCTTCAATATACAGTTTTCCTAAGCGTGAAAGTTGTCTGTTTGCCGAACTAATCCAACCCACACAGATTGTTTCCTCGACATTCAAAGGCAATGCCACAATGTCTGTTCCATTTAAATCCGTGCCAATTACACCGGTTGAAATGGTATAGCCATTCAGTCCAATCAACAGATTAAATAAAGTTGCTCGGTCACTGACATGGAGACTTTTTTTCCTCGCAACCGTACTCAAGATTTCTTCTGAGAAATAAAACGAATTAAACTCCCCTTGATCAAATAATAGATAGGGATATTCTTTTAACTCTTCCATATTCACACTGACTTTCGCCTGTTTGACTAAGGGGTGCTTTGTGCTGACAAACACATGAGGTTTTGCTTCAAACAACGGTGAAAACTTCAAGTGATTTTCTTTAACAAACTTATCTACCACTTTTTCATTGTAGCTATATTTATACAAAATGCCAATTTCACTTCGCTGCGTTTTTACATCTTCAAAAATTTCATGGGTTTTTGTCTCTCGTAATGCAAAATCGTACTCATCTGCATCCGTCTTACGAATCAGCGAAACAAACGCATCAACTGAAAAAGCATAATGCTGCGTTGAAACAGAAAATAGTTGCCTGGCAGGCTTTTTATTGAGATAACGCTGCTCCAAAAGTTCAGTTTGTTCAACCACTTGTCTAGCATACCCCAAAAATTCTGCACCATCAGTGGTCAGACTAATCCCTTTATTGGTTCGAATGAACAACTCAATTCCAGTTTCATTCTCTAATTCTTTAATCGCCGATGATAGAGACGACTGCGAAATAAATAACCGTTTTGCCGCTTGATTAAACGAACCCGACTGCACAACTGCAATCATATAGCGTAATTGTTGTAATTTCATCCTCTGCAACCTCCCAAGACTAACTTCTTACTTTTATTGTCTATGATTGATTCAAATTATACAAGCGCTAATTAAAAAAAGCATCCGGAAAAATCCGGATGCTTTCATTCTATTTAACACTTTCACTAAGCTTTTCACCAATTGCGCTTAATCTCTTTACAACCTCAGCAGTAGAAAGTTCTTGTTCTCTGACATAACGATTCTGAGAATGCACTCGACATTCATGCGAACAACCACGTAAATATTTTTCTTCATTTTGTTCAGAGCAAAGCATCTGACGGTTGCAATAAGGGTTTGCACAATTCACATAGCGCTCACAAGGTTTGCCATCAAACCAATCACGTCCAACAACTACATGCTCTTTGCGATTAATGGGAACACTAATCCTCTCGTCAAACACGTACATTGCACCATCCCACAAGTCCCCTTGAACTTCTGGATCTTTTCCATACGTTGCAATGCCACCATGTAATTGTCCCACGTCTTTAAACCCTTCTCGAACTAACCAACCAGAAAATTTTTCACAACGAATTCCCCCAGTACAGTAGGTAACGACACGCTTATCCATAAATTTTTCTTTATTTTCTTGAATCCACTGTGGCAACTCACGAAAACTTCGAATTTCTGGACGGATTGCTCCTCTAAAATGGCCTAGATCATATTCATAGTCATTTCGAGCATCGATTACGACTGTCTCTTCATCCAAGATTGCTTCTTTAAACTCTTTAGGGCTCAAATAGTCACCAGTTTGTTCTAGTGGATTGATGTCTTGTTCAAGATTTAAAGATACTAATTCTTTACGCGGGCGCACATGCATTTTTTTAAATGCGTGTTCTGGTGCTGGATCAAGCTTAAATAGCATTTCCTTAAAGCGTTCATCTTGATGCATTGCTTCCATATATCGTTTTGTATCTGCTACTCGTCCGGACAAAGTGCCATTAATTCCCTCATTTGCAACCAAAATACGTCCTCGAAGATTGAGCGACTCACAAAACGCCAAGTGCTGTTTTGCAAATAATTCTGGGTCTTCAATGGTGGTATATTGATAATAAAGTAAAACTTGATAATTCGCTGTCATCTGCTTCCTCCTAAAAATTCTGTTCAATTTTAATTATAGAGAAGTCAAATTCAAACAGCAAATTTAATGCTTTTTCACAAATTTTCTTACCAACTAGCTTTTTTGACCCCAGGTATTTTCCCTTGCAGTGCTAGCTCTCTAAAATGGATCCGTGACATCCCAAACTTGCGCATATAAGCTCTAGGACGTCCATCAATTAAATCGCGATTTTTATAATGAATAGGATTGGAATCCTTCGGTAATTTTCTCAATCCTTCATAATCTCCTTTTTCTTTTAATTCTCTTCTTTGTTCAGCATATTTTTCAATCATTATTCTTTGTTTTTGAGCTTTTACAACTTTCGATTTTTTCGCCATATGATCCTCCAATTTTTTCTTGACAAAGTGACAGTCCTTTATTATGATTAAAATACAAAACGTAATCATTACTATTTAAAAAGAATTATATACCTCTTTTGTATGGATTGCAATATTTTTTTAGAATGGAGAACACGATGCCTGAAAAAAATGATTTATCTAGCGCTAGAAGACGTCTAGCAAGCCCGAACATCAAGACACGAAAGCGTGCTCTAAAGATTATTCAAGACGACAAACGGAGAAAAAAAGGGATCCGTTAACGATAAAAAAGGAAGCTGCTACTCGATGTGAGCACTGGCTTCCTTTTTTTAGTTTAGTTAAACTATAGTATGCTAAACCTTATAAATATTTCGCAAATACTTTTTCAAGCTGTGCCTTTTGTTGAACACCAATTAATTTTTCCACTACTTCGCCATCTTTTTTAATTAGCAAGGTAGGGATGCTCATAATTCCAAATTGACTTGGTGTTTCTGGATTTTCATCCACGTCCATTTTATAAAAAGAAACTTGATCTTCGTATTCTTCTTCGACTTTGTCCAAGATTGGCGCTTGCATACGGCATGGTCCACACCATGTCGCCCAAAAATCGACCAGCACCAAACCTGAGTCTGTTTCTGTTGCAAATTCTTTATCTGTAAGTGGTTGTACCATCTTTCTTCCTCCTCATTCACGTCTTGTGTAGCTTCATTATAGCAATATTGTTGATTTTTCTCTAATATTCTGCTCTTTTCATCACTTTAGGTGAACAATCGTTGCGCCATTTCCACCTTGATTGGCCGGCGCAAACTCAAAAGAATCAACCCCACGATGTCCTTTTAAGAACTGCGTAATGCCTTCTCTTAGCGCCCCTGTTCCTTTACCGTGAACAATCGTCACTTGACCATAATTTGATAGTTGAGCCGCATCCAAATATTGATCGACCTCTGCAAGAGCTTCCTCATAGCGTTTGCCCCGAAGATCCAATTGCATCGATACATTCGTACTTTTTTGTCTTTTGATAGCAGCCACTTTATACGGTGTAACTGGCTCTTTCTCTGGAGCAACAGGTGTCATGTCACTCTCTGGAATGTTCATCTTTAAAATTCCCAATTGAACTTGCCAGATCTGATTTTTCATCTTTTTAATCAAGGTTCCCCGTTGCCCATAGGTTTGAACTAATACCTCATCGCCAACTTTTAATGTTTTCTGTTGCTTTGCTTTTTGTAGAATTTTATTTTTTTGTAACTGTTCTTCTTGATGTAACCCAGACAATTGTGCTTTTGCTTCAATCAATTGGTGTTCCTTGATTCCTCCAGCTTGACCACTTGCTTGTTGCATTTTACGAATGTCCTTGATAATTTTTTCTGCTTCGACTTCCGCTTCTGAAACTAGCTGGTTCGCTTGCTTTTTAGCTTTTGTCAGCTCTTTTTCCCGTTCTTCAAAGAATAACTGGTACATTTCTTTTAAATCACGATGCAGTGTCTGTGCTTCTTCTACAAAATGTCGAACCTCCAAGTACTCCGTTTCCGTCATTTTCCGTCTATTTTCTAAATCGGCAATCATCTCGTTTAAATCTTGACTTTCTCCGTCAATAATTTGACTGGCTTCCTGAATAATTGTTGTATCCAGCCCCAGCCTTTTCGAAATTTCAAAAGCATTACTTCGACCAGGAACTCCAATCAATAGACGATAGGTCGGACGCAAGGTTTCCACATCAAATTCCATACTGGCATTAATTGTCCCTACTCGGTTATATCCGTAAACTTTTAGCTCCGGATAATGAGTCGTTGCCATTACATATGCCCCTTTTGCTCCCACTGCGTCCAATATGGAGATTGCGAGTGCGGCTCCTTCCTGAGGATCTGTCCCAGCACCTAACTCATCAAATAAAAGTAAGCTATTCTCGTCCATCGAATCTAGAATCGTGACAATATTGGTCATATGTGAAGAGAACGTACTCAAGCTTTGCTCAATCGACTGTTCGTCCCCGATATCTGCAAATATTTCATTAAAAATCGCCACGCTACTTTCTTCTCCAGCAGGTATACCTAGACCTGATTGTGCCATCAATTGTAGCAGGCCCAACGTTTTCAGCGTAATTGTTTTCCCACCGGTATTCGGACCAGTAATGACAATCGCCTTATAATCCTTGCCCAAAAAGATATCATTAGCAACCACTATTTCTGGATCAATCAGTGGATGCCTTGCCTCATGAAGCGAGATTTCATTTTTAGCACTAATCTTTGGGATACTCGCATGCATTTGTTTTGCAAGAAGAGCCTTTGCCTGAATAAAATCCAAACGTCCTAATACAAACGCATTTTGGATAATTTCTTTTTCATAAGGAGCCAATTCATTGGAAAGTTCAGCCAAGATCCGTTCTACTTCTTGACGCTCTGAAATTTGATATTGGCGCAAACGATTATTCAGCTCTACTACCTGTTTGGGTTCGATAAACAGCGTTTGCCCTGAGGCACTTTGGTCATGCACCACCCCACCAAAAACCCCTCTATACTCTTGCTTGACTGGTATTACATAACGTTCATTTCTCATCGTGACAATCGCGTCACTTAAATATTTTGCATGTTTCCCTCGAACCAAACCATCCAGTTGAGAGCGAACATCTTGTTCGGTCCGGCGAATCTGCGTCCGAATACCTTTCAAAGTTGAGGAAGCCTCATCGGTAACTCGACCATCCTCATCGACCGATTGCCGAATTTTTTGATTTACAGTTGGCAAGGTAATTAACTTTTCGGCCCACTCGTACAAGTAGTGAAAACTTACTTCTAACTCTTTCAGCTCTTCAAAAAAGCGTTTAACCTCGGTTGTAGTTTGTAGAACCCGTCCGACTTGCGCAATTTCAAGCCCATTCAAAGATGCACCAATCTCTAAGCGGCGCATATGTGGTCGAATGTTCTCTAATTTAGGGACTGGCATACCTCCTCGTAATCGAACAATCTTTTGCCCATCTTCTGTTTCAAGTAACCAACGACTCATTTTTTCTTCATGATGAATCGGGGTTAATTCACGTGCTTCCTCCGCGCCTGCCGCAGTGACAGTCAGCGATTCCACTAAGGATTTTATTTTTTGGAACTCTAATGTTTTTAATATTTTGGTGTTCATTTATCTTCTTCACCTCAGGTTTCTGCTTTTGGTTAAGCAGTCATTTGTACAATCCACCATTCATAAATTGCCTTTGAGAAAAAAGGTGTTTTCTTCACAATAAATTGTGCTACGCCACTTGTTTCATATAATGACTGAATACTCTCCATTGGAACTAGGCTCAGCACGGACAAAATCAGAAAAATTCCAACATACATCACAAGCAAACTAATCAATCCGCCTCCTAGTGTATTCAATTGTTTTAGGATAGGGAAAAACATCAGTTTATGGAAAAACATTCCGATAAAACGGGTCAACAACCAGCCTGCAAATAAAATCAGCATAAAGGCAACTGCCCCGTAAAAAGCGCCATCTAAATCAAAAGAAAGTGGCTGACTAAAAAACACCATCTGTGTACTTTCTGTTGCGGATGGATACGGGATATATAATTCAATCTTTTTTGCCAGATCTGTATAATATAACTTGGCTATAGCAAAGGACAGAATGTACCCGACTGAATAAACAATTTGTAGGACTAAGCCTCTGCGTGCGCCTGTGTAAAAACCAATCAAAAGTAAAACTAAAATAATGATGGTTAGCATACCTTCACCTCTATTTCGCTCATTTAAGTTCACGTTGGTGCTTTTGAATTTTTTCTTTCATCTGTTGGTTCACAATCTGCTGTGCTTCGATATGTGTAATCGACTCACAGTCTTTTCCTGATTCTTGTAAAATTTGCTTCGCTTGTTCCTCTAAAATCTCAATTCGTTGAACGCGCCCTTCAAGCTCATCAACTTTCTTCGCCTTTTCACTTGCAACTTGATATTTTTCTTCTAATACAAGTAACTTTTCTTGCTTTTTCGCTTGATCTGACAAGGCATTAATGGCTAGCAAAATCGCTGCCTGTTCAGAATTTATTTCTTTGTTCAAAGATTTGATTTCTGCCAATTGATGATTCAAAAGCTCCATCACCAAGTCCATATGTTCTTTATTTTCATTTCCAATAATTGTATAATTATGTCCATCAATTGTTGCTTTATACCTGATTTTCTCTTGTGACATCAAGGTTCCTCCTAATTGGATGACGTGTACGTCCCTTTGTTACATGGATTTTAAAGCAAGCTCTTTCCCAAAAATCCTTTCCTTATTATATAGTATTTCAACTGATTTTACAAAGTTGTGCCGCAGGTTCTTGACGCAAAATGAACGACTTCTGCTCTCAATATTTACACTTTTTTGATAAATATGAAAAATTGCCTTTTTCACGCTTTTCTTTTATGATGGGAAAGAAGAAAAAACTGGAGGATACTCATGAGCCAAGCTATTGTATTACAAGTCAACAAATCCGTACTCGAAAAAATGAACAACCATTATAGTCCATTCAAAAAAGAGCAAGCTCCACCTTACACCCTTTTTGCAGCAAAAAAGGGCACAGTAACCATTACTGCCTATAAATCAGGAAAAGTGCTGTTTCAAGGACCCTCTGCTGAAAAAGAGGCAGGTAATTGGCAAGCAAGCTCTAGCACGCCTACCGCACATTCTACTGACCTTAAAAAGAAAACTACTTTGCCACCAAACTTTTCAAATTGGTCGGTAATTGGCAGTGATGAGGTTGGAAATGGTAGTTATTTTGGCCCAGTAACGGTTTGCGCAGCATTTGTTCCTAGAGAGAAAATTCACCCTCTAAAAAAATTAGGCGTGAAAGATTCCAAGTTGCTGACTGATAGCCAAATCCGCTTGCTTGCTCCTAAAATTGAAGCCTTGATTGACTTACGTTTATTGACTGTAACGCCAAGTAAATACAATCAAATTCAACCAAAATACAACGTCAATCATATGAAAGCGGTACTCCATAATCAGGCAATTTATCTTCTTTTGCAACAAATTGCCCCCACCCAACCAGAAGGGATTTTGATCGATCAATTCACTCCAGAGAAAAACTATCGACGCTACATTAAAACCGAAGTGCACCCTGTTACGGATAATCTGTACTTCACCACTAAAGGGGAACACTACCACATCGCTGTAGCAGCAGCTTCGATCATCTGCCGTGCCGCTTTTCTAGACAGCTTAGAGGCCCTTTCTTTGGAGGCAGAGTTCCCCCTGCCCTCTGGAGCTGGAAGTAAGTCTGATGCTATTGCGGCAAAAATATTAAAAAAAGGTGGACTCGAACTGTTGGGAAAATATGCAAAATTGCATTTTGCAAACACCGAAAAAGCGCACAAATTGAATAGATAATAAAAAAAGTCCTTTTACATAAATGTAAAAGGACTTTTTTAGAGGCGCTATCTCAAGGGGAAATAGCGCAAACTAAAATTTAAAGCCTTGGCTTGTGGAATTGAAGGCTACCGTAATAGTAGCACAAGTTCTATTTGTGAATATTATGTGAATTTTAACTTAAATTATTTTTAAGGAATTTGGAATAGTCCAATTTTCAATAAACCTACTGATTATAACTTAAAGAAGAAACCCTCTTCTCTTTCATCTCCTACTGACGCAAATAGTCACTTGTGGTGAGAACTTGAGCAAAAGTTTGCAGGGCGGCTATAAAAGCTCCTTGCACCTCATCTGCTAAAACTTCTCGCTCTTGGACCTTAAGCTTTCTAGTCGTAGTTGCATCTGAAATTAGGATAGGCTGGTACCCTCTCTCTGCACTTGCCCGAGTGGTCGAGTCAATACACATATGTGTCATCATTCCTGTAACAACCACTTGTTGGACCTGCAAAGACTGCAAGAGCTGAGCCAAATTGGTTTGCAAAAAAGAGTTAGGATACTGTTTTTCAATGATGATAGAAGAGGAATTTACCTTTAAATCCGAATGTAATTGCGCTCCTTTTGTCCCTCGTCCAAAAAAAGGAGCTTGCGGATCATCCTTGATGTGTTGGATGTAAATAATCGGTAGCTGATTCTTTAAAAAGTGCTCTTCTAGTTTATTAATTTGAGATAGCGCTCGCTCAGGCAAACTCAGCGGCATTTTACCACCAGTAAAATAATCATTCTGGACATCTACAACTATTAATGCTTGCTTCATAAATTCTCCACCTTACTTTTATTTGTTATAATTGAGTATAGAGCAAAAATGAAACTTACAAAATAGCCTACTGAAAAGGAAAACACACCCATACTTTCATCATGAAAAGGAGATTATCCATGGATAGCATCGATCAAGAAATTTTGACTATTTTAACGCAAAATAGCCAACTGACCAACAAAAAAATTGGGGAGAAAATCCATATGACTGGACAAGCCGTTGGAAATCGGATTCTTAAACTACAAGAAAAAGGTCTGATTCAACATTTTAGTATTAAAATCAACTATCCCTACACACAGTTTGTCAGAATCTTTATGGACACACCACAATTTAATCAATTCGAACAACTAGCGAACTCCTACAAAGAGGTAGAGGCAGTCTACAAAGTCTCAGGTCAGTCCTGTTATATGCTTATTTGCCATTTTTCACAAACTAGCTTATCTGAGTTTATAGAAGCAATTTCGAAATGGGCTAGGTATAGCGTAGAAACGGTTGTCGCCGATAAAACTCGCACACAGGAAAGCTAATCCTCGGATTCATTGATCAAAAAGGCAGGAACATAACTCAAAAGTTATGTTCCTGCCTCTTAGCTTTCGAATAAATAGTGGGCGTAACAGCCGTTTTTTCTTATTGCTCGAAGACAAACACTTCTGTCCCATTCTCTTTGATTGAGCCCATGCGTCCTTTTCCGTATGCTCATCCTACTCAAAATTCGGCGCTGTTTGGAGTTCAATTATTCGATCTGTTTGTTTGGCATGCTCCATGTTATGCGTGACCATGATAATTGTTTTTCCGCTCTCCTTTTGCATTTTTACAATTAAATCAAAAGATTGTTTGGCTAGTTTCGGATCTAAAGCACCCGTTGGCTCATCCGCTAAAATAATATTTCCTGGTTTAATGATTGCTCTAGCCAATGCCACTCGTTGCTTTTCTCCACCAGATAAAGTATTCACTACTGCCTGTAATTTATGGGTTAAGTGAACCTCGTTTACAATTTGATGAATGATTTGGTCTTTGTTTATCCCTTTAGAAAAATGCAGACTGAGTTTTAAATTGTCATAGACTGTTCGATCCTCAATCAAAGCGAATGATTGAAATAAATAATTGATTGTTTCTCTACGAATTTTTTCAGCACGGTTGCTCGTTGATGCAAACCTCTCCAGAATCAAACGAATCTAATAATCCCATAATATTGAGCACTGTTGTTTTACCCGAACCTGAGGGGCCTACAATCGAGACGAATTCGCCTTTTTTAATCACCAAATTTAAATTTCTTAAAACTACCTGATTGCCAAAATTTTTCGATACGTTTTTAAATGTCATGACGTCCATATCAATGCCCCTTTATCTTTTGAATCGTGTGCATTTGAGTAAATACACGAATCGTTATTAATTGTAAAATCAGAAGTACGAGAAGCAACAAAATACCTAGAGTGGATTTTAAAAAGAAGGCTAAAGCTAACTCAATTAGCCCCATAGCTAGGACAAATCGAATGATATTCTGATAAATCATCCTGCCTGAAAAACCTAATGTTTGCTTAACAAAAATCAGCCTCTCATTGACGATGGAAAAAATAAAGGATAGCGCGACTAGGATTAACAGAATGATACACATAATAAAAACAATAATACTTCCGAAGAAGAAAATGGTTTGCGTAAGCTTTTTTTGGAGTCCATCCACAAATTTTGTGACAGGTATAAAAGATAAGTCGTTGTCATCCAAATGGTAGTGGCTCAAGTACTTAGTGTTTTCTGTCATTACTTTTTTATTCTTAAACTTCAATGGACCGGTTAAGACATTCGCCCTAAGATTTCCTGCATCAAACGGCGTCATATTATTCGCCGTTACGACCGAAAGGACAGCTTCTGTTGTAAATGCGGGCTCTTCTTTTTGCGTAGCCCAGGTGAATATCTTTGGCGTCGTGTCATACTTTATCCATTCGATTTTTTTATTTTTATAAAAATCATTTTCAAATGAACTGCCGCTCAGTTCGTGAAGTACATTCTCAGATAAAAATTTTTTGGCAGTTTCAACTTGTTGATCCGACCAATGAGCCGGTAGCAAGAAGACACGAATGCCTTGATTCGCCTTTTTAATGCTTTGGTTTGGTACATTGATTGCATGATCGCTGAGGTAATTAGGTGAGACAGACATTAATGTAAAGGGCGCACTTGGTACTGGCTGGTTGCTCGCTCCTTGAAGGTTAGTTAGAATATCCTTGCTATAGTATTGACTGGCAATATAGTAAACACCCGCGTGATTTTCTATAGCTTGATACCAATTATACATCTCATGATCCAGTTGATCGCTAAGACCTGCAATAGAGCTCTGATTTTCTCCGGGAGAAACATTTTTGAGCGTCTCATATTCACCCACACTACTCCAAGCACTCAACAGCTTTTTATTTTGGGCAACTTGCTGTAATGGTCCATCTAACGCATAGCTCACGGCTAACAAGCCCATACTAGAGAGTAAATATAAAAATATTACAAAGGAATAAAGAATTTTTTTAGGCAAAATCCCCTTTAGGGCACTCAACGGTTTAATTGCATAGACAATCATACTAGAGATCCCTAAGATAAGCAGTACGAGTAAAGCGTTGAGAACGCCCGCTGTCAAACTATAGCGTAAAATGTTCAGGTTAAAGGAATAAAGAAACAAACTTACACCCATCATTACAGGGATAAGAGAGGCACTTAGCCGAAAAAACGGGCTAAATATTTGTTTCACTACTTCTGCTTTTCCAAAGCCAAGTAAGGTTAAACTGCCAATTTCTTTAATAGAAGCTAGCGTATAGCTTATGACTAGAATTCCTAGTATTAGCATCGTCAAAGCCAAGCCAATTCCGATTATAATCCCGACTAGACCGCTGTCAATCGTATAACCTGATTGAGGAGTCATCAAGTCTTTTTGGCTGATACCTGAAAGAGCCGAAAGCTTGCTTATAAACTTCGCTTGTTGCTCCGAGCTTAGCCCAACTAGAATATAGTTTCCTAGTATTGTATGCGCCAAACTGGTATCCAACTTTGAAAAATAGAGGTCCACTCCAAATAACGGAGTAGAAAGAGTTTTTATTGTATCCTCTGATCCCGTGTTGGTTCCGATTGTCGCATTTTTATTCTTTGATTGTAATAATCTTTGTAAGTCAGATGAATTAACAATTGTCTTCCCTAAAAAAATTAGCGACGGAGCTCTCTCAACTACCCCACCAATTTGAATATTGATACTATCATTACCTCCTGGATTAGATTGAGGGGTTTGACGGATCAAGGTTCCAGGCGCACGCTGTAGAAAATCACGTGTACGGTCTGTTTTGTCTTTTTCTAACGAATGAATACTAAATTGTAAAGAACTTGATGTTCCACTCCCGTAATTAGTGCATTCCTTTTTATAAACTTCCGATAAAAAAAAGGAAACTATTAAAAAGTACAATAGCGCTTGGATAATAATAGCTCCTTTAATCGGCACACGAATAATTTTTCTGCCACTCATCTTACGCTAGCCTCGAGTGTTCTAAAAGTATTGAGATTTACTAGCGCAACGACCAAACAATCCATCGCCAGATTATTCTTCCAATTGTACAAGGTCAATTCCTCCTTATCCTAAAAAAGTTCATGTAATAGTTAAACTCTATCATTTTTTCATTTCTGTTTCAATCCATATAATTAAAAAAAATTAATCAAAATAGATAAAAATATATATAGATAAGACAAAAAGAACTCACTTAGTTTCAAACCAAAACATGCTTCAATTTTTAGAAAAAAATGTGCAAAAAAAGGCGAAACCTTTTACAAAAGGTTTCGCCTTTAACTGTTATTCCGCTTCTTCTTCCGCCATAAACGTATTGAAAACTTCTTCAATCATGTCCCATTCTGCGTCCGTTTGGATTTCTTTTAATTCACCTTCAGAACCGTTTTCCGCTTCTTCGTATGCATAGGCTTGTAATTCTACTTCCTCATCATCCGATACACCTGTTGGATAGAGCAAGACATAGCTCTTGCCAAATTCTTCTTGTCCATCAATTGTCAGTAAAATCTCAAATAACGTTTCGTTTCCTTGGTCATCGACCAAAGTAATGTGTTCATGTTCGTGATCATGGTCGTGATGGTGTTCGTGTGCCATATTGTTTCCTCATTTCTCTTTTTATTTCTAGGTTTAGTATACCCTAGAATCTGTTATAATTCTATCTTGAATGTTGATCCAAATAATTCTGTAAAATCATTACTGCAGCCAACTTATCAATGACTTTTTTTCGCTTGGCTCTTGAGGCATTGGCTTGCTCGATTAGCATTCTTTCTGCTTGCACTGTTGTTAGGCGTTCGTCTTGATAGGCTACTGGCAAATGAAATAGCTCTTCGACTTTTTTTCCGTATGCAAGTGAAGCTTCTGCACGTGGTCCAATTGAATTATTCATATTTTTAGGTAACCCCAACACAAGCTTTGTGACTTCATATTCATCAATAAGCTCTTTTAAGCGATCAAACCCAAATTCTTCGTTTGCCTCATCAATGCGGATAATTTCTATGCCTTGTGCGGTCCAACCAAGTAAATCGCTCACAGCAATCCCAACTGTTTTTGAACCAACGTCTAATCCCATTGTTCTCATTTAAACTCAATTCCGTTGTTAGAAAGGTAATGTTTTACTAATTCTTCCATAATTTCGTCTCGTTCGTGTCGTCTAATCAAATTTCGAGCATCTTTGTAGCGAGGAATATACGCTGGATCTCCAGAGAGCAAGTACCCAACGATTTGATTAATTGGATTATAGCCTTTTTCTTCTAATGCATGATAGACCGTAGTTAATGTATCACTTACTTCTTTTTTTCTGCTATCGTCAAATTCAAATCGCACTGTATCATCTGTAAAACTCATCCATTCCACCTCAATTCTTCTTTTATACCAACCTCTATTCTACTAGAGATACGACAAAATCTCAAATATTATCGTCGCGCTCGAAGTACCTAATGACAAAATAAGTTTTTCATTGTATGGTAGTGATAGAATAACTAGAAAAGGAGCTTCCGCATGAATCGTTATCTGGAAATTTTTACGGATCTTAAACAGCAGATTATTGAAGAGCACTACCCTGCACACTCATTGTTGCCAAGCGAAAATCAGCTTGCTGCGCATTACAAAGTTTCACGCGAAACGATTCGTAAAGCGCTCGTGTTGCTACTTGAAAATGGCTATATCCAAAAAAAGCAAGGAAAAGGCTCGATTGTACTAGATATTCGTCGCTTTGATTTTCCCATTACTGGGCTGACTAGCTACAAAGAATTGCAGCACACCCAAAAGTTTCACAGTCGAACGATTGTTCAAAAACTTGAAAAAAAACGGCTCAAGCAAGAAGAAGCCTGTGCGTTTGAACTGCCTTCTGGTAGTGAAGTGTGGCAGCTAATTCGGCAACGAGAAATCGACCATGAAATAGTTATTTTGGATAAGGACTATTTACTAACTTCTATTGTCCCAGAACTCCCCCTAGAAGCGGCTGAGGACTCTATTTACCACTATCTCGAACATGAAAAGCATTTACTTATCAGCTATGCCCAAAAAGAAATTGTCGTTGAAGCAGCTACTAAAGAAGACCGCGAGTGGATGGACTTACACCAAACAGACACGCACGTGGTGGTAGTAAAGAGTCAAGTATTCCTAGAAGACACCCGACTCTTTCAGTATACCGAGTCTAGGCATCGACTAGACCGCTTTCGTTTTGTTGATTTTGCGAGACGCCGTCACCAATAAAAATAGGGGAAAAATTCTAAGAATTTTTCCCCTATTTTTTAGTCTAAATAAATTGCTAGCGTTTCATATGGTCGCAAGGTCATCACTGCCTCTAACTTTTTCTTTGCATAATTATGGATCAAAACGTTCCCTCGTACAAACTCTGTGGGGATTACTATTTCTGTTTGTTCCGCATAGAAATTATTAAGAACAAGCAATCGTTTGGTGCCAAGCCTTCTTAGATAGGCATATACGCTTGGATGATCCGACTCATACTTTTCATAGCTTCCATCTGAAATAACGGCGTATTTTTTTCTTAAAGCAATTAATTCTTGATAAAACGCATAAACCCCTGTACTTCCTTGTTCCATTTCTGCGTTCACTTCTAAATAATTTGGTGCTAACTTCATCCACGGCGTACCTGTTGTAAAGCCTGCATTTTTTTCTGCATTCCATTGCATCGGTGTCCGCGAATTATCACGTGATTTTGCACGAATTCGTCTCATCACTTGGTCTGCTCCTAAACCGCTCTTAATGAGTTCTTGATACATGTTTAGCGTTTCAACATCCTGATATTCCTCAATCGCTTCAAAATTGGGATTTGTCATCCCAATTTCTTCTCCTTGATAAATATACGGTGTGCCACGACTCAGGTGGATCGTAGCTGCAAGCATTTGGGCGCTTTGTATGCGGTACTGTTGATCTTCACCAAAACGTGACACTGCTCTAGGCTGGTCGTGATTGTTCCAAAAGAGCGCGTTCCAACCATTTTGTTCAGACATCGCTTCACCCCAAGAATGAAATAATTCTTTGAGCTGGCTAAAATCAAAGGGACTATCGCTCCATTTTTCGCCATTTAAATAATCTACTTTCAAATGATGAAAGTTGAAGACCATCGAAAGTTCCTTTCGCTGTGGCTGTGTATAGAGAACACAGTTTTCAATGGATGTGGCCGACATCTCTCCAACCGTCACACTGGTAGCATTCTTGCCAAACGTCGCTTCGTTTAACTCTTTTAAATACTCATGGACAAGCGGACGATCTGTATACATTGGTTTGCCATCACCACCCGTAGGATCATCTAAAAGCACCTCATCTTTCCCGATTAAGTTGATCACATCAAAGCGGAAGCCATGGACACCCTTTTCACGCCAAAAGTTAACCACCTGATACAGCTCTTTTCGTACCTCAGGATTACGCCAGTTAAGATCTGCTTGTGTAACATCGAATAGATGTAAGTAGTATAAATCTGTTTGTCCAAACCTTGCCCATGCAGGTCCTCCAAATTTGGAAACCCAGTTTGTTGGCAAACGACCATCTGCTTGAGCGGGTCGCAACAAGTAATAGTCCTGATACTTTTTGTCTCCTGCAAGTGCTTTTTTAAACCAAATATGTTCTGTTGAAGTATGATTGAGTACCATATCAAGCATAATTTCAATCCCCAACTTTTTAGCTTCAGTAACCAATTTTTCAAAGTCGTCCATCGTTCCAAAAATTGGGTCTACTTGACAATAATCTGAGATATCATAGCCATTATCTTTTTGCGGAGAAGCATAAATGGGACTTAGCCAGATCATCTCAATGCCTAACGCACTAAGGTAAGGTAATTTTTGCGTGATACCTGGCAAATCTCCAACTCCGTCCCCATTAGAGTCATTAAAAGACTTTGGATAAATTTGATAAATTACTTTTTTCTTAAAATCTGACACGACATTTCACCTCGGTTATAATTAGTTATTGAATAAATCTGAGATGCTGTCATCCACCACACCTGCTTTTGTTAAAATTCCTTTTTTCTCAAAGAAAATCGTTAAAACAATTGGAATCACGATGGCTACCGCCATGCACAATAAGAATGGCATCCAGAACTCAGGTTTGATGGAAAGAATCCCTGGCAGTCCTCCTACACCGATAGAATTCGCCATTACGCCAAAACTGGTAGAAAGTAAACCTGCACATGCAGATCCAATCATTGCCGCAACGAATGGATAGACATATTTCAAATTAATCCCAAAAATAGCGGGCTCTGTCACTCCTAAATAGCATGAAATTGTAGCTGGGATTGAGATTTGTTCTTCTTTTTTATTGCCTCTGTGTAAGAAAATAATCGCAAGCACAGCTGATCCTTGAGCAATATTGGATAATGCAATCATCGGCCACAAGTTTGTCCCACCAAAGTCAGCTGTAAGTTGTAAATCGATGGCATTGGTCATGTGATGTAGCCCCGTAATCACCAGGGGCGCATACAAGAACCCAAAGACACTTCCGAATAACCAACTAAAACTTCCTGTCAAGCCAGCATAAACCACGTTAGAAATCCAAGATCCAATGCTCCACCCAATTGGTCCTAAAATCAAATGAGCTGCTAAAACAGTTGGAATTAAGGCGAAGAATGGAACAAAAATCATTGAGATTGCTTGTGGAATCACTTTTCGTAACCCAATTTCTAAATAGGCAAGAAGAAAACCAGCAAGCATCGCAGGAATCACTTGAGCCTGATACCCAATCATCTCAATATGGAAAAAACCAAAATCCCAGTATGGAATTTTATTTGCTGCTGTTTCAGCGACACTATATGCATTTAGCAATTGTGGAGAGACTAACGTAATCCCTAACACAATCCCAAGTATCTGGGTCGTCCCCATTTTCTTTGCAATACTCCAAGTAATCCCAACAGGTAAGAAATGAAAAATTGCTTCTCCAATCAACCACAAGAAATCATACGTACCTTTCCAAAATTGTGAGACTTGGACAATAGTTTGCCCATCTAAACTGTCAAACTTGATTTCGCCAATAATATTTCTAAACCCTAGAATAAGTCCACCAACAACGATTGCAGGAATCAAAGGGGCGAAAACTTCCGCTAATATCCCAATTGCCTTTTGAATTGCATTTTGATTTTGCTTAGATGCTGATTTCACCGCATCTTTGGAAACGCCTTCAACTCCGGCGATTTTTGTAAACTCGTTGTAAAAAGTTGCTACATCATTCCCGATAATCACTTGAAACTGTCCAGCTTGTGTAAAGGTTCCTTTTACAACTGGAATATCATCGATTGCTTTTTCGTCTGCTATGCTTTGATCATTTAGCACAAAACGCATTCTCGTTGCACAATGAGTGACTGCAGAAATATTTCCTTTTCCGCCAATTGCTTTTAGTAACTGAGTTGCATCATCTTGATACTTTGCCATGTTATTTCCTCCTTTTAAACTTGTATATACAAGTTGCTTCGTTTTCATTATATGCAACTTCCTTCTTAAATGCAAGCGTTTTATTTTTTATTCACCTATCTTTTTTGTTTTCACTCTTTTATTCGTCAAGTAAACACTTTATAATAACATTATCTAATACATAAATGAGGTTAAACAATCATGCTTAAATATAAATACCCTACACTTTTTCACAAAAAAAACAGGTGGATTTGGATTGTAATTGGTTTGTTACTACTCAGTTTCATTAGTATTTTCCCCATTTCCTTGCAGTCTTTTATTTATAATCAAGATGATTTGCCTTTTCATAAGCTACGCTTGGAAGGATATTTTCAATCCGTTGCCTCAGGAAATTTGTTTCCCAAAATTTTTTACAACATGGCAAATGGATCAGGTTATGGCGCCGATTTATTTTATCCCTCTATTTTACTTTTGCCCTATGCGTTTCTAAGAATAATCGGACTGCCTTTTGTTCAAGCCTATTTTTCCTTTCAATTTTTTCTTAGTTTTCAAACGGCACTATTTGCCTACTTATTTATGCAAAAAGTCAGCCATAATCAAAAAAAATCTTGGCTTTTTACTACAATATATACCTTGTCGACTTATAGATTATTAGATCAATCTGTTCGAGGAGCATTAGGTGAAACGCAAGCCTTTGCCTACTTGCCGATTGCTATGTTGGGCTTATACTATATCTTCTTTACTGATCAAGAACGACGAGGAGTTGCTCCACTTGTAATTGGCATGAGCCTGCTTTTATGTTCTCATTTCATCACTTCATTTATGTTTGCTCTATTTATTCTTGGATATCTTATTTTTGCCAAAGATACTTTGCTTAAGAAAAAAATCCAGTTTTTTAATTTGGCCATCAGTGGTATTTGGACTTTCTTTTTAACAAGTTGGGTGCTACTACCTATCTTAGAACAAACGTTAGCTGTTCCTTTTAATTTTGGAAATGGTTCTCTCTGGTCAATTGGGTTGAACTTTAGCCTCGCTACACTGCTTCAAAATTCTCTTACTACCTTGAGTGGGGTTTGGAGTGACATTCAACCAAACATAGGCATTTTCTTACTAATTGTAGCTGCAATCAGTATTTTCTATTTTAAAAAAGTCTCTAAAAAAACCCAACATTTGATTTTCATTAGTTTTTTACTCCTGATCCTATCGACCAATTTGTTTCCCTGGAGTCTTTTCCAGCATTCTTTTTTAAAGTTCATTCAATTTCCGTGGCGTATTTTGCTTTTTGTTAGTTTCTTTTTTTCACTTGTCGCAGTCAGTATTTGGGAAGAAAAAATGAACAAATGGAAAAACAGCGTGCCTATTTTAACAGGAATTATCTGTTTACTGAGCATTAGTTTTACAAGTAATACTTTATATCAATTCCAAAGTATCCAAACAAACCAAATTACAAATGAAAACTATGGAACTTTTCAAACAACTGCCCTCGGGGGAGGTAAAGAGTACCTCATTGCTGGAACAAATTACGATCAAATCATGCAACTCGATCAAAAGAACATCACCCCAATAACCGCGCTTGAAGCCATTAAAACACTTCAAGTAGAACGGTATCAAAATGGGATGATTGTCACATTAGATACTCAGAAAACAACAACTTTCCAAACGCCATTTTTATATTATAAAGGATATCAAGCAAATGATAAAAACGGGACCGTCTATCAAGCTAGTGAAAAAGGGGGGCGTGTGACGTTCACTGTACCCAAGGGACAGCATTCTCTCACCATACGCTATCAAAAAACCTTGATACAGCAAGTTGCAGGCTGGCTTTCACTTATTGCTTGGATATTATTTTTACTCTGGGTGTTCACGATTTATCATAAGCAAGATCCGTGGAAAATGGCTCCTTTCGATACAAAAAGGAAACCCATAGCAACCTCTACTATATAAAAAGCGAACTCACTGTTCATTTTTTAACAACTAAAAAAGAGCTGAAATTTTTTCAGCTCTTTTTGTTTACACTTTATCTTTAGTCTTCACTTTTTCACAAACGTTCCAAAGCTTGATTGACGTCTTCTTTTAAGTCTTCTATGTCTTCTAGGCCAACCGATACGCGAATGAGCTCATCTTTAATCCCTGCTGCCTCCCTGACTTCTTTTGGAATAGAAGCGTGGGTCATCAGTGCTGGAATCTCCACCAAGCTCTCCACTGCTCCTAAGCTTTCTGCAAGTGTAATCCATTTTAAACTTTCGACAAAATCCTTTGACGACAGCCCCTCGCTCAGTTCAAACGACAACATCCCACCAAAACTAGTCATTTGCTGTTTCGCGAGTTCATGATTCCCGTGTGTCGATAAACCTGGATAATAGACACGCGCTACTTTTGGATGATTTTGTAGCAGATTGGCAAGTGTCTGTGCATTTTTTTCGTGTTCTTCCATACGAATCGCCAGTGTTTTCATTCCACGTTGCAATAACCAACTGTCTTGAGGACCTAAGACTCCTCCAATCGCGTTTTGTAAAAAGCCAATTTCTTCTGCCAATTTCTCACTATTTGTTGTCACAAGACCAGCTACCACATCGCTATGACCGCCTAAATATTTCGTTGCACTATGTAACACAATATCTGCACCAAGGTGCAAAGGTTGCTGTGCATAAGGCGTGGCAAACGTATTATCAACAATTGTCAACAAATGATGTTCTTTCGCTATTTTTGCCAAAATAGCCAAATCAGAAATTTTTAATAACGGATTACTTGGTGATTCTAAATAAATCGCTTTTGTGTTTGGTAAAATCGCTTTTTTTACTTGTACAGTATCACTCGTATCCACAACAGTGAACGTTAGATTTCCTCTTTTCATCACACTGTTTAACAAACGATATGTCCCCCCATATACGTCATCCCCAATCACCAAATGATCTCCTGCTTCAAACATAGAGAATACCGTATGAATTGCTGCCAAACCAGAAGCAAACGCAAACCCTCTTACGCCACCTTCAAGATCCGCAATTAATTCTTCAAGTGCAAAACGAGTAGGATTACCTGAACGCGAATATTCGTATCCTTTGTGCTTTCCTACCTTTTCTTGGGCATAGGTAGAGACTTGATAGATGGGGACACTCACCGCCCCTGTCTGTTCATCTCTACTGATACCACCGTGAATTAATTTTGTTTTCATTTTCATTTTTCTTTCCTCCATTTTCAAATTAGTCATAAATATGGTTGCTGAGATAACGTTCACTACTGTCTGGAAAAATTGTGACAATATGGCTACCATTTGGTAAGCTCTTGGCTTCTTTCAATGCGGCCGCAAACGCCGCTCCGCTAGAACTCCCTACAAAAATCCCTTGAGTTTTAGCCAGTTCTTTCACATAATAAAAGGCTTCATCATCAGATATCGTATAGATATGATCAAACAGATTTTGATCCACAAATTTGGGGATGAACTCCATCCCAATCCCTTCCGTTCTGTGAGAATGACTCGGACCACCATTTAAGATAGAACCACTGGGCTCCACAATCGTTGTCCGAATACTGGGTTGTTGCTCTTTTAAATAACTTGCCACACCAGTAAAGGTTCCGCCACTTCCAGCACCCGCAACAAAACTTGAAAACGGCTCTGGATGATCTTGAACAATTTCAGGTCCCAATGTTTCATAATAGGTCATAGGATTATCCATGTTCTCAAATTGTCGTGGACTATAGCTATTCGGGCGTTTTTGGAGCAATTCTTCAGTCTGATCAATTGCCCCTTTCATCCCTTTTTCTGTTGGTGTATGGATAATTTCAGCACCTAAAGCTTTCATTAGCATTTGTTTCTCAACACTAAATTTTTTGGGGACCACTACCGTAACTTTTAACTGGTAGGGCAGCGCTGCTAGCGCTAACCCGATGCCTGTGTTTCCAGCAGTCGGCTCAATGATATTTGTATTTTTGTCAATTATCCCCTGTTTCAAAGCTGTTTCAATAAATTTTTTACCTAGGCGATCTTTGATACTTCCGCCTGGATTAAACATTTCAAGCTTTGCAAAAATTTTACTATTTTCAGGCATTCCAAAGCCTGTGATTTCTAGTAATGGCGTTTGACCGATTAACTGGTGTACCGTTTGAACATACATCCTTCTTCCTCCTTTTTACATACAAAAACAGCGCATATGAATAATCATATGCGCTGTTGGCCGTTTCAACTTTAAGATACTTGCTGATGTCACAAATCGTCTATTTGTGTCTCAACTTCATCAATAGAAAGAAACATTCCGGTCCGTTTTTTTGCATACGAAAATTCACGATTAACTATTTTAATCGTGCAACAACAATTATTTTGTTGTGTTACTGTATGCGTCAAAAACATGGCATCCGTCTCCTCCAATTAATTTAATTGAATCATAGCGGAAATGGCTTTCAATGTCAACAATCTATACCTAAGATTTTTAAAAAACAGTTCGTTATTCGGTTTTTTAAAAAAAAGAAAAGAATTCCTAATAATTATTCTCTTTATTTATTTTTTCTTATTTATAAAAATTATCATTTGTAAATCAATAGATCTTCTTTGTTTCAGTAGTATCTGTAGGTGCTTATCTTTCTTACAATTAATTTTTATATATTGATAATAATTATCATTTAAGTTTATTTATAAAATTATCATTTAAATTTTAAAAAAGAGGTATATAATAGACGTATACAATCATAGTTTGGAGTGAAAAAAATGAAAGTTAGCATTTATACAAGTTGTGTCGTAGATTTATTATTTCCAAATGTAGCGATTGCCATGGTTGAAGTACTCGAACGTTTTGGTGTAGAAGTAGATGTTCCAGACAAACAAATTTGTTGCGGTCAACCCACTTATAACAGTGGTTACCGCGAAGAATCGCAAAAAACGTTGATCAATCAGTTAGAGTCTTTCAAAGATTCGGAATACGTTGTTGGCGCTGCGGGTAGTTGTGTAGCCATGCTTAAAGAATACGAAGAAATTTTTAAAGATGATCCTAAATATGCGCGGATGGCTAAAGAATTAAATGAAAAAACGTATGAATTCACGCAATTTCTAAACCGAGTTCTTGGATTAACGGATGTTGGTGCGACATTAGATGCCAAAGCAACTTACCACCGTTCTTGTCATATGACTCGTCTACTTAAAGAACGAGAAACGCCTTTCATTTTATTAGATCATGTCAAAGATTTAGAAATGATTCCCATCCCTCATATCGAAAACTGCTGTGGTTTTGGTGGTACTTTCTCTGTCAAAGAACCGGTTATCTCAAACCAAATGGTCACTGAAAAAATGAATGACATCATTGATACTGGTGCGGAAGTCTTGATTAGTGCAGACATGGCTTGTCTCATGAATATTGGTGGGAAATTCAATCGGGAAGGCAAACGCATCAAGATTATGCACATTGCTGAAGTATTAAATCACGGAATCGATGAAAGCCGTGTTCACATTCCAGATAGCGTACATGCCTAGAATAGGAGGAGTAATCACATGGGACTGAAAACAAGTACAAAAACCTTTGATGAACGTTTACAAGCAAGTATTGAAGATACATTTATGCAAAAAGCAGTAGCCAAAGCTCAAGATGATCAATGGGTCAAACGCGAAGGGGCTCGTGAAGAACTTGGCCATTGGGAAATGTGGCGTGAGCTCGGTGAACAAATTCGAAAGGAAACTATTGCTTATTTACCTGACTACTTAGAACAGTTTAGCGATAATGTCGAAAAAAATGGGGGCCACGTCTTTTTTGCTCAAACCGAGGAAGAAGCACGTGACTATGTTCGAAAAGTAACCCTAGAAAAACAAGCAAAAAAAATCGTAAAATCAAAATCGATGGTTACGACCGAGGTTGGGCTTGATCAGATGCTCCTCGAATTAGATGGGGTAAGCGTAATGGAAACAGACCTCGCCGAATTCATCTTACAAATGGACGATTGGGACGAACCCTCTCATATCGTGTTCCCAAATATCCACAAGAATCGGGAACAAATTCGGAAAGTTTTCGAGAAAAAGTTAGGCTATGATGGCGATAACGAACCGGTACACATGGCCAGGTTTGCGCGTAAGGTTTTGCGCGAGTTTTTCTTAGAAGCAGATATTGGGATTACCGGATGTAACTTTGCGATTGCAGACAGTGGCATCATCAATCTCGTCACAAATGAAGGAAATGCGGACCTATGCATCAGTATCCCCAAAACACAAATTGTTTTGATGGGCATGGAGCGGATTGTGCCAACTATGGAAGAAGCGGAAGTCGTTGATAACTTGCTGTCTAGAAGTGCAGTAGGTCAGAGTCTCACTAGTTATGTAACTTTTGCTGGCCGGACAAATTCTGATGAATCTGATGGTCCCGAAGATTTCCATGTTGTTATTATTGACAACGGACGTTCTAACGCTTTGGGAACTGTTTTTCAACCCATGCTTCAATGTATTCGCTGTGGTGCTTGTTTGAATGTTTGCCCCGTATACCGACATATAGGCGGACATGGCTATGGTTCGATTTATCCTGGACCAATGGGGGCTGTTCTTTCGCCAATATTAGGTGGCTATGAAGATTTTGGCGATTTACCTTATGCTTCTAGCCTATGTGGCGCCTGTACAGATACTTGTCCTGTTAAAATCCCTCTGCATCAGTTGCTCATTGAACACCGAGTGAAGATGACCGATGACCTAAAAATGACACACGGTTTAGACGATCTGACTTTACGTGTAATAGGCAAAGCAACTGCCTCTCCAATTCTTTTTAAAATGGCGATGAAAATGGATCATTTACCTTCGGGTGTTTTGTCTAAGCACAAGCAAACAAGCGTTGAAAATCTATACAATTATGATGGCTACCTAAATATGGGGCCTGGACTACTTGGTGGTTGGACCTCTATTAGAGACTTACCACGTCCACCTAAAGGAAAAGATGCCTTTAGAGAATGGTTCAAACATCATAAAAAAGAACAACAAGGGGGGCAATAAAATGAGTGATACCTTAGAAAAAAAAGAAAATTTTTTAAATCATTTGGCCGATAAATTGGGCACTCCTAGACACTCATTAAAAGACAAAAAAATTCAGCCCGTACACGACTTAGCACAGACCACTTTGGTAGACAAAACACCACAAGAGCTTTTAGCTATCTGTAAAGAAAAAGCTAAAACTATTCATACTCCTGTTCTTGAAACTACTCAAGAGACACTTCAAGAAACGCTCAATCAATTAATTGCGCAATCACAAGAAGAGCATCTCTTGCTACCAACAGATACGCGCTTTAAACAATTTGGCTTAACGGATCTTTTACAGCGACCAGAAGTTCATTTTTGGAAAAAAGGTAAAGACTTTCGGAAAGAAAACATCCAATCTGCTGCAAAGGCAGGTCTTGCAATTGCCTTTGCCGAATTTTTACTAGCAGAATCAGCCAGCATCGTTGTGGAAACTTCCGCAGGACAAGGTCGCTCTCTTCATTTTTTACCTAAAAAATATATTTCAATCATTCCAATGAGTAAAATTGTTCCTCGTTCCACTCAAGCAGCTGCTTTTTATACAGAACAAAGAGAACGTGGACATAACGTAGGATCTGCGGTTCACTTCATCTCTGGTCCTTCTAATTCTGGCGATATAGAAATGCAATTAGTAGTTGGAGTTCACGGTCCAATTGAAGTGACCTATGTGATCGTAACGGACTGTTAGATACTTTTTTCCAAAAATACAATCACGATAGTTCCCTAAAAGATTGAGCCCCAAAAGCGCTCAATCTTTTTTTCTTTTTATCAAAAAAACAAACATCCCTTAGTGCTGAAATCGTGACTTGTGTGGCAAATTCATCCCCTCTATTCAAACTCCAAGGATGATCCCGAATGGAATAAAAAAAGGGTAAAAAATCCGCTATGGATCTTCTACCCTCAAAGAGTAAAAATGAAAAAAAGTTAGGTTGTTGTGGTATATCAGTAGAATAACTCGCTTAACTTAAACCAAGCTTAAGCATTAGCTCCTTGACCTTATGCAAAGGTTATTACTTGTTCTGTTTTAGGATCGAAGAAATGGCCATCATTAATATTAAAAGCCAACTCAATTTCTTCGCCAGGCTTATGATAATCACGAGCATCAATTTTGGAAATAAACTCTGTATCACCAATTTTTGTATATAACATGGACTCTGCTCCGAGTAATTCTGAAACGACAACTTTGGCTTTGACCGTGGCTTCTGGTGACGCATCAATCACGATTTGTTCACTATAAATGTCTTCAGGACGGATGCCAAAAACAAGTGCTTGACCATTGTATCCTTTTTCTACCAATAACTTATTTTTTCCTTCTGGAATACGTAATCTAAGCCCTTGCCCATCCGTAATGATGCTGTCGTTTAGTGTTACATTGAAAAAATTCATTGCAGGTGAACCAATAAAGCTCGCAACAAACATGTTAACAGGGGTATCATAGACTTCTTTTGGTGTCCCCATTTGTTGAATAAATCCATCTTTCATAATCACGATCCGATCCGCCATCGTCATGGCTTCGGTTTGATCATGTGTGACATAAATCGTTGTCGTTTTTAAACGTTGATGTAGTTTCGCTATTTCTGCTCTCATCGCTACCCGTAGCTTCGCATCTAAGTTTGAAAGTGGCTCATCCATTAGAAAAACCTTGGCATCTCTGACAATTGCACGCCCAAGAGCTACCCTTTGCCGCTGACCGCCTGATAACGCTGCTGGTTTGCGCTCAAGGTACTCGGTTAAGCCTAAAATATCCGCAGCTTTTTGAACACGTTCCTTAATTTCCGCCTTATCATACTTACGTAATTTCAAACCAAAAGCCATGTTATCGTATACCGTAATGTGTGGATACAAGGCGTAGTTTTGAAAAACCATCGCAATGTCTCTATCTTTAGGGGCTACTTCATTCATTACCCGTTCCCCAATTCGAAGTTCGCCTTTGGTAATATCCTCTAATCCGGCAATCATTCTTAACGTAGTTGATTTCCCACAACCAGAAGGCCCTACAAAGACAATAAACTCACGATCTTTGACTTCCAGATTAAAATCTGTCACCGAAAAATTTTCGGCATTATCATATTTTTTATAAATATTTTTTAAAGCCAGTTCTACCATAGTCGTTTCCTCTTTTCTCCTAATTTATAGTTAAAGTATACATCAAGTCTGTCTCACTCTTATAGCCTCAACCTCAACAAAAAGAAAGCGTTTTCTTGTAACCTTTAACCAAAAAGCTGAATGAGAAAATGACATAAAAATACATCATCCATACATTTTAAATTCAAAAAAGTATGTTCTTGGAAACGCTCCATTCGATAGACAACGGTGTTCCGATGTAGAAATAGCTCTTTAGAAACCGAACTTATATTTCCTTGTTGCCTCCATAAGCTTTCTAATAGTTGATTCATATCTGGAGTAAACCACTGCTGATAGAGCGTTTGAAATAATCGTTTACGCCGTAAATCTTCCATAAATGATCCTTTTAATACGACCTCGCCTAATGTAAATCCTTTCGATTTTTTTGAAGTGCGACATACATGAGAAAAGAGAGTACGCTCGTTTTGAAAACACGGATACACCTCACTTGGTTCTTTCCAAAAAGACCCCAGAAAAAATTGCGTCTCATAAGAAAAGTCTCCATCTAACGCTTGAAAAAAGCCTTCAATTTCGGTGAGAGTTGCACTTTTTTTGTCTTTCTCCTCTACAATGATGGCTTCTGTTTCGTTTAAAAAAAATACATCCAAATAACTGGAAAAAAATTCTTTTATTGCTTGTATCCACTCTTTTTTCAAAAAATCATGATGATAGTTTAGCCGAACCTGAATGATCCGAACCGTTGATGGGATGGACAGTTTCTGGTTTTCAAAAAGAATTGGGTACCACTCATGCTCTTCCAGACCAGTTTTGGCTTTATTTATCTGCGTCAACAGCTTTAATAGCTTTTGCTCATTTTGAGTGAGTGCTGCTTTCCTTATTCCCGCAAAACCCTCTGTTACTTTTACATACAATAATTCTTGCTCTTTTGCATCATTTTCAGTAAGTAAAACCGCCGCTGGATAGATGCCTAATAATTCTTGAAATGTCATTTTTAACCCACTTCTTTCATTAAGAGTTTCGCCCTAAAAAGAAATCGCTTTCTTGCTATGTTAAAATTATACCATATCTATTTAATTCAATCAGAAAGAAACAGGAAAAAGAGTTTAGAAAACCGGTTTCGGTCTTTCTAAACTCACAGAGTAAAAATGAAAAAAAGTTAGGTTGTTGTGGTATGAAAACAGCATACTTCAATAAACTTAAACAAACCTTAAAAGCCGAACTATAAGGCTATATAAATTTCTACTCGTCCATCTAAGTAGTATTTTTCATAGTCTTGCGTATAAGCTCTTTTCAACTTGCCTTCCTCTTCCAGATTCCAGATTTGTTGCCAAGTCTGAAATATTCCCATTTTCTGGCGCGTATCTACTGGAAAAACTTGATAAAAATCATCAGCCAAAAGCATTAATTGCGCTCCTTCAACTTCCTTTTCAGAGGCAATGGTCAAGGTATAATCTTTTTGATAGTTCCCATCATATTCATGATAAATCCCATATTGAATGGTCTGAACTTCCCCGACTTTTTGTTTGGCCTCTTGCCAAGCCTGACCGATTTTATCCGGCATATCCAGTGCAAAATTATTTGTCCGTGTATGATTGAGTGCATAAACATCCATTAAAAATTCCTCCTCTTTATACTTACTGTTAGTATAGCAAAAAGGAACGTATGTTCGCAACTGTTAATTTTTCACTAAAATTTTCACTAATAAAGCTTTTTGAGCATGCAGCCGATTTTCAGCTTCTTGATAGATGACCGAGTGGCTCCCATCAATAATCTCTGCCGTTACTTCTTCCCCGCGATGTGCAGGTAAACAGTGTAAAAACTTATACTCCGCTTTACTATGTGCCACTAATTGAGCATTGACTTGATATTTTTGGGCAAATACTGATTCTCTTTTAGCTTGTTCTTCTTCCCATCCCATACTAGACCATACATCGGTATACACAAAGTCAGCTTGTTCAACGGCTTTTTTAGGCTCTTGCGTGATTTCAAGTGTTGCGCCACTTTTTTGGGCTATTTTTTTCGCACATGTCACATATTCTGCTTTCATCTCATAGCCTTTCGGACACGCTATACTTACGTCCATTCCAACAATTGCACCACCAATCAATAGCGAATGAGCCATATTATTTCCGTCCCCAACATAGGCTAATTTCACTTGTTCAAAGGTTCCTTTATGCTCGTAGATTGTCATGAGATCAGCTAGCACTTGACAGGGATGATGGTCATCTGTCAGACCGTTAATGACTGGAATCGAACCATATTTTACCAAATCTTGAACTTTTTTATCTTCAAAGGTTCGAATCATGAGTGCATCCAAATAACTGGATAGGATAGGTGCTGTATCTTTGATTGGCTCCCCTCGCCCAATTTGAGTTTCCTTACCATTCATCACAATTGCTTGTCCGCCAAGTTGGAGCATCCCCGCTTCAAAAGAAACCCGCGTGCGAGTAGAAGATTTCTCAAAGATCATGCCCAAAATTTTTCCATTTAGAACATTGGCATAATCTTGAGGCGCTTTTTTAAGTCGAATCGCTAAGTCAATCAAAGAAATAATTTCTTTTTTTGACAGCTCCGTCAAATCTAAAATACTTTTACCAAATGTTTGATTACTCATTCCATCTCCTCCGCTTCCTTTACTAGTACTTGATAAATCACATTCACTGCCTGATCCATTTCGGCATAAGTCAACGTAAGCGGTGGCAACAACCGTAAAACCTGATGCTTCGCCGTTAAAGCTAACACTCCATGTTCAGCTAATTTAGCGACAACATCCGCGACAGGAATCGTCAGTTCGATGCCAATCATAAAACCGAGACCACGAACTTCAAGCACTTGAGATAGAGGTAATAATTTGTCTTCTAAATTCCCCTTAAAGTATGTACCTTTAGTTTGGACCTCTTCCAAAAATCCGGTTGCTTGGATTTCTGAAAGAACTGCTTCTGCTGCAGCCATTGCAATTTTATTCCCGCCAAATGTTGAGCCATGTGAACCAGGACCAAAAGAGCTTGCGAGTGCTTTCTTACCCAACATCGCTCCTACAGGGATTCCTGAACCCAATGCTTTGGCCAGGGTAATAATATCAGGAGATAAGCCATAAGCTTCATAAGCATACAAAAAGCCAGTCCGCCCTATCCCACTTTGAATTTCATCCACAATCAAAAGCGCTCCTGTCTGCGCACATAATGCTTGTGCCTGTGCACACCATTCTTTGGAAAGAGGCAAGACGCCGCCTTCCCCTTGGATTACTTCAATCATCACTGCCGCTGTATTACTATCAACCGCTTGTTTTAATGCACTGATATCTTCAGCAGGAACCGTTTCAAATTCTGGTACAAGCGGTCCAAATCCTGCTTGGATACTTGATTGACCCGTCGCAGACATCGCACCATATGTACGTCCATGGAAAGAATTCTCAAGCGTAATGATTTTGGCTTTCCCACTCGCTTTTCTTGCTAGCTTAATCGCTGCCTCATTGGCTTCTGCACCACTGTTACAGAAGAAAGCCAGATAATCCCGGTCGCCAATCAGTTTCTTTGCAACCCGCTCTTGTAGCGCGCTTTCGTATAGATTTGGCGTATGCCACAACAAATTCAACTGTTTTTCTACAGCTTGTTTGACAGCTTTGTTGCTATAGCCCAGAGACATCACACCTATGCCACTGGTTAAATCCAAGTATTTTTTTCCATGATTATCCATCAAATAATTGGCTTCTCCCTCAACCATTTCCTTTGGTTGTCTTGCGTAATTCGAAAATAACTTGCTCATCCTGCTGTCACTCCTTTCATCCTAGTTCCTTGATTTTCAAGTTCGTTGGTGATGATTACCTGCTTGACCCCTGACAGTACAGCTTGCATCGCACTTTCTACTTTGGGTAACATGCCACCACTCAATGATTCCGCTTGTTTTAATCCCTCAATTTGATGGATAGATAACTCTTCCAACCATTTATTTTGATGTTGAATCCCGGGTACATCGGTTAACAAATACAAGGCTTCTGCTTTTAGTGCTGCTGCAACTTCACATGCCACAGCATCCGCATTGATATTCAACCATTGATCTTCCGTTTTTTCGAGCAAACCAAGTGGTGCAATAACCGGAATATAGTCTTTTTCTAATAGGTCATGAAGGACATCTGTTTGAACTGCTGCCACTTTTCCAACCAATCCGTATGTTTCTTTGCTTAGGAACTTGCCAGTTAATAAATGACCATCTGATGCATTCAAGCCAATTGCAGGTAGTTGATTGGCTTGTAAAAAACTTGTGATACACGGCTGAACTTGGCCAATCAAAACCATTTTTGTCACTTCAAGTGTTTCCTTTGTTGTCACTCGTAAGCCATCTTTTTTTTGAATAGGAATTTGCAATTTCTCCAACATTTCGGAGACATAACGACCCCCACCATGGATTAAAACAATCTTCTTTCCTGCTTGCCGCCAATTCTTCAATTGTTGAAAAAAAAATGCTGATAACTGATGACTTGCTACGCCACCAATTTTGATAACAATGATTCCCATAATCCTTCTCCTTTTTATGTATGATAGCAAGCATTGATTTCAACATATTTATAAGTTAAATCACAACCCCAGGCAACTCCCTGACTGGTTCCTACTTTCAAATCCACCTGAATGGAAACTGTATCCTGTGCGAGTATTTTTTGCATGTTTGTTTGATGAAAGTCACACGGTAAGCCATCTTGTAGCACTTGTTGTGTGCCAATAAAAATATCCAAAAGACTCGGATCAAACGTTCCTTCACTATATCCGATAGCACAGATAATCCTTCCCCAGTTGGGATCTTCCCCAAACATAGCCGATTTTACAAGCGAAGAACCCACAATTTTTTTTGCGATTTTTTTTGCATCACTTTCAGTTGCTGCATGATTTACGGATACTTCAATTAGTTTGGTTGCCCCTTCACCATCACGTGCGATTTTTTTTGCTAAGTCTTCCGTCACCATACGTAACATTTGAGAGAAAGTTTCATATTCAGGTGTATCTTCCACAATTTCTTTATTTTCAGCACAACCATTTGCTAGTACTACCACCATATCGTTTGTCGAAGTATCTCCATCCACTGTGATTTGGTTAAACGTCTCGTCAACCTTCTTTTTCAGTAGTTTTTCTAAGAGCTGATACGGAATGTTAGCATCCGTCGTAATAAAAGAGAGCATTGTCGCCATATTAGGATGAATCATGCCTGAACCTTTTGCAACTCCAGACATTGTCACCTTTTTCCCACCAATCATCGCTGATAAACAAATTTCTTTGGTCACTAAATCCGTCGTTAAGATTGCTTCATGAAAATTTTGAGCATTTCCAGATTTCATTGATAACGCTTCAATGCCCATTGTTACTTTTTCCATCGGTAAGTGCTTGCCAATGACCCCCGTCGAGGCAACGGCTACTTGATGATTCTCAAGTCCCAGCTTATCAGCTGCTAAACGCTGCATTTGATAGGCATCCTCTATCCCCGTTTCTCCAGTACAGGTATTAGCTACGGCAGAATTGACAAGAACGGCCTGTAACTGATGCGCCACACCCAAAGCCTCTTTGGTCACAAGCAACGGAGCTCCTTTGACTTGATTCGTCGTATAAACAGCTGCTGCTTGGGCTTTTTTTTCAGAATAAATCCACCCAATATCTTTTTTCTTTTTCTTCAAACCACAATGGACACCATCCGCATAAAATCCCTTTGGACTAGCGATTGTTCCGTCAATAATCTTCATATTCCTTACTCCCTCCGATTTACAGATAAACTGGACTTAACCTTAATCCTTCGCTTTGATTAAATTGATAAAACAAATTCATATTTTGAACAGCCTGTCCGGCAGCACCTTTCAGCAAATTGTCAATGACACTCACAATCATAATCATTCCCGTTTCTTCATTATAAGTTAGACCAATATCACAATAATTTGAGCCCACTACTTGTCTCAAATCAGGAAAACAATTCTTTGGTTGAACGCGAATAAAAGCCATTTTCTCATAGTAAAATTCATAGAGTTCAAATAACTCTTGCTGCGTGATTTTTTTGTTAGGCTTTGCATAAATAGTGGCCATAATTCCTCTCGTTACAGGAATCAATGATGTAGAAAACTGAATGGGTTGCATTTTTTTGTTCCATATTTTTAATTGTTGCATCACTTCAGGAATATGTTGATGTTGGTTCACTTTGTACACGCTCATATTCTCATTTGCCTCTACATAATGCGTGGCCTTAGTGTTCATCTTCCCTGCACCTGATAGCCCTGATTTGGCATCAACAATCACAGAATCTGGTTGCACCCAGTCGTTTTGAATAAGTGGTGCAAGTCCAAGCAGCGTCGCAGTTGCATAGCATCCTGGATTTGCAATCAAGTGGCTGGCATAATGAGGGCTTAAATCCGCTAATCCGTAAGTTGCCTGCTGTAGCCATTCTGATTTGGGTGCTGATTTTTGATACCATTTTTCATAAGTCTTGGGATTTTTCAGCCTAAAATCCCCTGACAAGTCAATCACAGGAAAATTGGCTTGTATAAACGGATTGGCTATTTCTTTGGATACACCAGAAGGAGTTGCCAGAAATACACAGTCACTTGTGGCCATTATTTTTTCTGCATGAAATCCTCGTAAATCCCCATTGTATATTTTTTGCATATACGGATACAATTCTCCGATATTTTCACCTTTGAAACTTTGGCTATATAGTCCTGCTATTTCAACTTCTCGATGCGTTGAAAGCAACCTAAAAAGCTCCAAACCACTGTATCCAGTTGCTCCCACAATCGAAACCTTCATTTTTTCCCCTCTTCTCATTTTGTTGTTATGTCACATTATAGGCTTTTTATTTATGCAAGTCAACGGTTTTTTATTAGTTTTGTAGCTGTTAAAAGGAATTTTTATTCAAAAACAAAAAGTCAGTGAAATCGAATTGATTCCACTGACTTTCCTTAAACTTTCAAATGGGCTAGCAATCTAGTCCATTTGCTTCTTCTGATAAGCTCTAGAACTCGACATCATCTCTTGGTAAATAGTTTGAATCGCCGACACATAAGATTTATTCGTTACATAGCTCGCTACTTTTTCTAAGATAATCTGTTCTCTTGATTCGTCTAATATCGGGATGCTTTGTTCTTTTTTTACTTTTGCAATCGTCTGTACCGTGTCAAAACGCTGCTCTAGTAATCGAATGATTTCTTGATCCAATTGATCAATTTTTCTACGTTCATTTTCTAACATACATTTTCCCCTTTTTATCTTTTCATTAATCAACCATGATTTCTTGAAAAAAGTCAGTGGCATCCCCTTTTATAAAAAAATGCGCCACTGGTAAAGAAATCGCCTCTTGGTTCACAACAATCACTTGCGCATTCGCCTTACGATAAAAAATCAAATCACAAAATGGATGCACCTGAAAACTCGTTCCGACAATCACAATTAAATCCGCATTTTCTACTGCTGATATAGCCTGCCCCAAGCTTTTTTCATGCAAAGCTTCTCCGTATAATACGACATTTGTCCGCAAGTGTCCACCACAGTTTTCATGATAGCTGGAAGAAAGATAGTCTGAAACAGATACTTGTTGCTTGCACTTAAGACAATAACACTCCATCAGGCTACCATGAAACTCCGTGAGATTTTGACTTCCAGCTTTTCGGTGCAACTGGTCAATATTTTGGGTGACCACTTCAATCTGTTTGTCTGTTGATAACTCTAACTGTGCTATTTTTTGATGAATATGATTCGGTTTTGCCTCTAAGTGATACAGCTTCTTGATAAATTGATCATGTTTTTCCGGCTCTTTCATCAAACATTCATGGCTTAATAAATATTCAGGATGTTCCAACTCATGATAGAGACCATTAATCGAACGATAATCTGGAATTCCAGATGGAACAGATACCCCAGCACCCGTTAAAAAGGTAATCTTTTGACTTTTTTTTATTAGTTCTAGTGCTTGCTTTCTTCTTTCCACCGATTTCACCTTCCTCTTTTTATTATAGTCAAAAATGTCTAATAACAAAAGTCCTACGTAAATCGCAAAAAAATTATGACAAGCTCACAGAATCATGTTACAATGACATTGTCTTTGATAAAAATACATTTTTTGTATAAAAACTGAATATAAGCCTCCAAGATGAGGTAGAGGTCGCATTGTTTATAAAGTATAGTGGAGTATGAGGATACTAGGAAACTATATGGTGGAAACATTGCCGAAATGTATATTTTCCCTCAAAAATATATGTTGGGCTAGCAATCAATAATTGTTAGACTGTCTCAGTGTCAAAACTGAGTTGCGCTATTTTTGTCTTAGGCAAAAACTTACGAAATGCAAACAACCTCTTTTTGATGTTGTTTGCATTTTTTTTATGGAAAGGAAGAGTGAAATGAAAAAATATTTAGCCATTTGTACGTTGATTCTCACCCTATTATTGGTTGGATCAAAACAAGCACACGCTACCCAACCGGAACTTCGCGTCGGAATGGAGGCGGGCTACCCACCTTTTAACTGGACACAAAATTCAAATAAAAATGGGGGCGTGCCAATTAGTGGTTCTCAAGAATATGCTGGGGGGTACGACGTCGAAATTGCAAAGAAAATGGCCAAAAAGTTAAATCGCAAATTAGTTATTGTCAAAACTGAGTGGGATGGATTAGCCCCCGCCCTTACCTCAGGCAAGATTGATGCCATCATTGCAGGTATGTCCCCTACCGCAGAACGCAAAAAAACGATTGATTTTACCGATAATTATTACACGTCTCACCTCGTTATACTCGTCAAAAAAGATGGGGTGTACCAAAATGCGACTTCACTGAAAGATTTTAAACAGGCAAAAATCACGGCCCAACTCAACACGTTCCACTATAGCGTCATTGAACAAATTTCTGGTGTTAAAAAACAAACTGCAATGGATAACTTTCCAGCAATGCGCGTGGCTCTCGAATCAGGCGTCATAGATGGTTACGTTACAGAACGACCAGAAGGACTTACCGCTCAAAAAATCAATCCTAATTTTAAAATGGTTGAATTTTCAGGAGAAAATGGTTTTAAAACGAGCAAAGAAGATACTGCCATCGCCATTGGGGTCAAGAAAAACAGTCCTTTGCGAGTCGAAATGAATCAAGCACTCGCAAGTCTATCGGAAAAAGAACAGCAAAAAATTATGCACAAAGCCATTGAGGCACAACCAAGCGAAACAAAAAAACAAAGTTGGGTTCTAAAAATAATCAAAGAAAATGGACCTATGTTAATGCGTGGAGCAGGAATGACCTTGTTAATCTCGTTAGTTGGAACGATTATTGGAACTGTTATTGGCTTAATCATCGGAGTCATAAGAACCGTTCCATTCCCTGAAACTCGTATCAAGAGAGTATTGTTAAAAGGGCTAAATCTTTTCTTTTCTGTCTACATCGAAATTTTCAGAGGAACACCTATGATTGTCCAGGCGATGGTCATCTACTATGGCTCCGCCCAAGCTTTTGGGATTGATATCAATCGAACCGCTGCAGCCATTTTTATTGTATCCATTAATACAGGTGCCTATATGTCTGAAATTGTTCGAGGTGGGATTTTCTCAGTAGATAAAGGGCAGTTCGAAGCGGCACAAGCAATCGGAATGACTCACTTTCAAACAATGCAAACTATCGTAATTCCACAGGTGATTCGCAATATTCTTCCTGCAACTGGCAATGAATTTGTGATTAACATTAAAGATACTTCGGTCCTGAATGTCATCGCTGTATCTGAGTTGTTCTTCCAAGCAAAAACAGTGGCTGGGGCTAATTTCCGGTTCTTTGATACCTTTTTCATCGCTTGTGTGATCTATTTTGTGATGACATTTGCCGTAACAAGAATTCTACGCTTTGTTGAGAAAAAAATGGATGGTCCAGATAACTACACCCCTTTTGCTAACCAAATGCAGGTACAAACACCTGAAGAACGTTGAGAAAAATAAACTAAGGAGGAAAAATGATGTCACAATTACTATCGATCGAACATCTACGCAAATCTTACGGACAAAATGAAGTGTTAAAAGATGTCAGTCTAGAAGTAAGCGCTGGAGAGGTGGTGACCATTATTGGTTCTTCCGGGTCTGGAAAATCAACCTTACTACGCTGCATCAACTTACTAGAAAAACCTACTGCGGGCAAAATAATTTTTGCTGGTAAAAATATTTTAGAAAAAAATTATTCTCTACCCAACTATCGAACTCATTTAGGCATGGTCTTTCAACAGTTTAATCTATTTGAAAATCACGATGTCTTAATGAACTGTGTTGTTGGACAATTAAAAGTGCTTCATCGTACAAAAGAAGAAGCGAGTACCATCGCCCGAAAAAATTTAGAACGTGTGGGCATGGACCGCTTTCTTCACGCAAAACCCAGTCAGTTATCCGGTGGTCAAAAACAACGAGTAGCTATTGCACGTGCATTGTCGATGGACCCTGACATGTTACTATTTGATGAACCGACATCGGCACTTGATCCGGAAATGGTTGGCGAAGTCCTCAAAATCATGAAGGAACTTGCACAAACTGGACTGACGATGGTGGTCGTGACACATGAGATGACCTTCGCTCGAGATGTATCTGACCGTGTGATTTTCATGGATAGAGGGGTGATTGCAGAAGAAGGAACTCCTGAACAAATCTTCCAATCCCCGAAAGAAGCACGCACAAAAACCTTTCTTAAACGTATATTAGAAAACTAAATAAAAGTGAGGCAACACGAACAACAGGTTGCCTCACTTTTATTTTTTATTAGATACTACAAAATCCCCTGCATTTTCTTTTGAATCCATGGAGAGTAAAACATCATGACTAATCCTAGTATCACTGCCAAAGCGCCTAAAAAGCCAAAATATTCTGCTTTCGTCATCACATCATAAACCTTTACAAGTTGAGAATTGATGGCTTGTGCCGTTGCATCTGTTAAAAACCATAAGCTTAGCATTTGCGATTCAAATGCTCTAGGCGCTAATTTTACTGAGACACTAGAACCAACTGGAGATAAGCACAACTCTCCAATCACACAAATAACAAACGAAATAACTAACCACGCTGGATTGATTAATGTTGTATCTGTCATACCACGCGTCGGTATCATCATTACTAAAAACGAGACGCCGGCAAAAAGTAGTCCCAATGAAAACTTGAGGCCTGTTGATGGATTTTTTTTCCCGAGTTTCACCCACAACATGGAAATAAGCGGGGCAAATAAAACAATAAAGATTGGATTAATCGATTGAAAAAATGACGCCGGAATCACAAAATTAATTCCTACCACATGCTTTAAGTCAAGTTGTGTGTTTGTATCCGCAAAAACACCTAAAATGGATGAGCCTTGTTCTTGAATCGACCAAAACATGACGCCGGCAATAAACAACGGAATATAAGCTAACACACGTGATTTTTCTATCGTCGTTGTTTTTTTACTGCGATACATCATTGTAAAATAATAAATAGGAATAGCAATCCCTAAAAAGGTCACAAAATAAGTAAAATTATTAAATGTTAGCATTCGGCTAAGATATAGTATGTATAATAAGACACCACAGATAATGAGCACAAGAATTAAATTACGTAAATAGGTTCTTTTCTCTGCTTCTGTCAACGGATTGGGTACACGTTTACCAATCCGACCCAAATTCTTTCTATTAAAAATCAGATAAATAATCAGTGCTAAAAACATCCCAAAAGCCGCTGCCCCAAACCCATAATGAAAGCCATAACTCGTTTGTAATTGACCAACTATAAAGGGTGAAATAAGAGCTCCCATATTAACTGAAAGATAAAAAATAACAAATCCAGCATCCATTCGTGCGTCTTCTTTATGATAAAGATCTCCCACTACACTCGAAATATTAGGTTTCATAAGACCTGAACCAATAATGATGAAGAACATAGATACTAAGAAAAATAAGCGACTCCCAGGCAGAGATAAAGCGATATGGCCAAACATAATAAGAACAGCACCTAAAAATAGTGACTTTCTTGAACCAAGCACACGATCTGCTAGCCATCCACCTATAATTCCTGTCATAAAAATTAAAGAGCCATAAACAGAAAACATAGAAGAAGCCATATCTTTACTAAAACCAAGTCCACCTTTTTCTACACTATAGTACATATAATATAATAAAATTGCACGCATTCCATAATAGCTAAATCTTTCCCAAAATTCTATAAAGAATAAGATTCCTAACCCCTTGGGATGACCAAAAAAACCAGTCTGAGGGACACTATCAACTAATTCTTCTCGAGAGTATTCCATTTTACCACTACTTTCTAAATTTTCAGATTTTATAAAATGTATATTTATAAAATCAAGAATAGCTAATTTTTAGAAAGAGTGCAACATGGTATAGTCCTTTATGAAAATAAACTAACCATTTAAACATTTTCCTATCACATGATTTTAACAAACAGTACTTATCCACAATTTTTTTTAACTTGTTTATAACTAAGTTGATTTTCCACATTGTTGTCATATTTTTGTTGATAGTTTACTGTTTTTTTTATTAACATGTGGATAAATAAGTAATTTTACAAACGCTTGTTTGTATTTATACACATTTTAACAGACTTATCCACAATTTTCTGTGGATAAAAAAAGGATACCTGCCTTTTGGCTTGTATCCTTTCAACTAACTAAAAAAGTAGAATCACGACTATTCAGCGATTCTACTTCGATTTGATTAATCTTCTACTAATTCAGGTTCCGCTTCTTCAGTTGTTGCAGAACTTTCTTCTTCCACTTCATTTTGTTCTACCACAACAGAAGCAACTTGTTCTTCTGGTGCATCTACAATTTCATAGCCTAACTCTGTGGATAAGTCTGCTACTGTAATAGAATCTCCAATTTCTAGATTTGCTACATCTACTTCAATTTTTTCTGGTAAATTATCTGGTGTTGCAGAAACTGTCAGCTCATACACGTTTTGAACTAATGTACCGCCAGATTTCGCACCTTTTGCATCATTTATTAGCACAACCTCAGCAGTTACTTCAATTTTTTCTTTCATATCGACTGCTACAAAGTCAACGTGCTTCCATTGTTTGGTAAACGTATCTACTTGTTGTTCACCCACAAGTGACTGTACTTTTTTACCTCCAACTGTCATGGTAATAACTGTATTTTTACCATGTGCACGTAATATTTTCAATAAGTCTTTTTCCGAAACAGTGAGTGCTGTGTTTGGCACATTGTTTCCATATAAAACTGCTGGTACTTCACCTTGTTTTCTTAACTTTTCCTTTGTGGAACGAGGTCTTACTTCTCTTTCTTTAACTGCTAATGTTACTGCCATAAATAAACTTCCTCCTTTAGATAATTCTTATCAAAATAAGTTCGCTATTTATCTCGTCTAACATATTTCAATGTCAAATACTTAGAGACTTTGAAGAATCAATTCCGAAAAATTGAGCTAAGTTATTTAGCTATTTTGGGAAAACGAACAGAGAATTTTTTTAACTCCCTATATTTAGCTTACGCTCATTTGACCTATTCGTCAAGAAATAGCCTTTTAATCACGATCAGCTTGGTAATTAAATTGTTTTACCGAAGGACTACGCCATTTTTGGTGAATAGCTTTTCTGAGATTATGATCGTATTTTCCTGGTGGCCAACTATCTAAACGAACATGTTCCTGATTATTTCGTTTTGCATAATTAAACGACTCTCCATTCATAATCTGAAACTCAAACTCTTGGGTTAACTCATATGCCTGAATATCACTCTCTATCCGCTTGTCTTCCCGCTCCTTCAGTACATTCCACTGACTCACAAAATTCCCTCTTTCATCCAAAATAAATTCTGCATGAAAGTCTGGGGTGACTCGTTTGCGATTTTCTTTGCCCAAAACAAAAACTTGGTAGCTACTTGTCTTAGGAAATTTGTTATGAAATCTAGCCGGTTCTTTGGGTAAACTCTTTCTCCCCAATTCTGTTTGCGCATATAAATTAAGTGCCGATTCATCCGTATCTGTCTTGCCACCATATTTCTTTCGTATATATGTAAGGTTGTGTCGATCAATGTACATTCGCAATTGGTGAACTGCCTGATTTCTTAACTTCTTTTTGTAAAAAGCTTTTCGGACCGTATCTGCAAATAGCTGAAAAAATTTCCCATGCGGAGCGAGAGTTGGATCCAATTGATAAGGTCCAATCAATTGCAACATCCCCTGTTGATCTATCGTGCCACCAAGTTGGGATAATACGAGCATTACTTTTTCACCTGCAGTTTTACGACTTTTTTTGAACATCTCCGTATAGATTGCTGAACCAACATACCGTGTTTCCTGCCCAATCTTTTCAACAAAAAATAGTTTCTGTTCGGTTGACAGTTTCTTGATGTTGCACATCAGATATCTTCGATACGCTTCTAGTGCTGCTTGATCCCATGTTTCCATCTATTCACCCCATTTGCTTTCCTTTTTTATTATATCACGGTATCTTAGAAAAGCTGCTACTTGCGCCTCACAAAATCCTCACTAACATGCTATACTGACACTATCAAACACTAAAGGAGCGTCCTACTTATGCGTTATATCCACAATGTTCTTTTTAATTTTGACTTAAAGCAAATGAACCCTGAACTCCTCGTTCCATTGGTTGAAAAATTCCATTCAATTCAAGGAATTCAACATGTATATTTTGGAAAGAATTCCACTCCGGAAACAGATAAGACGGCAGGATTTAATTATGGTCTCACTATTTTTTTTGATTCTTACGAAAACTTGGAAGCTTACGCAACTCATCCTCACCATGAATCCTTTAAAAATGCCATTCACAACTACACAGTGGCTGTCTGTGTGATGGACTTTCCAGTAACATAAAAAGAACGAAGCTTACCTAAAAGATAAGCTTCGTTCTTTTATACTGAATAAGCTTGCCCAATTTCTGTATCAAAAGGCAATTCCATTATTCCCTTTTTCGTAGGCGCATCAGGTACACCTAACTCTTTGGCAGAACAGATCATGCCATGGCTTTCTTCTCCTCGAAGTTTCCCAGGCCAAATTATCAATCCATTTGGCATCATTGCACCCACTCTTGCCACAACAACTTTTAAGCCAGCCTTAATATTCGGTGCCCCACATACAATCTGAAGTAGCTCTCCATTCCCTATATCGGTTTGGGTGATGGACAGATGATTAGAATCTGGGTGCTTTTTGCAGGACTTTACAAAACCTGTAACAAAGTCTGGCTGATTGTCTAGTTGAACCTTTTCACAAAAACCTTCTGCCGCTAATAATTCATTCAACTTTTGAACTTGCTCTTTATTTAAGTAAACTTGTCCTTGTCCGCTCAAATTTTCTAACAGATGACTAGCATTAAAGAAATTTATTCCGACAGTTTGATTGGTCTCTTTAATAAATACTCGGGCAATATTTCCTCTTCTTTCTGCCGTCACTTCTTGATTGGCTGCATCTGCTACTACAATCAGTAATACATCTCCCACTGCTTGTGGATTGTAACTAAAAATCATGATTTCGCTCCCTTATCTCTTTTTATTGCCTTAAATAGTTTCTACCTGCTAGATAGAATTCAAAAACTCTACAATCTGTGCCTTGGTTTTTCTCTCTTTATTTACATAGCGTCCAATTTCTTTGCCCTCACTCGTGACAATAAAACTCGGAATTCCCATAATTCCCCATTTTTGACAAAGTGGCAAAAATTGATCCCGATCAATTTGGATAAACCTATACTGGGAAAATTCTGCTTCAATCTCGGGCATCATTGGATAAATATATCTGCAATCCCCACACCAATCTGCCGTAAAGAATAAAACATTGTTGCCCGTTTCAATACTCACCGCAATTTCTTCTAATGTGCTAGGCAATCTCATCATATACCTACTTTCCGTAAACAATCGTATTGACTGTCGTTTTATCTAACGATTTTAATACGGTAATCAGCATCTCTTTTGCTGCATCATAATCGGTAATATTAAACATTGTTTGATGTGTATGGATATATCTCGCACAAACACCAATTACAGCACTAGGTACCCCGTCATTCATCAAATGCGCTTGACCAGCATCTGTTCCACCTTTTGAAACAAAATATTGATAAGGAATCTTGTTTGTTTCGGCAGTATCCAGTAAAAATTCGCGCATTCTTTTAAGTGTAATCATCCCTGGATCAAAAATACGGAGTAAAAATCCTTCTCCCAGATGTCCAAAAGTATCTTTTTTCCCATTGATATCGTCTGCTGCAGAACAGTCCACTGCAAAGAATAAATCTGGTTTAAACTTATGAACAGAAGGTCTTGTCCCTCTTAGTCCTACTTCTTCTTGAACATTTGCTCCTGCAATCAATGTATGTGCTAATTCTACTTCTTTCAGCGCTTCTAAAGCTTCTAGTACAACTGTACAACCGTAACGATTATCCCACGCTTTGCTAATAATATTTTTACCATTAGCCGTCTTGATGGTTTCAACTTTCGGCACAATACTGTCTCCAGGACGAACCCCGTAGCTTTCTGCCTCTTCTTTAGATTCAAACCCTGCATCAAATAAAATATCTGCGACATTGAGACTTGTTTGGCCACTTGTTCCTCTTAGTAAATGCGGTGGAATAGAAGAAGAAATAACAGGATATTCTGCATGTCTTGTCTTTAGTGTAAACCTTTGAGCCGAAACAACATACGGATTCCATCCACCCAATGGAACAACACGGAATAAGCCATTATCCATAATATGAGTAAGCATAAAGCCAACCTCATCCATATGGGCTGCTACCATGACACGCGGGGCATCTGCTACTTGATTTTCCCGAATCCCAAAAACGCCACCTAATCCATCATACTCGACACGATCAACAAGTGGTGTTAATTCTTTTGTCATTACTTGACGAATATCTTCTTCAAATCCACTTGTTCCTTGCAATTCTGTCATTGTCTTGATACGTTGAAATAATTTTTCTTCCATAATGTACGATCTGCAGATGCAGAAACGCCACCTCACTTTCTTTTATCCTAAGTATTATACCCCATTTTTACTTTTTTTTCATGAAGTTTTCTTTAGGAACTAAACCCCATTTTGTGCTACAATAAACAAAAAGAAACCCTCAACTGGAGTGACGAACATGACAAATAGAAAAAAGAGCACACTCTTTACAAACGGTTTTGCACTTGGTTTAGGCTCTGGCATTGCTTTGGGCAGTTTATCTACTTTATGGTACCAAAGTAAAAAAACTTTGTCTCCAGATGCCATCTTAAACAAAGTCAAACAAGCCTTTTTGCAAGAAGGACCTATCGAAGGTTCGTGGATTAATTTTGAGAAAAAACCCCGCCGTGTTTTCGCAGTTAGGTCTAAGACGTATACAGGTGGCATCATCCGTATCGAAGACTGTGAAAAAGTACAATACGAATTTATTGCAGATGCCTATACTGGTACTATATTAGATATCCATCGGCTATAAAAAAAGAGAAAAAATTAAGATAATTTTTTCTCTTTTTTTTATCTTTCTGGAAAAACTGCCTCAACTCGGTAGATAGGCTGGCCTTTAGCGGAAAATTTAGCCTCATACTCCGTCATGATATTTCCAACAAAATCACTCTGGTGTAAATCTAACCACACCTGTTTCAAAATCATTCCATACTGTGAAAAGCTGGCCAAAGAGTATTCAAATAGTCCTCTGTTATCTGTCTTAAAGTGAATTTCACCATTTTTTTTCAAAATGTTTTCGTAGTTTGATAGGAAAGAAGGTGAAGTTAGTCTCCTTTTTTCATGCCTTTTTTTAGGCCAAGGATCAGAAAAGTTCAGATAGACTTGATCCACTTCGCCCGCTGCAAAGTATTCTGTTAACATGCTGCCATTGACTAACAATAATTGCAAATTAGGCAATTTTTCTTCAATCAATTTATCTAAAGCAATCACAATAACATTGGTTTGGAGCTCAATACCAACATAATTAATCTCAGGATGGGCCTTAGCCATCTCGGTAATAAATTGACCTTTTCCTGTACCAACTTCGATATGTATAGGTTGCTTATTTTGAAACTTGTCTTGCCATTTTCCTTTCCAAGCCATAGGATCACTCGGAATATACTGCGGATATTCCGCCACTTTTTCTTTTGCCCAAGGTTTATTTCTTACTCTCATCTTTTTCCTCTCTTTTCCTATAAAAAACTCTCTGGCATTTTGACCAAAGAGTCCCCTATTTAATAATTAAAAAGTTTTTTTAGTTGTTCAATTTCACGATTCATTTGAATCAAATCATTTTTTTTAAAGTCTTTGCGAATTCTCATCAAAAAGGCCATCGTAGCGTACCACATCGCTTTTTTCAAAACGGTAGGCGTCGGTTTTTTGCCATACGAAGCTAACCAATTAGGCCAGTTTGTAAGCGGCACGTATTTGCCCAGTATAATCCCTAAATCATACACCGGATCAGCCAACAAGGCCGAATCCCAATCAACAAGATACAATCGGCTTTCTTCTGATACAATCCAATTATGCCGAATCACATCCCCATGACACACCACACATTCATCCAAGTTGGACTCTGGAAGATGGTCTTCTTGATACCGAAAGACACGTGCCAAATACTGATTTTTTTTGAGCTCTTGCGGTAGATTTTCAGCATATAATCCCAACAAATCAAACGCACTAAGTTCTTTGCCACCAATTTTTTTTAGCATCTCTTTGAGCGACTGTGAGTGATGGACGCGGTACAAAATCTCTAAAACGTCTAATCGTGTACCAATTTCATCGGCTTTTAAAAGGGTACCTTCAAGCCACTCCTGCGCTGTATACACATCTCCTGAACCCGTTCTCTTAGTCCAAACAAGCTTAGGAGTTATCCCTTCTTTTGATAGTGCCGCAAGAAACGGAGAGGAGTTTCTTTTAATAAAAAGTTTTTCTTCCCCATTTACACCCATATAGGTATTTCCTGTATCTCCACTAATCGGCTGAAGATGCCAGTTTTTATCCAGTTGAAAATGCATAAATACCCCACTTTCTCCATCCGATTTAGATTGTACACATCCACATTTATTTTAACTCTCTGTTTTTGCACCATCAAGTATCTGTCCTACTATTCTATCACATTACGAAGTAGATTGATGCATTTTTTTTAGTCGTTGTGGCAAATACCACCTGATAAATAGAAAAATCTCAACACAAATAGCCACCAGTAAGTAGAAACTATTTTGCCAGTTAGCTAGTGAAACAACTGAAACGAGCCAAAAGATACTCCCTGCTAAAATTAAAAGCTTTCCAATTAGTTTTTGCACAGCTTGGGTCTTCTGCAGTGCATCAATCGGATAAAGACGTACCATCAGCATATAATCAAACTGAGCATATATTGGAATTAGTTGAAACCCAATCAAATACAGAAACAGTAAAGAGACACCAAATACAAACCAACTATCTTTCAAAAAGAACAACATCACACTTGTCAAGACTACCAAACGCACATACAGTCCACTATAGCTAGTCGTCCGAAGAAAGCTACGCGCAAACAAATATTCAAACGTATGTGACTGTTCTTTAGAGATTTTCTTGACTAAGGGATCCAACCATTTTCGACGCTTGGCACTAACCTCCATCCCAGGTACATCTGTAAATAGGTGGATAAAACGGTAAATCCCATGAATTCTTTTTTTCTCCAACTCAATCATTACGTGCCAATCTAACATATTTGTCTTTATGGTCTTTTTTTCTGCTTGTTTAAGCAAGATAGCAACAATCATAGCAAGGATAGCGCCACACCAACTATTAACCCAGATACTAAGCCCAATACATAGTAGACTAATTCCATACCAAAAAAAATGACTTCTTTGCTTTAACTGATCATTTGATTGGAAAAAAGATAAGGTTTGTAAGCTAACATTTCCAAACTTTAAACAGAAGATCATACCTAAAAATACTAAGTAAGTTTCTATTGGTCTTTCCTCGTGATTTCCAGTTGCAACGATTAAAGGCACAATGACTCCTACAATTAACGCTAATATTGGTGCTACAGTCCCAAGAGTATGTTTTTGTGCTTGTGCGATATAGTGTCGCATTTGTTTTTCTTTTGGCAATAAAAACTGCTGGTCGGCCTCTTCTACGAGAGTTGCAACCTTGCCAAAAAAAAGCACAAAAAACAATCCGCCAAAAGCGACCAAGCGACCAACTATCGATGCGGGAGTTAAGGTTTTTAAAATTTCTGAGTAATAATAAGCCGCCCCACCTAGCAAAAACATTCCAACCAAAACAAAATGGTCATTAAAGACATATTTCATATAGCGCAACATTTTTTTTTGATAAATGGCCATTCTTTTTTTATACAATTCAACCATCATACAGACGAGCCTTCTTCCTGAGTCAATGCCACATAAATTTCATCAAGTGATGCATTTGGCAACTGAAATTCTTCTCTTAATTCTCCCATAGTTCCCTGCGCACGAATTTTTCCTTCATGAAGTACAATGAAACGATCACAATATTTCTCGGCTGTTGCTAATATGTGCGTCGACATCAAGATCGCTGCTCCTTGTTTTTTCATTTCATCCATCAACTCAAGCAAAGCGTGGATTGCCAGTGGATCCAATCCTAAGAAGGGTTCGTCAATAATATACAAGCTTGGTTCAATTAAAAAAGCACACAATACCATGACCTTTTGCTTCATTCCTTTTGAAAAGTTTGCTGGGAACCAATCCAATCTTTTTTCTAACCGAAAAGTTTTTAGCAAAATAGCGGCTCGTTCCATTGCCTGATCCATCGGAATATCGTACGCCATTGCCGTAATTTCAATATGCTCTTTGAGCGTTAGCTCTTCATATAACGAAGGGGTTTCCGGGATATAGCCAATTTTTTTCCGGTAAGCTTCTGGAGCTGCCTTTAAGGTTTTTTCGTCCAGCTTAATTGACCCTTTTTGTGGCGTAAGCAAACCAATAATATTTTTAATAGTTGTACTTTTTCCTGCACCATTTAACCCGATTAATCCAACAAGTTCTCCTTGATTAATCTCAAAACTAATATCTTTTAAAACAGGAACTGGACCGTAGCCACCTGTTAGATTTTTAATTGATAAGCTCATTTTTAAATCCCTCCATTTTTCTCATATACAGATTATAGCATAATCTCGTGTAAATTTTACTTCATTCTAACAGGAATAACTTTTCAAATGACAGATAGTTATGGTAAAGTGAAAGAAAAATGTGAGGTGCTTTATAATGGAAGATACCGTTTTTAACAAAATTTTGCGAAAAGAAATTCCAAGTTTTTGCGTATATGAAGATGATAAAGTTTACGCTTTTCTAGACATTACCCAAGCAACCAAAGGACACACACTTGTCATTCCCAAAAAACAAGTAACAAATATTTTTGAATACGATGCTCAAACAGCGGCTGATTTATTTTCACGTATCCCTAAAATTTCCCGTGCAATGGAGAAAGCTTTTCCAGATATGGAAGGACTAAATATTGTCAATAACAATAGAGAACTTGCCTACCAATCTGTCTTTTATTCTCATGTTCATCTTATCCCGCGTTACAGCAAAAAAGATGGCTTTAAAATGAGCTTTACTGATAACAGTGCTCGCTATACACCAGAAGATATGGAACAAATTGCCCATGCCATCCACAAGGAGGTAGAAAAATGAGTCTAGGTAGATTTGTAAAAGGGCTGATACTTGGTGCAACAGTCGGCGGTAGTATTGGACTTTTGTTTGCTCCACGTAGCGGAAATGCAACCCGGCAAAAACTAGCCAGAAACCTCGATGATGCAACCCAAACAACAAAAGATTTAGATGCCAGTCTAAAAAACTTCCAAGAATCACTCGTTCATTTAAAACAAACAAGCCAGGAACTACTCCCGACTTTTAAAGAAGAAACGAATAAAAGCCTTGCTGATTTTCAGTTTCAAGCAACACCTCGCATCAAGGCAATTCAACGTCAAAGCGAAAAAATCAAGCAAGATTTAACAATAGAAGAATAATATTTTTTTGAGCCTGAGACATAAATCAAAAATTATGTTCCAGGCTCTTAGTATCTAAACAAGCTTTGAGAGCTGAAATGAACCCAAATTTGAAGAGGAATTTTCATGCATTCCAACTAATTTCTCGGAGTTACACGCTTTTGCCTCAGCTTCCTTTGGTAATTTCAACTGATTTCTCCCAAAAATATGAACTTTTTTTGAATTTTTTTTTTGGTATTTATGATTTTTTTGATTTTACTTTAAAAGTCGAAAATTTACATTTTTATCTTGATATGATTATGGTATAGTAAATATCATGAGGGGGTTTCCCCCGCAATAATTACGCAGAAATGGAAGTGCACTAATGAAAAAAAACAAGATTTTACTCGCTACAGTTACTCTACTTGGCGTGTTCACACTAGCTGCTTGTTCTAGTAGCAAAGATTTAGTAAGTATGAAAGGTGGCAGCATCACTCAAGAAGATTATTATAACGAAATCAAAAAAAGTACGACGAGTGAGCAAACTCTTCAAAACTTAGTAATCTATAAAGTAGCTGAAAACGGCTATGGTGACAAAGTGACGGACAAAGAGGTAACTGCTCAATACAACGCTACGAAAAAAAGTATGGGAAGTTCTTTTGACGCTGCTTTAAAACAGTACGGCTACACTAAATCTTCTCTAAAAAAACAAATTAGACAAACCCTTGCTTTCCAAGCAATGGTAAAAGCTCATATTAAAGTCTCAGATGCAGACCTAAAAAGTGCGTGGGCTAGCTACCACCCAGAAGTCTCTGCCCAAATTATCACTGCCAGCTCAAAAGAAGATGCGGATGCAATCTTAAAAGACATCAAAGCAGGTGGCGATTTCACTAAAATTGCAAAAGAAAAATCTACCGACACTTCAACAAAAGCAGATGGCGGAAAAGTAACATTTGATTCAACAAGCACAAGTGTGCCGGCAGATGTTCAAACTGCTGCTTACAAATTAAAAGATGGTGAAGTATCAGACGTAGTGACTGTATCTACCACTGATTCAAGCACCTACACTACCACTACTTCTTATTATATTGTGAAAATGACGAAAAACAAAGACAAAGGAAACAGCATGACTCCTTATAAAAAAACTTTGAAAAAAATCGTTACTGATACCAAAGCTAGCGATAGTACATTCCAACAAGAAGTTATTACAAAAGAGTTGAAAAAAGCCGACGTTGAGATTAAAGATGATGATTTAAAATCTGTTCTGTCTAGCTTCTTATCAACAAGTAGCTCTTCAAGTAGCAAAGCAAAATCAAGTACGTCAAGCTCTTCAACAACTACTTCTTCAAGTGCAGACTCTAGCTCTGAAACTTCTTCAACTTCTAAATAAATTCGCTACAAAAAACTGTGAGAATCAATTCTCACAGTTTTTTTTTTGATATAAATAAAAAAATTTGCTGCTTCTTGCAGCTCGCTATTTTTTATCGTCTTTGCCTTTTTCTGTCTCCTTCATTTTCCCAAAATCTAGACCTCAAAAAAATTCTATATTAAACTAAAAAGTCCCCTTCTAAACTTACCGCTTTTAACCATTTTATTTTATCAATTATAATAAAATACATTTATCCAAGGCTCCAACAGAAGCCTTTAATTTTTGACTGAAGCTTGCTGTTACCCGTACCTAACATAACCAATCAATCGCTAAAGATGGAAACTTTACATTTTTTTACAAAACAAATACCTAGCTAGTATCATTCATTTAAATAGCGAACCAGAAAATCCTTTCTTAACTATTGCCAGATTGATGCGAGTGATACAATTTTTATACAAACAAAAGCTTTGTTAGAGATATAAAACACCGATAAAAAACCGGAGATTTACAGCCTAACAAAGCTTTTTTGATTATGACCCATAAAAATCAGATCGTTCCATACTCTAAGCTCAGTTTTCAGCAGCTAGACTCTCATAGCCTACGTTACTTAATCTAGCGGACGATAAAAATTGCGATTATCCAAACCAAAGATACGCTCCGTGTACTCACCTGGTTTTACTTGATCAAGTGCGCCTAACATCATTTGAATTGAAGCATCCATATTATCAATCTGATGTAAAATCTCTGCTTCCATTACTTTAGGTCGAACTGGAGACCCATACTCTAATAACCCATGATGTGAAAGTACCATGTGTTTTAATAATAAGACATCTTCTTCATGGTCATCAATTTTAAGCGTTTGACAAGCTTTGGTAATTTCCTCATCTACAATCACAAGATGACCAAGCAAATTGCCTTCAAGTGTATACTCCGTCGTCACCGCACCGGAGAGCTCTATGACCTTGCCAATATCATGTAAAATCACTCCCGCGTACAATAGTGAGGCATTAATTTCAGGATAAATACTACACATAGACTTAGCAATCCGCATCATAGTAAGCGTATGGTAGGCAAGGCCTCCTGCAAAAGCGTGATGATTTCTTTTAGCAGCCGGATACTCAAAAAATTCTTTTTGATACTGATTTAAAATATGACGTACAATCCGTTGCCAGTGTGCTTGAGTAATTTCAAACAATACTTGATTTATCTCTTCCATCATTGCATCTTTTGTTAGAGGTGCGCGCGTCATAAACAGCTCTGGAGAACTCGGTTCATCTTCTTGCGTAAGTCGCAAATGTAAGATTTTAACTTGTGGCCTTCCTTGGTATAGCTCTCTCTTCCCATTTAAAAAGACAACTTTTCCAGCAGTGAAACGACTGATTTCCTCCTCAGAAGCATCCCAATATTTGCCATCAATTGATCCTGAGTTATCTTGAAAAGTAAAAGCTATGAACTTTTTTCCATTTTTCGCTACACGAACATCAGCCTGTTTGATGAGTAAAAATGCATCAAAAATTTCATCTGTTGCGACTTCTTTTATTTTTTTCATATGTGCCCCTCCCTATAGCTCAGTTAGACAAAAATGATGTTTTTGAGTATACTGTACTATCTCTTTATCTGATGAAAAACAAATAACTTGTGTCTCTTGACTCAATCCTACTAGTACATCAAAAAAAGCTTGTTTGCGCTTTTGATCATAATGTACCCAACCATCATCTATTATAACAGGAAATCTACATTCTTGCAGATGCATCCTAATAAAGCCCAGTCGAAAGGCTAAATAGAGTTGGTTGCGTGTACCCGTGGATAAGTCTTTCAGTAGAAATCGTTGTCCATCTTTTCTTTCGACTTCAACTTGTTCTTTTTCAAACAAACACTTGTTGTACTCCCCTAAAGTAAAATACGCAAAATACTCGGAAACTTGTTTTAAGAGAAGCTCAAATTTTTGAGTGGATAACTGTTCAAAGATCTCTTGAATAAATGTTTCGGATAGTTTAGATTTTTCCCATCGTTGTACATGTCTCTCTAATTCATTTTTTAGCATCTCTTGTTTTTGATAAAGCTGAGTAAGACTCCCATCTTGCTCCATTTGTTGCTTTTGGTAATACAAGGCTTGTAATTGTTGGAGATTTCCCTCAAAATCCTGCCTTAATATCTCTTGTTTGCGCAGTTCTTCTTCATGGTTGTACCTTACTTCTGCTTTTTCTTCTACTTTAGCTAAATCAAATACTGGAGTCAGCAAAATTTCTAACGTGTGCATTCTCTCACGCATTTTCAGACTACTTTGTGAATTTTGGAGAAACTCGGGAATTTGACTAATCTGCCTTAGTCCTGCTTCTTTTAGTAATTGTTGCAAGGAAGCGCTTAGCTCTTTTCTACGATTTTGAATATTTTTAAGTGATTGGGTGACTTGTAGTGCAGTTTGATGCTCACTCATAGTTAAATGTTCACGCATTTTTTCTTGAATGAACTTTTGTACCTGCTCCAATAGCTGTGCATCATCAAGCGTCGTAATGGGTAGCCACTCTGCTAAAAAAGCGACATTTTCCCGGTACTGTTCAAGTATTCTTTGACAAGATTCAGTCTGAGCTGTTAAGTCCTGAATTACTTGCCATGCATGTTGCCATCTACTTCTTTGGGCAAGCACTACTTGCCAGTTATTTTCCCCATTCAAATTAACTTGATACCGCCGATTAATTGCCGCTAGTTTTTGCTGATTGAACTGAGCGCTTTTTTCCACTTTTTGATAGTCTATTTTCGCTTTTTCTTCCTGCGCTTTCATCCAGTCCATCTCACCAAGTTTTTGTTGCCACTTTGCTTTCAACTCTTTATCGCGTTGCTTTTGCTTTTTAGAGCCATAAAAAGCGTAGCCACCGCCGATAAAGAGTAAGACTCCTAAAATTAAAAGCATGAATACGTGCATCACTAAAGAATAAAGCCCAATAGCTAAAAGTCCACCCCCAGCTCCGATTGCCACAAAAACCGGGCTGTCTATTAATCTGTGCTGATTTTGCTCTTGTTCCAATTGCTGTACTTCGTATTCTAATTGCTGCACCTGTTGGCCAATTTCTGCCACCTTTTCTTCATGCTGTTGCTTTTGCTGCTGAATCTGCTCCTGTTCGACCATGATTTGTTCCATCAGTCCAATGTCTTTAGGCTCAATCATCAAATCTGGATGCCACCGTTCTGGCCATTGATACTGATGCGCAAGAGTTTGCGTCAGTTCTACTTGTTCATTTTGCTGTTTTTCATAGATTCTTTTTTTTGAAAGTGCTTCTGTGACTTTAGGTTGCTGTGCGAGTAGTGCTTGACAGGCTTCTTCATGTTGTCTGTAAAAAAGATAGCTCGTACTCATCGGCTTTTCTGAGTGTGTTTCTGCTTCAATCAATCTACGTTCTTCTTGTGACAGGTATTGTTCTTCTTGATAAGCCTGTTCTAATTGCTGAATTTTAGTTGACACCAATCCCACAGGTTGATGCCGTACTACTTGCTTCTTCTCTAACCATTCTTCATAGAGAGGCCATTTTTGGATTTTCTCTGCCAAAATCCGATTTTTTTGTGTGCATATTTTCCGTTCCTCTTGAATAAAAGTTTGGGTTTCCTCTACTTGTTTTATCGTACTGAGTAGGGTTTGGTACTCTTTTTCTTGGCTCTCTTTTTGTCTAATGGTTTCTTGTAACACTTGATATTCTTGGATTTTTTGATTAATCACTGGATTTTTCCCATTTGGCTTATACAAATTTTGGGTTTCTTGATTATACTGATTGCGCAAGCTCATTATTTTTTTACTACCCGTTAGACCAATCGCTACTAATAATTCTTGTAATTTTTCTTCTTGCAATCCCTGAACTTGGAACAAATCCTCCGGACGAAAACTAAAAATCTCATCAAATAACGCTTCGGTTAGTGGGAACAATAATTTCTTTAATAATGCTTCATCTCCCATTTGACCATCTGCCAAGTAAAGGGTTGCTTTCCCATTTTGAACAGATTTAAATCTTTCTATGATTACCTTTCCGTAGACCTCATGTTCTAGTACCATCTTCCCTCCGAAAAGACTGGAATCTTTTGGTTCAAAGTTACGTTGATTCACTCTTTTTCTAGAAAACCCAAACAGCATCGTTCGAATAAATTGATATAAAGTGGATTTTCCTGATTCATTTGCTCCACAAAACAAGTGAAAAGTTTGCTCCACAGAAAACAGCTGATGACTCCATTTTCCAAAACCAGAAATTTGGATTTCTTTAATTTCCATCTGTTTTCTTCACTCCCATACCTAATTGTTGTTTAACTTGCTCAATTGCCTCATTCGCAATTTCACTTCTGCTCGCCTCATCACATGCTAATAAGTCACGCAAGATAGGTTGCTGGTACAAAGGTGCCATGAGTTCTTCAAAGAAAGCTTGTTTTTCATATTTATCTATAATCTGTTTAAAATCTTCGCTTGAAAAAACTATTGGCAACAGACTGTCTCCTTCTTGTTGCTGCCATTCACATCGAATCTCTGTAAGCCAGATTGTTTCACCTGTCATTCTAAAAATAATTTGCTGAATATGAGAGAGAAATTCAGGTGTTTCAATTTCATTTTGGATTTCTTGTGAAAGCTCGCCCCCTATGCGAAGTTTAAGCGTCACAAATTGAAAAGAATCGGACACAGATAAGCTATGTGCGGACATTTTTTCTTGAATGGCAGAGATAATTTGCTTAGGTGTATCTACTTCTTTTAGCTCCAACTCCACCTGCTCAAACGCAATATCTGTGACTGCTTGCCACCGATAGCGGGTATGCTCTTTTTGTATCTCAACAAGAACAACACCACGAAGCGCTTGCTCTTTTTTTGTATGTCCCATTGGAGTACCTGGATAAATGCTTAATGGGCTTTTTGAAAGGACCATGGGCTGATGAATATGCCCAAGTGCCCAGTAATCATATCCTTTTTCTTTTAACTCTGCCACTGAAAAAGGCGCATAGTGTTCCTTTTGATCTCCGCCACGAATTTGTCCATGATATAAGCCAATCTGATAGTCAATTTCTCTTGAGCGAACTGGAAACTCTTGGATTTTGGCTGCTTGGATCCAACGATTTTCATAAGAAAACCCTGTTAGTGCAACTTTTTCTTTTGTTTTTGTTTCCAATACAAGGGTTTGGACTTGCTCTGAATCAAATAGATAAACATTTTTTGGAAAAGAAAACCAGTAACGCTCAGAAGCATAGTAATCATGATTACCGAATATAAGGACAACCGGAATATTTTGTTCATCTAGCCGCGTTAGCTGTTGCATAAAAAAAGCTTGCATCTTAATCGTCACATGCGGTTGGTGAAACGTATCTCCTGAGAATAACACAAAATCAACCTGTTCTTTAAGGGCATAATTGATGATGGCCTCTAGCATGTGTTGATCTTTGTATTGTAATTTTTCTAAAACCTCTATCGGCATATTACCTACTCCAGCAAACGGTCTTTCTAAATGTAGGTCTGCAGTATGAACAAATTTCACCTGTTCTCCTCCTTTTTCTTTTTCGATTTAAAAACAGCTTACCATAAACTGGCAAGCTGTCTATTCATTAATTATTATACAAGTCTTGAATTGGTTTTAAAATAATTTTATTCAAATCATTTAAAATCACGCTGAAGGCTTGCTCTTTTATCATCAATTGGTTAATCACTTCAGATTTTTGAACTTTCTCTGCCATTGCTTGAGCTTGATTTCCATCTTCTTCTGTAAATTCTTCTCCTTGCATTTGCTTTTGTTGTAAGCTTTGCTGAAAGGCTTGGAATTCTTTAAACAATTGATACGTTGCCTCTTCTTCTTTTACTTTTGCAAAAGCTTCTTCTAGTGCAAGAAACTCTGGTAATTGGCGGATTTCTTTTTCGATTTGATTGGCGCTATCATAAATATTTGCTGTCATGTTTATTCCTCTTTTCTATCATTTCAACCTTTATTGTAGCATCTTTTTGAATATTTGAATACGTTTTAATTCCCAAAAATCGACTTCCATGCATTGCTGGCACCCTCTTTAATTTTACCGCCCCAGTACTCGGCTCCTTCTTTCACTTTTCCACCAATATCTTCGACTGTTTTTTGCAAACCATTCGAGTCGCTATCTTGACTTTCTTCTTCTGTTTTTTTAGTTGCTTGTTCTTGGCTGACATCTTTAACAGAGAATTTTGTCTTAGGAGAGTTTGCCAAAATCCCCGACGCTTCATCTTTAAATAAAGTGGATACGCCTGTACCACTGCTCCCAGTAAGATAGTGTGTCGCGCTACTCTCATCAAAACCAATCCAAGTCGTGATCACAACATCTGGCGTATAACCAATAATCCATTGATCATTAGCATTTGTACCGCCATCTCCATTTTCAGTCGTTCCGGTCTTTCCTGCCATCTGATACCCATATGGCTTCGCATTTACACCTGTTCCCGTACTGAAGACTCCTTGAAGCATGCTCGTCATTTTATTTGCGACACTCGCTGTAGTCACTTGTGTGGCGTTGACATCACTGCCGTTTCCATCATCATAAATAACCGCCCCGCTAGAATCTACAATTTTCCGAATAAAATGCGTCTCTTTTTTCACGCCCTGATTGGCAAAAACCGTATAGGCACTGGCCATTTTAAGTGGCGAGGTTCCCTTGGTCATCCCTCCAAGTGCGAGTCCAAGGTAATGGTCATTTTTTTCAAGAGAGATGCCAAATTTTTCTACTTTGGATACCCCTTTATTCAAGCCAATCTCATTTAATAACCAGACTGCTGGCGCATTTAAGCTTTGCGCAACCGCTTGGTACATCGGCACCTCTCCGCTATACGTTTTACTGTAGTTTTGAACATTATAGTAAGAAAGTGCCTCATCTTTTAAAACAGAGTCTGGATCATACCCTGCCTCTAGTGCTGGTGTATAAACAGCTAACGGTTTCATGGTAGAACCTGGGGAACGAGCAGAGTCAATCGCCCGATTCCACCCTCTAAAGACATGAGTTCCTCTGCCTCCAACCGTAGCCATAACACCACCTGTTTTTGGATTAATCGCTATAGAGGCTCCTTGGACCAGCGTCCCATCTGCTGCATTTGGTGGAAATAAGTTAGAATTTGCAAACGAGGTTTCCATTGATTTTTGATAGTTTTGATCTAAGGTCGTATAAATTTTATATCCATTGTTTAAGATATCTTGTTCTGAAATCCCATGTTTCGAAATGGCTTCATTTACAACAGCATCAAAGTAATAGGGATATTTGCTGGTCTCAATTGAATTACTGTAGTCATCTGCCAATTGAATGGTGCTTGCTTTAGCTTGGTTTTGTTGCTCTGCTGTGATTTTTTCGTTATCTTTCATCAGCTGTAGGACAGTATTTCTTCTTGCAAGCGCATTGTCCATGTGATCTATTGGATTATAGATTCCTGGACCTTTGAGCATCCCCGCGAGTGTCGCCGCCTCACTAACCGTCACATTAGCTGCACTTTTGCCAAAATAACGGTGAGCAGCATCTTCTACCCCCCAAACGCCATTGCCAAAATAGGATTTGTTGAGATACATCTCTAATATTTCTTTTTTAGAGTATTTTTTTTCAATTTCAATTGCTAAAAAGAGTTCGCGTGCTTTTCGGTCAAATGTTTGCTTTTGAGTTAAGTACGCATTTTTCGCAAGTTGTTGCGTAATCGTGCTCCCACCGCCTGTAATATGTCCAGCTGTCACAATTCCTAATATCGCCCGGCCAATCCCACGAATATCAACTGCACCATGCTCATAAAATCGTTTATCTTCGGTGGAGACGACTGCATTTTGTAAATTAGTCGAAATTTTATTTAAGGATACAAAGGTTCCTTTTTGACCATAAGCAGAAAGATTGCCTGCCTTATCTCCGTCTTTATCATAGATGACCGTTGCCTCAGAAAGACCAGACTTCAACGTCTCTACATTGGCACTTTTAGCCAAATAAAAAAGATAAATACTCGTAACCAGAACGACGATGAGCATCGTAAGCAATATAATTTTATTAATTTGATATTTTTTCCAAATCCGTTTTTGCTTTTGTCTTAGACTTTGAAGATATGGCTTGCACCCTATCCAAAATTTTTGCAATTGCTGTAAAATCCAGCTTGCTATTTTTTTTATCGTATCCATTTATTTTCCCTCTTCAATTTAGGCTTCATTTTTTTATATCCTTATTTTACCATATTCTTCCAGACTTACTATCCTTCTCAAGACGGAATCACACGCAAGACTTGTACTAGTTTAGCATGAAAATTTAAAGATTCTGTGTTACAATTCTTAAGAAAATTTTTTATTTGGAAAAAGGAGAGGTTTCATTTGGAAATGACGATTCAAATTCCTAAAGATGTTCAAGCTCAAAGTCTATCATCTCTACTAGAGAAGCAGTGGCTAATCCCTAGAAAAACTCGACACTTTTTACGAATGCGCAAAAATGTTTGGGTCAATCAACACCCCGCTATCTTTTCACAAATCGTACATCCAAGCGACATCGTGACACTTAAATTTGAAGATACGGATTATCCTCTTCCTACTATTCTTTTAGGAGATGAAAAAAAAATTAATGTGTTATATGAAGATGAGCACTTAATTGTCGTCGATAAACCCACTGGCATAAAGACACATCCTAATAGCTCAGGTGAAACAGACACTCTCCTCAATCATTTAGCCGCTTATTTAATTCAAACACATCATGTTCCTTACGTCGTACATCGAATTGACCAAGAGACAAGTGGCGTCATTTTATTCGCAAAAAATCCTGTTGTACTGCCAATACTTTGCCAAATGCTTGAAAGAAAGCAGATTACAAGACGTTACCAAGCAATCGTAGCAGGGCAACTCTCAGAAAAGACGCTCACCATTAGAAAAAAAATCGGTCGAAATAGGCACGATCGGCGTAAGTACTGTATTGATGAACGCAGTGGTAAAACAGCTTGCACACACATCACCGTGCTTAAGCAGACACACACACACGCACAAATTCTATGTGAACTTGAAACAGGGCGAACACACCAAATACGTGTTCATCTATCTAGTGTCGGTCATCCGATACTGGGCGATACACTCTATCACCTGCATCCTGAAGAAAGCCCGCGTTTAATGCTTCATGCAGACACACTCTGCTTCACCCATCCATTTACTGGGGAAAAATTACAGATCAACTCTCAAAATTCTTTATTCAAACCATAAAAAGGTGTGGAACAAAAACAGCATTTGCTTTTGTTTCACACCCTTTTTTTAGTTATCTTTCAAGATAATTTCCAACTTATTTTAATGCTTTTTCTAATTCTTGATATTGCTGTTCAGACAAATAATCTTTGTAGGTTGTTAAAAGATTCGTTTTAGCATTTTCATCTAGTAAATCTTTGTTTGTTGTCACTTGTTGCATTAATTCATTAAAATCGTCATCTGATAAATGTTGTGAAAATAAATCTTCTACTACTGTTTTTGCCTCTGATTCTGAAAGAATATTTTCTTTTTTAGGCAAATCAATTTTTACATTTTTTATATTTTTTGGTGTGACTTTATAGTTCATTTCGAAACTAGCTGTTCCTGAACCTTCCACAGCTATTGCTGTATCATTTATAAATGTCCAAACTTTTTTATCCTTATTGTACTCCGCTTTTAAATCAAAAGATTTAATATCTTTCAAGCTTTTTTCCATTTCACTACTCGAAATTTTTTCGCTACCTGCTTCTTTGGCTAAACGTTGATTCAAATCACTTAGAATACTAGTCAAATCATTCTTTTTTAACGTAACCGAAAGAACTTTATCTTTTTCAGTAAAACGTTTTTCATCCATTTTTTGGAAATACGCTACTAAACTTTCCGTAGCAAGCTTAACCATTTTTTGTGCGTTTTGTTGTTCTGATTTTGAGCTGGATTCTGGTGTCATTTCAACATATTGCTTAGAAAGCTCTTTTAGTTCGGCTTCATCCAGTTGACCGGCTAATTCTGGCTTAAATGCCACAACTAATTGCATAATCTTTTCAATTGATTGAAGTGACACATAGGCTGTAGAATCGTTTGCTTTCACTGTAACTGGAATTTTTTGTCCATAAAATTCTATGTTGACATCAGTTTGCGTCGTCTTACCAGACTTTATCGTACTTCCAGATACTTTAAAAGAATTTAGTTGTGTATTAATAATTTTCATGTAGGCTGCTACTTGATCGCTGTCTTGACCTGTTGTTTTTAAATCAAACTTTGGTACCGTCACAGTATAATCTACTTGACTTGCCTTTTGCATTTCTTGATACGCTTCAACCATCTCTTTTTTTGTATTCTTCCCACAACCGGTAAAAAGAATCATTACCATACTTACTGCTACCACTACTGACCCTAACTTTTTACTTATACTCATTTTTCTCTCCTCTTCATTTTTACTCAACAACTTTATATTCTATGAATTTTAAAATGTAATGCACTAGTCATTACATTTCATTCAGTTGTTTTGTTACGAATAGAACCCGACTTTCATTTTTTAGTTTTTTGTGTCTATCAGCCTTATCTATTAAACGTTTTGTCTTACTATTTTACAGATAATTGGCATCATTAAAAACCTATACAGTTATTATACATTATTTTGTGTTATTATTTGTTTCAATTTTTATTTAAATTTTAAATATAAAGAAAAGGTTATGCTCACGATTTCCAAACACTAACCCAGATTTTATAAATCCATTCAATAAAAAAATTGACTCAAAACTCTTTTCAAGTTTTTGAATCAATATTTCCTTATACTTCAAAACTAGTTAAATACCACAACCTTCTTATTTAGTGCTGCGCTATCCGTAACTGGGTTATCTGTAATTGTCAGTACTTTAAACTGAGACAAATCATTCAATTCCGAGATAGACTCTACACTGTTTTTCTGAATATCCAGTTCACTCAACTGTCGAAATTTTTTAAATATTACTACATTATCTAGATTACTATTCACAATTTTAATCGTCTTCAGACTAGGAGAGGCAGCTAACAAACTTGGCAAATCTGACTCTAAAGTGCTATCTTCTATCACTAGATCTTCTAATGTCGTACGACTGATTGCTTTTGTCTGATACACCCGGCAATCTCGTAATTCTAAAATTTTGACATGTTGTAACTCTTGGTAAAATGAGTCTGTCAGCATCTGTGAACTAACATCTAATTTATGTAGCTTTTGCGTTGAATTAAATAAGACTTTGTACAAATCTCCAGATACTGATAAATGATGTAAAAAAGGACAATCTGATATTTTAAACTTATCCGTTTGCCAATACTCGTCTACTACTAAAGCTTTTAATGCATTCAAGTGGCTAAGTGAGATATCATATTCCCCATTTCCAGTTAGTTTAAGCACTTGTAAATTTTTCAATGTATCTATTGCTGTTATTTTTTCTTTACTTTTAGTAGAAGCCAAATCAATGGATAAATCAATTAATGTAGTTTTATTCATTAAGGGGGAAAAATCCATAATTTGATTTTTTTCTATCTTCAGTACTGATAATTCTGGCATATTCTTTACAAATTGCAAAAATTTTAAATCATCACTCGAAAGTTTTACGCTGTGTAAGTTACTAAGTGTGGAAAAAATTCCGATTTTTAACGTGTAAAGAACCCAGAGATACATCCAATAAAGTGGACATACTTGCTATCCAATCATAATCACTTCTATTTACAAAGCCAGATAAATTTAGCTGTTTAATTGGCAAAAATCTTAACTTGGCAATATTCTTATTTGTAATGCGATCACTAGCATAATCTATTTGCAAATTTTGCAAATAGGGATAGGCAGCCAATGATTGAATATCCTCATTCGCATATAGATCTCCTCCTAGTCCCTTTATATTTTTTTATTATAAATTTATCTTTAAAATCCGAAAATTTTCCCCAAAAAGTTCCTTTTTAATAGCGTAACTGTTTTAAAGATTTCAAACAAATATTGAGATGTATATTTTGATAATCTGATATTTGTCTCAAATCTAAATATTGTAGTTGCTTAAAAGATTGAAAATTTTTTTATCAATCTTCTTATCCTCTAAATCATTCACATACGTCTTCGTCTGCTTTCCATATCCTCCTACATTTCCATCTTCAGGGATTTCTTGATAATAATAGTGAAAAATAATTATCGATGAAACCTCATTTTTTCCATACGTAAATATTTAATATCAGAAATTTTCTTATGCTCTTTTTGGCGAACATACTGACTAAACTCCTTCACAATTTCAGATTTAGGAGCTACTCTCTCATTTTTAGAAATATCTAGTTTGACGTGAGGAAAAGTAAAAAAAAGGGAATAAAATTGATTATCCCTACTACCAGCAGAATTCCTAAAAAACTAAACAAACTTTTTACGTTCCATTTTATTTCCTCAGCCTTCCGTTTTTTTTGTTTCTTCCCTTTTCCTTCATAGTAATTTTCAATATAAACAGGTTTATTGTCAAACATTTCGTAGTAGGTATCACAGTATGTACATTGATATAAAGGACCTTTTATATGTTTGAGTGCCCCTCCACAATTTTAACAAGATGTTTTATCATCGCCACTTTTATCTCCTTCTATCTCAAAAAACGACTGAAAGAAAAACTCCCACAAAGTTTCTTGTAGGAGATTTTTAGCCATTATTTTAATGCAGTTGCTAATTGATTGTACTGTGCTTCTGTAAGATACGCTTTATATTCTTTTAAAATCGAAGTTTTACTTTCCTCATTAATAGAGGCTTTATTCTCTTTTACTTTCTCAAGTAATTTATTAAAGTCATCATCCGATAGTCTGGGAGAAGACATGATTTTTTCAATCAATACTGTTGCCTCTGAGTCGGTTAAAGAGTTCTCTTTTGAAGGAAGCTTTATCTCTATATTTTTACTATTTTTTGGAGTAAATACATATTTGAGTTCATAGTTAAAGATTCCCTCTTGGCTTGCTTCTGCCTTCGCATCATTGTAAACTGTCCAAACTTTTTTCTTTTTGTTGTACTGAACTTTGAGATTGAACTTCTTTAACTCTTTTGTATCTTTATCAAATTCACGACCTGAAATTTTCTCTATTCCCAAGTTTTTTTCTTTTGATAATTTTTTGCTCACATCCACTACGATTTTTTTCATATCTGATTTTGTAAAAGTAATACTAATTATATCATCTTTTTCTTTAAATCTCTTTTCATCTAATTGATTGACATAGCTTTTCATACTAGAATTAATGATTTCTGCTACTTTTTTACTATTTTTTGATGCAGTAGCTCCATTTTTCAAATCTAACATTAAGTATTTAGTAGAAATGATTTTTAAGCTAGTTGTATCAACTTGATTTTTCAAATCTGGTTTAAAGGTAGTTGCAATATCAAAAACCTTTTGTAGCGATTTGAGTGATAGATAACCTTTTTTATCTGTTGTTTTCACTTCAAACGGAATTTTTTGCCCATAAAATTCAATGTCCATATTGGCTTGCTCTTTATTCCCTGATTTCAATGTTTCTCCGGTTACTTTTACCGCTTTTAATTGTGTATTAATTATGGAAGAATAAGCTTTTGCTTGTTCATTGGCTTCTGTTGTAGTTTCCATTGAAAATTTTGGTACTGTAATTTTAAAGCTTACAGCATTTGACTTGGTCATCTCTTGATAGGCTTCGATCATTTCTTTTTTAGGATGTTTCCCACATCCACTAAGTAACATTATCGATAAACTAATACAAGCTAGCCCAATCATTATCTTTTTTGATTTAAACATTTTTTTCTCTCTTTCGTCTATCTAAAGCGGCTGTATTTTTATTATTTTATTTCTTTAGCATTTTGTTTTTCTAATAATTTTTTTGTTTTTTTCCAACTTACTTTGTTTGATTTCTTTGCTGAAGAATCGGCTGTAAAAGTACTGACTTTATTCGCTATTTCTTTCACACTAGCTTTAGAATAATCTACTGTCACAGTTTCAACAACCACACCATCCTTCACGGTTACTTTATCTGAATACCCTTTAATATTTTGAACGTTTTTCACTGCATCCTTCATCTTCTTCTCAACAGCCTCTGAAGCAATCTTTTTTTGTTCTTTTGTCAATGAATTGAGATCTACTCCCTGACTTTTAAATAACTCTTCTTCTTTAATAGTAGATTTTCCTACTTGCTTTTCCACTTGGTCACCTTTTACTGTGAACGTCATTTCTGTTTTCATTCCAGAAGACGTATTTATAGAATATTTATGTTTTTCTTCTTTAGAACAACCCACCAACCCACCAATACAAATTACCATGATTCCCAATCCTGTCGCTAACGTCTTTTTCATCTTTCACATTCCTTTTTATTATTTGGTGAATAATTGCTTTTTTTTTAATGTTATTATTCTTACATAAGATATTATCTTACAAAAACTGTTTCACTGTAGTAAAAAAAATGTTTTTTTTCTATGTTTTTTCTAAAAAGGATGAAATTTTTAGAAGAAAGCTAATACAATAAGCTCATTCTAATCACACCCATTACTCAAGCCTTTTCTTTAACCTCTTTCTTTTTCTGGTAATGCTCTAAACATTTGGTTATAACGCTCTTCATCTTCTTGATTATCTCTTATAACCTTAGATAACGTAAATGCCGAAGAAATTAATCCCACTGATCCCATTAAATAATAGCCTTTGACCATCAACGGTTCTTTTAGCGTATACAAGCCAATCAACATCAACATAACAAAGAACGCAAATGAACCCCAAGCTAAAAAAGCAAATGCTGGTGTATTTCTATATGCTTTTTTCTTCAAAATATCACCTCTTTTCATTTTTACTTCTTTCTAATCTTAGCATATTCAAACTTGTTTTATTTCCACTCATTTTTTAAAAAAATAAAAATATTTGGAAACTATTTTTTAAGTTAGATTTGGCAACCACTTTTTTTATTTTTTTCACTTATAGCTAAAAAAATAGGATGAATGCTTTTAATCAGCTATCCATCCTACACTATGCTATTCTCTATTTTGCTCTTTTTTTCTAAAGAGGTAAAAACCGATTCCCGCTAACAAAGACATTCCTATTACAGACTCTATACTTGTAGTCTTTTCACCTGTTTGAGGTAATGTTTTTTTATCACTTCTATTTGAGGAATCTGAATGCGCAGGAGTCACCTGATTACTACTTGACGTGGTACCTGTGCTATTTGTTGTTTCACTCGTATCACTTGAGCTGCTTGTTGTTTCACTCGTATCACTTGAGCTGCTTGTTATTTCACTCGTATCACTTGAGCTGCTTGTTGTTTCACTCGTATCACTTGAACTACTTGTTGTTTCACTCGTATCACTTGAACTACTTGTTGTTTCACTCGTATCACTTGAACTACTTGTTGTTTCACTCGTATCACTTGAACTACTTGTTGTTTCACTCGTATCACTTGAACTACTTGTTGTTTCACTCGTATCACTTGAACTACTTGTTGTTTCACTCGTATCACTTGAACTACTTGTTGTTTCACTCGTATCACTTGAACTACTTGTTGTTTCACTCGTATCACTTGAGCTGCTTGTTGTTGTAGTTGGCTCTGGATCTGGTTGAATATCCCATACCAAAGGAATCAAATAATGTACACTTTCAACATTATGTTCCGTTACACCCGCTTGTGTAACATCCACTCTTAGATACTGTTTTCCTTGAATATTTGTTGCTGTCCACGAAGCAGAAGCATGATTTGTAGCATCAATGGTCTCAGCTTCCGTTCCACTGGCATCATTATCCGTAACCGTCGCAATTGCTTTCGTAATGGGAAGAGGTTTTCCATAATTGCTAGCACTACATTCTTTACTCGGATTTTTAAATTCTACTTTTTGCGTTAAGGAAGTAATTTTTATCGGACTTAGCGTCATCGTTTGGTCATGTAACCAGTAGCCAGGATTTGCATATGAATTCCAATTGTCAGCCAGGCTCGTGAAGTTATCAAAATGGTTTCCTTGCAATTGCAATTGCGTCGTATACATTGTTTGCTGATTAACCGCACGTAAGCTGAGAAGTTTTTCAACATCATTTTGATCTAGATTACATTCTCCAAGCGCTACCATAAACCATTTGTTGTAATCATAAGCTTTATGATTCAAATATGCTGGACTAGCAAAAAGTGGAGAGAAATCAACACCATGCATATCCGAGCCCCCAAATTGAACGCCCGCTACTGGCGAATCAAAGTTGGCTAATGGAGATAAATCTTTAATATTGTTACCATCTAGCATTACTTGCCCAACCACGGTATCTTGTATTGGCCACCCTAAGTTATGAAGATATTGTATCCCTTCAATACTTGTAATGCCTGCACCGCTAGCAGCTAAGTTATGTTTCAAATAATTATTTAAATCTTCTTGTGTTACTTCATCACTGACATCTGTACCTTTATAACCATGATCCTGCATATTTTTAAGAATAACTTTGGCAAAAGCAGCATCTGGGAAAATTTCAGCTATTTTTTTTGATCCTTCAATATTTTGAGGTGTCGCAGCAGTAGAATTAGAAGTGGCTACCAAGGATGTTGCTTGACCTGTTGTTTGTTCCTTTGTTGTAGCATTTGCAGCTATTGGAGCGGCTAAATTTACAAATAATACCGAACTAGCGAACACATAATAATACTTACTAATTTTCATTCATTTTCTCTTCTTTCTTCATTAATTTATTTCTTGTTTTTATAAATGAAGCCAATAGCCAAGGCTACTATTATCAACAAAACAGCCCCTACTTTGCTCAGCAAGCTCTTTGATTGTTCCCCTGTTTGAGGTAGATTATTACTGTGTTTATTTGATTGCTTTCCTTCACTTGATGACGGTGTTGGCGTGCTTGGAGTTTTTTTGTAACTATAACGAACAGTAATCTCACCCTTTGTATATTTACCTGAAGCACTGCCCTGAACTTCTTTAAATGTATATCCTGTAATATTCTTCTTAATTGTCGTATAATCCGTACCAATTTCACCTGATGTTTGATTTTTCGTAGCAATTTCTTTGCCAGATTCATCTATGTAATATGTTCGAACAATTCCGTTAGATGCTGGTTGTGGTGTAGGATTTTTAACATATAAATAGGTCACGACAGTATCCCCTTCACCAACCTTTCCTGTTGCATTACTAGGTTTTTCTACCAACGTGTAGCCCTTTATTTTCCTTTCTTGTGTTGTATAAGAATCTCCAACAGGTTTTGTCTCTACGGTTTGTTTAACAATGTCTGTTTTTGTGTCTTTATCTATATACTTTGTAATCACATTTCCTTTATAATTAGGATCTTTTCCGTAAACATACTGAACAGTCTGTGCAACGTCCGTAAAGGTTCCTTTCGTATCTCCTTTAGTACGTAGCAAGATATATCCTTTTATTGGTTTTTCTTGCGTTTCATACTTAGCGCCGTATTCTCCTGTTAAAATGAGCGGATTAGCTGTTCCATCATCCAATGGCAATACATTACCTGATTCGTCCAAATAGCTAACAGTAACAGCTTGTGATTTTTTTTGAGAAAATGGCACATCTAGAGAATCCGTAATGTTTTTTTCCCCTACAGCACCTATAATTTGATAAATACCCTCGTTATGTGCAGTTTGATTAGCTAATGATTGATCGGCCTTAACAAAATATCTAATAGTCACGTTTTCAGATTGTACATCACTCTTTTGAATGGGGACAGATAGTTTGTGCTTCGCTGCGTCATAACAATCTGACACAGGTACCGAACGAAGTACTGTTCCACTTGCGTCTAAAATTTCAACTTTATCTGAGGTAAATGAAAGCCCTTTGTCTAGCGTATCCGTAATCGTCCCTGAACTGACTTCACCAAAACTACTATCTAGTTTTGCAGTCATTCTATATGCCAGAGTATCTCCAGGATAATTGATACCAGATTGCTGTGTTTGGTTCTCGTAGCTACGCTCAGATTTGATATTACCTGATAAGCTCACATCATAGCTAAATTCTTTGCTTTCTCCCGGTTGTAAAGTCACTTCATCCCACTTCATATAAATACCTGTATCACCTGTCCCAGCAACAGCAGCATCAGAAGCATATCCTTTGCTCTCATCTCCTACACCAGTAATATCTTCTGGTGTATATGGATAATATACATTGGCATTCATCGTATCTGTAGCTGGAGAATGGTACGGTTTGTAAAAATTTTTAAAGTTTTTAGGCCCTGAGGATCCTGACATAAAATAATTCAGCCTATAACTACCAGACTTAATATAAAGCCCTTCATTTTGTCCTAACATATAAACTGGAACTTTATCATTTCCATCCAGATCTGTATCTACATTTTTCATAGCTCTAAAAATCATCACTTGATTACCTGTATTCGTAATGACGTATTTGTGGTTCACTGTATCTGTCCCTACCGGTGTTAAATAATTTTCATACTGGAATTTTCCGTACCCATCAATTGTTTTTTCAACTACTGATTTGATTACTCCATCCTTCGTATAAATTTTTGCTCCAGAAAAAGGAGATGAATAAACATGATACGCTCCTGCGCTATCTTTCAGACCTAGTAAAAAACTACTTGAGCTACTGCTATCGCCATTATAAAAAAAACCAAATTGGTGTTGGACTACTTTATTGGCTTTTTTATCCACCAAATAGACGTTAGGATACCCCGTAAAAACTGCAGCTGAATTCCACCCGACTTGAGTATTAATCCCATAAGTATAGTGAACTTCATAATCCCCAGAAGTAATTTTCAAATCCGGATTAGTGGCACTCTCTACCCAACCGTCCGTATTCTCTGCCAGTACTTTTTTAGAACCCCCACTTAAAAAGAAAATACTAACAACACACGCCATGACTATAAACTTTAAATAATTTTTCTTTTTCATAATAGTCTCCTTATAAATGTTCTTCCTGTATACTAACACTATACCCCTTTTCGTGTAATAATGAGAAATCAAAAACCTTCTAATCTATTTTTATTTTTAAGAAAAATAATAGAAATTTATTTATTCACTTATACTTCTCGCACATCGCCAAATAAAATTTTTCCTGACAACTTAGTAGCGATTGATGCGACCACATTTGCTTCGTCTCCGTTTGCTCCCACCGGTTGTACTTGTTTCTTTAATAAAGAAATTTTCTTATTAATAGTTAAAAATTGACTTTTCTGTAACTCCCATTTTTTTAAATCTGTTTTCTTATAGATATAATTTATCTCTTTTGATGGAGTATCAAAAACACCATTCTCGTCTTTTGGCCTTTCAACTAACTCCCAAAGTACTTGATCTTTCGAAATAAACGCTGTCTGCATACTTAACTTTTCTGATTTTTTCATGAGACTAGTAGTTGTCAGACTTCCTTGATAGGCCATAAAAACTTGTCCACAGATAAAAACAGTACTCAAGAGCAGGATGTTTTTTTTATTCATTAAACTTCTCCTTCTTTATTTTCAGTACACAATCAGCAAATTCTTCCCAATCTGAGGATGTAGGTGGGTTTCTCCAAATGATTTGTCGGCAGTTCAATCTTTTAATGGCAAAATCCGACATATAGATATCTGTATATTGGTTGTGAATCTCTTGAATAGTAATATTTAAATCTCGAAAATTTTCAATATTTTTACAGACAAATTTGGTATATTCTTCTCCGTGCGAAAAATCCACACAAATATTGATTTTTTTCTCTACCTCATTAATAGGAATAATGGAAATCAGCGTAAACAAACAATCATAGTAGGCCTTTGATAATGCTTCTTCTGTGTCCCACAAAGTCTCATCAAAACATCTAGCTGTTTCAATAAAATCTATGCTGATCTTATGAAAGGTAGGGTAAAAGGACCGGAAATAAGCTCTTTGTTCATCTTCAATAAACGTTGTCGCTCGGTATCGGAAATAGAAGAAACGCATCATATTTAATTGGGTTTTATTGCAGATTTTTTTTACCCATTCTTCATGAATAGTCTCTTCTTGCACATGTTTTTTCACAGACAGCAATAATTTATTTGATAAATTTTTGATATGCTGCCTTTGATCATCCTTTACTTCATACTCAAGACAGACTACTTCTAAATCAATGATTAGAAATAAAAGCACCCACTTAATCTCCTCTGCAATTTGTTCTTCTTTTTCTTTTTTAAAAAGCAATTTATTATAAAATGGCTCTAAATTTTTTTGTATGTCACTCTTTGAACCTGACAGATTAGGTAGCGAGGTCTCTAATACATGGCCTTGTCTTGCTCTAATTAACTGAACTGCTAAAAATATTTCCATCTTAATTTGTTTGGTGTAGATCAGACGCATCTGCTGGGAATAAATAACAATATCTTTGATTTGTGAACATTGCTTAAAAACTTTTTCTTCGAAAGGGTACTCTATTCCATTAAAAAAATAATAATAAATTTCAAAAATACTATTTCGAACAGCAACTTCATTCTTTCCTACAATATTCATACCCTCAATATCCAGATCCCATTGGTTTAACACAAACACTAATTCTTTTCTGATATTATAGACCTGAGCCAAACTTAGCGACTCTTCAACAGCAAATCTGTCCATTGTATATTTGCCCATAAATAGATTGTGAAACAATCGAAATCTGATGGATTGCTTGGCATAGAGGTACCGCTGATATCTGATTACTTCTGCATCGATCGCTGTCCACTCCAATTCCCCTTTATCCATAATTTCTACAGCAAATAATTCTTTTTCACCTTTTGATAGCTCTGATTGGAGCTCCTCCAAATAGACCTGTACCTTATACTTACTTAGCCCCAATAGCTCGCACATCTTGGCAAGCGTCAAGAATTGATTTTTTCTTATTTCTAAAATCTGTAAGATGTATAATTTATATCTCGCATGCTCATCTAAAAATTCTAAAATCATCTAAACATCTTCCTTAATCATTTTTCTTTACTATGTATTGCTTTGGTATGATAGCTTGCGCCTTTATTTCCGCTTAATACTTTAGACTTATGAAGTTTATGCCCTTCTGTATCTACATAATTAATAACTACGGTACATTTTTCAGCTGAAATTTGTGTACCTTTTATATTTTTTTTCTCCCGCTTTTTTGATGTTTCTTTTGTGATTGTTTCCTTGTTGGTATTATTCGTTGTGCTAGTTGTTGTATCACTCTTTTGACCACTACTTGTTGTGGTCGTCTCGGTTGTCGTAATCGTGGTTCCACTTGTACTAGAATCATCGGTTGTCGAGTTATTCTCTGATTGATCGTCATACACAAAAGTAACCTCTTCTTCTGTATCGCCAAATATTCCTTTAAGGCTACCTGTATGAGTACTTACAGCATAATGCTTAATCTCTGGTGGGCTAATCTCGTATTCCTCCATAAATATTCCTGAATATCGTTTATCTGGAAGAATTGGCTTACTATCTTTTGTTTGATAGTGAACAACAACGTCTTTTCCTTGTCCCCAATTAATCGGAATCGTATAAGTAACATCTGGTTTCACTGTTGTCGTTCCCGAAATATCATGAGTGGATTGGACCTTATAGGTCAAGCTTCGGCTCGCTTTAGGAATATCTGATACTTGCCAAGTAATCGTTTTTCCATCAGAAGTTGCCGTACCATTATTAGAAACATTCGCAACTGGAATATTTTTATTAGGATTGGCCACATCGGTATCTGTACTACTATTCTCAATTTGAATCGTCGAATGCTGAATGGTAATCGGCTCTAAAGTAATCGTTTGCCCAAAATAACGATTACTAACACTGATATTTGTAAAAAAATTATAGGGACTTGTCATCTGAATGAACTGATCGATATGATTCCCTGACAAATCAAAAGTAAATAGATTTGGACTATTATTCGCAATCCGTTCAACATCTGTTAAGCAATTATTTGTAAGATTGTTAAATTGTAGCTCAAGAATATTTAATTGTGGTAAATTTGCAGCAGCAATTGGCGAGACATCTGAGATATGATTACTATATAGCTGCAAATTGTTTATATTTAAACAGTTCCAGTTAGCCAAAGGAGACAAATCTGTAATATCATTTCCATTAAGCAAAACCCAAGTTTTTATTCCGTGCAGATACTGGATTCCTTCAATACTCTTTACTCCCTTTCCAGATGCAGTCAGACTAGTAATCTTATCCAAATCTACTTGTGTGACAGTTGATGCCACACTTGTCACAGAAACACCACTTTCTTTTAACGCCTTCAGCATAACAGTCGCTAAACTGTCATCTGGAAAAATATTCTGAATGGTTTGTTCACCTTGCAATATAACGCCTTCATTGCTCTTTGCCTGTACAATTTGAGAATTTATACTACAAAAAATGAACAAACCTAGTATCATCAGACAAAAAGTAAAATATCTTCTCATCATAAACAAACTCCTTTATTTTTTTAAATTGATACTTCAAAAAAAGCTATCTTGTAGACAAGAACAGCTTTTCAAACCTTGATGTATTAAATCAAAAGTGATACCCGTACTGATAAATCTACATCTTGTATCACTTGCTATTTTCCATAAATATCTACTATTTGATAAAAATTGGTACTAACCAGTTAGAGGATTATACATCACTTTATTTTTTTTTGCAACCATCTACTTTACTTACGGTAGTTTTTGATTCTTAGCAGTATCATCTCTTGTGACACCTAACTCTGAATTTTCCTTTGTATAGTCCAAAATTTTCTTTATCGTTTCGTCTTTTGGATTAAGCTCCTGCGCTTGTTTTGCGTATACTTTTGCTTCATCAAAGTACATTTCATTATTCGCATAGACCGCTGCATAACTATAAAGCAGTATCTTCTCTTCCTTACTTAAACTGCGCAAATCTAATCCTGTCAGTATTACTTCTAAAGCTTGATTTCCACTTATAGATATACTTTCCCCATTTTTCTTCATACGTTTCACATAATTAGAATCATATGTTGACAGGGCTAATTTATACATCACGTCTCCTGGGTTCGCTACTACATTTTTCAAGAAAAATGTTTCTTCAGCATCTGTTAACGCTTTATCTTGGTTAATTTTTTGTATAGTTTTATTCATCTTTTTATTGTTATGTTTTGTTGCAGTCACTGCATTACTAGATTCGCTGATTTCTATATTTTTGATTTTTTTTCCGCCCTTTTTTTTGCCAAAATCAATGATTTTATTTTTTGTTAATGTTACCATTTTCTTAAAGTTGTTCTCCTTGTCCGTTACAATAAAAACATTTTCATTCGTTATATCTGAAATTTCTTCCCCCTTTTTAGCTTTGTATACTATTCTCCCCGTATCTTCCATAATCCCATATTCTTTTTTCTTTTGATACACAACTAAATGATTATCATTAGGTGATGAAAGAAATTGATAGTTAAAAGGAAGTATAATATGGTTTGTTTTGTCAATAATGCCAAATTTTTTATTTTTTTCTGCTACAAATCCATTTTTTTCACAATCTGTACTTAAACTATCGTATTTACTAGGAATGATTTGTTTTCCAGACAAATCTATCAGCCCATATTTATTATCTTTTTTTGAACATGTAATCAGCTGATTGGAATCTTCTAGCAGCCATATGTAATTGTACTTATCATTTATTTTTTCTATACTTTTTCCAGAAATTTTTTTGTTTTTATTTAAAGAGAAAAAGGAATATTTGCCCTTTGAATCTCGACTTTGTAACTCAATAATTTTACGATTATTTACTTTTATTATATTTTTGTCAGATGATACAAAATAAACCTTTCCCTGATCCGTAATAATTGAATCAGAATGTCCAGCCTCTACATTTTCTGGAAATATAGTGCCACAAGCCAGTCCGGAGTCATTGAAATCGCCACATTTAATAATACCAGCATTCATAGGAATCATTTTTCCAGTTTCAATATTTAAAATTCCTGTACCAAAATAATTTTTAAATACTGGTAATATTCCATTTTTATTTACTTTACTTAAAAATACTGTCACTTGACCTTTTAAAATAATAACTTTTTCACCTCTTGTATTAAGTACTGTGCTTTCTTCTTTTTTATTTGTAGCCAAAAAATAGTTAGAACCGCCCCCTAGTGCGACTATCCGAGAATATTTTTCTTTAAGTTTTACATCTTGTATGTTGTAAGGTTTATCATTAATACTAATTAACCTGCCACCAAGAAAGACTCCTCCAATCAACATACACAGAAAAAACACGCTAATTCCTGGCTTCTTCATACGCTCTTCCCTTTACTTACCACTTCAATTGAAGAAATCATAAGCTCAAAAAAACGAACATCATTTGTCGTAAGTGTCCTTTTACTCCACAAAGTTATTTCTAATTGATTTCCATCCACTGTGCTATAAAAGACCAGACCATTTTTTTCACTGCTAATCTCTATTCTTCCACTGATTGCATCAGTTTTTACTTCATGAACATTTGTATGTGGAAAAGTTAGACCTAAATCCTGAGCAGTATCCCCCTTTTGATACTCGTCTAACATTTTCGTCGTTGCTCTCATTTGAATCTTATAGTTAGAGGCAGTCTCTGTCTTTAAAATAAGGTAACTATTTCCCTGCGCATCATCTAAATCCCCTTCTGTCCATATATTAAATCCAGAAAAATTAAGTCCAATTTCCTTCTGTCCAAGTTGAAATGACAAATCTCTTACATCTGAATGAGCCGAATCTACTGCTTCACTTAAACAGACAGTCAAATCTTGCCCTTTCGTAAGCAAATCTTGCGCCTCACTTTTCTTCTGCCAATCTATATAGGTTGAATGATAGAGGTCGGCTAATTACTTTTGGTCGCTAGGAGCAAGCTCTGCACTCGCTCTTTCAATTTCTGTACAAAAAATCCCTACACATGCCACAATACCTAAAAAATTTTTTTTATGCTTCACTTATTTTCTCTCCATTCCCTTTGATCCTTTATCTAATAAGAAAACCGTTTGAACTCTGTTATCTACTCTTTCATAAGTAATCTTTATTCTGTCAGTGGTTTTCAACTGAGCCATTAATTCTAACCCCATTTTTTTCTTTACCAGTAAATTATCATCCTTTATGCGTAAATAATGACAAAAAGCTGGAAAAGTCGAATCGAGTCGACCTTCTGGCGTACTCAAATATTGAAATAACAAGTCTTCCAATTTCTTACTACTCACTTCCACACCCCTCAAATTTAATTCGTTTTGTCCATTACAAGTATCTCTATATTTCGAACTAGTATCTACATAGAAAATTTTTTTCTATCTACAAATTTTTTGATTTAACAAAAAAAAATAGAATAAAAAAGACAGGAACGAGGCCTCCGTTTCTGTCTTTTTTATTCTATTTAGACAATTGAATCTGCAATTAGTTGATTCATTTTTTTAGCTGCTTGCTCATCTGGAGAGAAAATAACAATCGTATCTGCCCCAGCTAGGGTTCCTGCAATTTCTGGATAATTCAATTCATCAATCACTGCAGCAACCACGTTGGCTGTTCCAAGTGTCGTATGCACCACATTCACAAACTGGACTTGTTGGATCTTAATGACCGAATCTCTTACGCTCTCTTTTAGTTTTTCTTCATCCGAAACTGCACTTTGTGTAAAAATGGTGTATTTAACATTGCCATTTTTAGCTCTTGTTTTTACAACACTCAGCTCTCGAATATCTCTAGAAACTGTCGCTTGTGTTGCTTTCACCCCTTGATCTTCTAATAACTCAATCAATTCATCTTGTGTTTCAATATCATGTTGTAAAATAAGTTGTTTGATTAAGGCTTGCCGATTTGTTTTTTTCATTTTCTACCTCCACGAATAATTTCTTACCTATTATACCAAAAAACTGTATATATTCAAATATGTTTGGTTTTTTATTCAATTTTTCTTCCCTGGATATGATAGTAAAATAAACTTTTTTTTGCTATAATGAATAAGATATTTCCTATGAGAATACACTGAAATACGTTATGACTTATTATTTTATACATACACAAAACAATGGAGGAAAAAAATGAGAGAACTTGTTGCCTTAGCCTTACACCAAGAATTAGCTGAATATTTATCACTAGAAGAAATTTCCAGCCTATTAGAAACACCCAAATCCGTACAACACGGAGATGTTGCTTTTCCAACTTTTGCACTTGCAAAGGTATTGCGTAAAGCACCACAAATGATTGCACAAGAACTAGCAGAAAAAATAAATCCGGAAAATTTCGAAAAAATCGAAGTAGTTGGTCCTTATTTGAATTTCTTTCTAGATAAAAAAAAGGTCAGTGCAAAAACTTTGGCTCTTGTGTGCAAAGAACAAGAAAAATACGGAGATGCCACCATTGGTCTTGGGAAAAATGTCCCAATTGATATGTCTTCTCCAAATATCGCTAAACCAATTTCTATGGGGCATTTACGTTCTACTGTAATTGGGAATTCCTTAGCTAATATTTTGGCAAAGCTTGGCTATACGCCTATTCGTATCAACCATCTAGGCGACTGGGGAACCCAATTTGGGAAATTGATTGTAGCTTATAAGAAATGGGGCGATGAAGAGGCTGTTAAAAAAGCACCCATTCAAGAATTGCTACGCTTGTATGTTGATTTTCATGAAAGAGCTGAAACAGACTCCTCACTTGAAGATGAAGGACGCTTATGGTTTAAAAAACTAGAAGATGGCGACCAAGAAGCTTTACACTTATGGAAATGGTTCCGTGAAGAATCGCTAAAAGAGTTTCAACACATTTATGATATGCTAGAGATTACGTTTGATTCCTTTAATGGTGAAGCCTTTTTCAATGACAAAATGGATGAAGTTATCGATTTGTTAGAAGAAAAACACTTACTAAAAACAGATCGTGGTGCAGAAATTGTGGATTTGACCGATTATAACTTAAATCCCGCACTAATCCGCAAATCAGATGGTGCCACTCTTTATATGACCCGTGATCTTGCTGCCGCATTTTACCGAAAACGTGAATACAACTTTGACCAATCGCTATATGTTGTTGGGAACGAACAAAGTATCCACTTCAAACAATTAAAAGCAGTGATTAAAGAACTAGGCTTTGAGTGGTATCAAGACATTCATCATATTCCATTTGGCTTAATTACAAAAGATGGCAAGAAGCTTTCAACGAGAAAAGGAAAAATTGTTTTACTCGAAGAGGTTTTAAACGAAGCCGTTGCTTCTGCCAAAGAACAAATTCAAGAGAAGAATCCAACTTTAGAGAACAAAGAACTTGTTGCACATCAAGTTGGAACCGGTGCAGTTGTGTTCCACGACCTCAAAAATGACCGTTTGAACAATTTTGATTTTACGCTAGAAGAAGTCGTTCGTTTTGAAGGCGAAACTGGCCCTTACGTTCAGTATACTCACGCTCGCTGTGCCAGCATCTTAAGAAAGACAGAATGGACTGTCTCAACTATTGATTTAAACCAAAGTTTTGCTTTAAACGACGAAGATAGTTGGGAAGTTGTCAAATTAATCCAAGCATTTCCCTCTACGGTCTTAAAAGCTGCTGAAAAATATGAACCTTCTGTTATTGCAAAACATGCGATTCAACTGGCACAAACATTCAATAAATATTACGCTCACGTCAAAATCTTAACAGATGATGCAGAAAAACAAGCTCGCTTAGTACTTGTCTACGCAGTTAAGACGCTACTAAAAGAAGATTTACGCTTACTTGGGGTGCAAGCTCCTGAAGAAATGTAAAAAACAGCTCATCCTTGTCCACTGAGAAAGACAGCAAAACGATTTATCGTTATGCTGTCTTTTTTAAATTTATTTTAATCTTCTAATATTAAAATAAATGTTTACAAAAAAAAGACGAAATGTTACAATTATTACAATAACATTACAAAGGAGTTTATTTCAATGAAAAAATTTGGATTTATTAGTTTAGCTATTTGTGCTCTATTCACATTAGGTGCTTGCACTCAAAACAAAAAGGAAAGTTCCAGTAGCAGTTCGACTCAAAAAAGCAGTAGCATTTCAAGCACTGCTACCACAACTGCTTCCCAAAGTACCACCGATTCCACCAGTCCTACGTCAGCGACAACTGCCTCCAGCACCACTAATACAAGTACCAGTATTGTTTCAAGCACAATCGATTCTCCTGACAAAGCCATTGATCATTTGAAACAACAGCTTAACAATAGTGATGATATTGAGTATGTAGCACTTACCGATACACCTAAAACGGACGAAGCTGGTGCTTATTACGAAATAAAATTGATGTCTAAATCAATTATAAAGCAAGGCGGTAGCGGAACTGTTGGAATTTATAAAGTTTACCAAGACGGAACTTATAAGTTGGCCTATTAATTCTACTATTGCTACATCATTATTGTTTCTATATCAATAGCAAAGGAAGTGTAATAAAAGGAGACCCTCACTTTTATTACATTTCCTATTAATTTTCAGACATTTTGTATCTCTCAACTTTCTAACTAGCTTTTGGGTCTGCTCAGATACCTAGTTTTGACCCATCGTAAATTTTCAGATAGAATCTCATTTTTGACTTTCTCCTTTCGTCTTCTTCGTTTTTAATACTCGTGTAGCCTTACAATCAACATTGCTAAACAAAACGAAAAGTTGTACATGACCAACACATAACACATATAAGCACTTTGATAAAAAAATAGACAATCTTTTTTAAATTCAAATAATTCCTTAACGTTTTAACTATAATAAAACCATTATGTTCCATGTATTTTTTAGAGTTTACACACTGCTATTTAATGTTATGAATGTATAATGAACATTCAAACTATTTAACCTAAAGGAGATTTACATGAAAAAAAATATTTTAATTACCGTACTAACACTTGCAACTATTGGCGTGTCAGGATCTATGTTTGTCAGTTCAAACACAAAAGTTGAAGCAGCAGAATTGACTCATAATGTCCAAGAAGGTTTTAAACTAGCACTTCCAACGAATGATTCTATTAGCTTTAATGGTGAATACTTCATTAACCTCAGTGGTGGTGTGACTACCGGTGTTGGAAATACTGTTAAGGTAGAAGTTTTAGATGCTAACAAGCAAACAATCACCATTTTACCTACGATAAATGTAGGTGGCTATGCAGATAGCTTTGCCGCAAATAATCTTGAAACAAACACTTTAGCTACTTCTGTTCGCGCTACATTTTACAATGCTCAAAAACAAGTGATTGGACAAGTATCAAAAGATTTAGAAGTATCTATTTGGTAACAATCATATACTTTTTACATAAACAAAAAAAGACTAGCATTTAATAGCGCACTAGTCTTTTTTCCTTTGCTTACCACAAATCCTTTAAATCAAGTTTTACTTTTTTATATCGTAAAAAAGCCGGATATAAAAAAAGCGTCTCTTCCAAGGAAGAGAGGCTCAAAATTGTTTAAATTAGTTTTTTACAACGTTAGTTGCTTGTGGTCCACGATCTGATTCTTCAACGTCGAATGTTACAGATTGACCTTCGTCTAAAGTTTTGAATCCTTCACCTTGGATAGCTGAGAAATGTACGAATACATCTTGTCCTTCTTCAGGTGTGATGAAACCGAATCCTTTTTCTCCGTTAAACCATTTTACTGTTCCTTGTGCCATAATATGTTTCCTCCTTGAGCGTAATAACGCATAATTTTGTAAAGATTGTCGATGCTACAAAAGAGGTCAATAGAACAAATAATGTAAAATAGCCTTCTAAGTTTTACCAAACAACTTACTCATTAAGCATACAACGTTACTAACAAAATGTAAAGGGTTTTCTAAAAGAAAAATCCCTTTTTTTGTAAATTTGTTTCTTTGACTGTAAAAAAATGTTACTCTCCTTAAGTTCTTTTAGTGTGGTATACTAGTAGTAACAAGAAAGGAATGGTAATATGGTCGTTTTTAGCAATAAAATGAATGACAGTAACCCGACACCTTCAGAAACAGGGCGCCTATTTGCCCCTGGCACACACGTAACCTTCAATCTACATGGTTCTATAGAATCTGGTACGATTACCAAACAATTGACCAACGCTGCGATTGTGCATATTGATGCATGCTCAAGCAACAAAGAGTTGATTTTTAACACAAACGGTCAAACCGTTATCAATTATCATAGACTGAAGTTAACTTGCTCGTAAGACAAGAGCGAGAAAAAAACACGGTTCAAGAAAATTCTTGAACCGTGTTTTTTAGTTACTATCTTTTTTATCTTAAAAAATTATTTTTCAGGTTGAATCAAGCGATAGATTGCATCAGCATAAATCACCGCAGCGTTGACGATATCATCCACTGCCATAAACTCATTGTCTTGATGCATCGTATCTATGCTATGTGGGAACATTGCACCGTATGCAACACCGCGATCAAGCAAGCGACCAAATGTTCCGCCACCGATTACTTGTTCATGACCTTTAAGTCCAGTATGCTCTTCATAAACATCCAATAACGTTGCAACTAATGGATCTGTAACAGGTACGTAGTGTGGTTCTTGCGTGCGTCCACGTTTCAATTTGATATTTTTTACTTTCCCTAAAATTGCTTTTTCTAAATCTTCTGGTGAAATTCCTTTCGGGAAGCGGAAATTTAGTGCCACCATATTTTCCTTTTGGTTATCTTCAAAGCTAAACAGTCCTGGGTTCATGGTTAGATCCCCCATTTTTTCATCTGTATACGCTGTCCCAAATTTTTCAGCACGTGAAGACTCATGTAAGAAGTGGGCAATTGTTTCTAAATAGTTTTTCGCATCTCCACCAAAATCATAGTCCACTAGAAAAGTCGCTAAGTAAGTAGCCGCATTAATCCCACCACGAGGTTCTTGCGCGTGAGCTGCTTTTCCTAGAGTTTTTAAAGCTACTTTTGTCCCATCGACAGTTACTTCACCTATAACTGGTTGTTCTTTGACAAATAACTCAAAATTAGTTTTTAATTGTTCTGCTTCTGCTGCATCTTTGACAAGAACCGTTGCAAATGCTTCTGCTGGAACCATATTTTCTCTTTGTCCAGATTGGAACGAAGAAAGTGTATATGTACCTGCATTTTGACCCTCAAAATATAGACGAATCGTTGTATTTCCTTTTTCTCCATTGATAATTGGAAACTCTGCATCAGGTGAGAACCCAAAATCAGGCTTTTCTTCTACTTGTAGGTAACGATCCATACATTTCCAACCACTTTCCTCATCTGTTCCGATGATGAAACGAACACGTTTTGTGACTGGAAGACCCAATTCTTTGATAATTTTCAACCCATAATAAGCTGCAACACTTGGCCCTTTATCATCACTGGCTCCACGAGCAAATAATTTGCCGTCTTTAATCACTGGTTTGAAAGGATCTGTATTCCAGCCATTTCCAACTGGGACAACATCGACATGTCCAAAAATTCCCAATGTTTCGTCGCCTGAACCATATTCAATATGCCCAGCTAGGTTATCAACATTTTTCGTTGTAAAACCGTCACGTTCTCCAATTTCTAAGAATTTTAGCAATGCTGCTTTAGGTCCTGGTCCTACTGGGGCACTTTCTGTTGCTTTCTCATCTTCACGGACACTAGGGACACTTAATAAATCGAATAAATCTTTAAATAAGTCGTCTTTACGACTTTCTACTTCCTTTTTCCAATTAATCGTCATTTTCCTTCACTCCATTCCACTTAATCTTTCTTATCATACCATTTTCTGGCAAAAAAATAAAAACAATCCTTCTAATTTCCCTTTTTTCTTTTTCGCTATATACTAATAGAGAAAGGAGTGTGTACAAATGAAACTTATTTATGCAGAAGTACTGACTCAGACTATTCAAAAACGCCCTGAACATAGTCATAAAGGTTCCTATGGCCAGGTAGTCATTATCGGAGGGAACAAACAATATGGTGGGGCGATTCAGCTGTGTAGCGCTGCAACCGTCTATAGCGGAGCTGGTCTTACTACCACCGTAACTGATGTCCAAAATCATGCTGCTGTGCATGCGATGGTTCCTGAAACCATGGTGTTAGATTGGAACGATACAAAAGCAGTAACCAATCAACTGAAAAAAGCAACAGTAATTGTGATTGGTCCTGGTTTAGGTCTTGAACAAGGTGCCTTCTCTTTGCTTTCTTTCGTACTAGAGCACTTGCAGACCAAACAAATTTGTATTATTGATGGCTCTGCTATCACCCTTTACGCAGAGCATAAAGAACACCTACCTCCCCATCCAACACAAAATCTCATTTTCACCCCTCATGAAATGGAGTGGCAACGTTTAAGCGGCATCACGATTGCAGAACAAACGCCAGAAAAAAATCGCCAGGCTCAACAACAACTGGGCGCACAAATCGTTCTCAAAAAGCATCGCACTGAAATCTATACCGCTAAACAAACATGGAAAAATCCATTAGGAACTCCCGCTATGGCTACTGGAGGGATGGGGGACACACTAGCGGGCATGATTGCCGGTTTTTATGCTCAATTTCCGCACCACACTCAAACTCTACTCGCTGCTGTTTATTTACATAGTTTTATTGCTGAAAAAATTGCTCAAACACATTATGTTGTCCTTCCCAGCACCCTAATCAAAGAAATCCCACTTGCGATGAAACTTTTTGAGAGTTTTCAAGAAACGCGCACATCACTTCATTAAAACGTGCATCTTACTCATTTTTTCTTGTCTGATGTTCTTTAAGCAAGGCTACTTCATGGTTCGTTAATGACCTATATTGCCCTTTTTTCAAAGTTTCATCCAATTGTAACGGCCCCATCTTGGTTCTCTTCAATGCCACGACTTTCTTGTTTACTGCTTCAAACATCCTCTTAACTTGATGAAATTTTCCTTCTTGAATCACTAAGGATATAAGAGTTTGTGTTTCGGGCAAATGTTCACTATTTAAAATCGTCAATTGCGCAGGCAAGCAATGCTCTTGATTCGTAAGTTGCATCCCACGAGCAAAAATCTGTACATCATTATTTGTCACTTTTCCTTCAATTTTTGCGATATAGGTTTTATCGACATGTTTTTTGGGAGAAAGCAGTTCATGTGCCAAAGCACCATCATTGGTGATCAAAAGCAACCCGACCGTGTCTTTGTCTAAGCGACCTACTGGGAATAAATCCATCCGATAATCTTCCCTTTTAAATAAGTCCAAAACTGTTCGCTGGCTCTGATCTTCCGTAGCCGAAATTACCCCCTGTGGTTTGTTTAGCATATAGTAATAATACTCTTGATAAATAACTACTTCTCCTTGGACACTTACTCGGTCTCTTTCTACGTCTATGCTTTGTTTCCCCTCTTTTGCTAACTCGCCATTAACAGCCACGACTTTTTTCTTGAGCAATGCTTTGGCTTCTTTGCGGCTGCCAAAACCTGTTTGACTTAGAAATTTATCCAATCTCATCCAAATCATCCTTTCTAAAAGAGAAAAATGGAACAAAACATTTTTTGCTTAGTTTTGCTCCATTCTAACTTATTTTATTTAATCCTAAATTTTCTTCTGATTTTTGCTACCTTTTCCCCTAGCAATCGATCAGCTAGGCGAACTTTTAACGTTAGATAGCCATAAACCGCCACTCCTACAAGCATCGAAAAAATCGAAATAACGAAGGATTGGCTTTTACTGTCTGGGTTTAAAACGATGTAAGCAAGCTCTTTTGATACAATCGTAGCCAACATCATCACTAGACTTAGTAAGAAAATTAGTAACGTTCTTCGTGCAGTAAAGCCCACTTTAAATTTCGTAATATGATAGACTTTGCGAATAGTCAAGTAACTCGTTACAGCAAAACCAATGCCTGTTGCAAGTAATGGACCGTATACTTCGAACATTCTAATCAACGGGTATTGCAAGACTAATTTTACAACAAAGCCAATGCCCAGATAAATCATGGCCAAATTATTTTCATACAATCCTTGAAGTATCGTTGAGACGAGCATATAAAAGCCTAAAATTAAGCCCACATAACAGGCTTCTACTAAAACTGCCGCACCTAAATGATCTGGTGCATAGAACATGGTATTCAATGGTCGAGCCAAAACGATCATACCAAGTGTGGCTGGAATCATCACAAAGAAAAACAATTGCAGATTATCACTAACCTGAACCGCTAGCTCCTTAACGTTTTTTCGAGCGAACGTTTCTGTAATCAGTGGCAAACCCGCAGCAGCTAATGAAGTGGCAAGCGAGATGGTAATCATTGTGAGTTTATCAGGATTGGCACTAAATATACTAAATAGCTCATCCAGCTGACGAGCGGAATAATTGGTAAAACCACGCATCATCCATTCAAAGGTTGCTTGATCGACTAGTTTAAAAATTGTAATCCCTGACCCGACTATCACAAAAGGAACCGCCTCAAGTAACATCTCTTTAATAAGTGAGTTTTCAGAAACTTGTATCTGATTATTACTGTTAGCCTCTAAATAACGCATCTTAGGTCCCTGTTTTTTGTAGTACCAAAACAGTGCCCCAAAAGCGCCTACCATCCCTACAAAGGCTGCAAAAGTCGTCTGTGTAACCGCATGGACATAGTCTCCTTGACCAACTTTCATAATAATAAAGGTTGCCAGTAGCATATAAAAGACCCGAATAAACTGCTCAACTACCTGTGAAATAGCAGATGGCAACATATCTTGATAGCCTTGGAAAAACCCTCGAATGACACTCATACAAGGAAAGATTAGCACCGCCGCACTCAAAGCGCGCATGGTAGGGATTAACTCTTTGTTCCCACCAGACAACAGCGGTGCTGCGAAATACATGATCCCGGCAAAGAGAATACCCAGTCCTCCCATTAAAAACATCGAACGCTTGAATAAGCGTTTGCTTACTTGATATTCATTTAAAGAATTGTAATAGGCGATTTGTTTCGCCACCGCACTAGGAATCCCGGCAGTTGCAATCATTAAAAATAGCGCATAGATATTGTAGCCTTTGGTAAAGAGTGCATTGGCAACTTTGGCATTTTCGCCCATCCATGCATACCACGGAATGATATAAATGGCACCTAATAATCTGGAACTAATGCTTCCAATTGTCATCCACATGGATCCGCGTACCATCTTTTCTTTTGTGTTAAGCTCTTTGTGCACATAACTTTGTTCTGGCATTGATTCACTCAACTTTCTTCAGTTTTCATTCTTTTATTTTAATCGTTCTTTTTGAGATATGCAAACTCTTTTATAACCAAGTGAAGTTTTTCACTTTTTTTATTTAAACTAAAAGAATAACGTTTAGAATAGCAAGCGTTAACTCTTAAAAAAAGCCTGAATCTATGGGAATTGTGCTTTAAATTCAGACTTATTCTCGAAGATTGGGCTTGTTTTTACTCGTGCCACCTATTCTGATAATAAGAGCCTGAAACATAACAGTTATGTTTCAGGCTCTTATTTGTAATCATTGGACTTTAATTGGCTACAATGTTAACTAATTTGTCTGGAATAGCAATCACTTTTCGAATGTTTTTGCCAGAAACAGACTGTTGAATAGATTCATTGGCAAGTGCTAACTCTTCGAGCTCTTCACGAGTTAAGCCCGTTGCCACTTTTTCTTTTGCCCGAACTTTTCCGTTGACTTGGAATACAACTTCAATTTCATTTTCGACTAACTCTTTCTCATCGTATGTTGGCCATGATACGTAAGTCAAGCTTTCTTTGTTCCCTAAAATTTCCCACAATTCTTCGGCGATATGTGGCGCAATCGGTGCTAACAATTGGACAAATCCTTCTACGTATTCGTAAGGTAAAATTTCTACTTTATAGGCTTCATTGATAAAGACCATCAATTGAGAAATCCCCGTATTAAAATGCAGTTGTTCAAAGTCTTCTGTGACTTTTTTAACAGTTTGATGGTAAACCTTTGTCAATTTGCCATCGTTTTTAGTCGTAATACGATCACGCATGTTATTGTTCTCGTCTACAAATAAACGCCATACTCGGTCTAAGAATTTTCGACTTCCTTCCAATCCATTGTCATTCCAAGCAATAGAAGCATCCAAGGGCCCCATAAACATTTCGTACAAGCGTAAGGTATCGGCACCGTATTTGGCTACAACATCATCAGGGTTGACCACATTCCCCCGGGATTTAGACATTTTTTCGTTATTTTCACCTAAAATCATTCCTTGGTTATACAGTTTTTGGAACGGCTCCGCAGTTGGGACAATTCCTAAATCATATAAGAATTTATGCCAGAAACGTGCATAAAGCAGATGAAGAACTGCATGTTCTGCACCACCAATATAGATATCCACGGGTAACCATTTTTTTAATTTTTCTGGATCAGCTAATTGTTTTTTATTATGTGGATCCACATAACGCAAGAAATACCAAGAGCTTCCTGCCCATTGTGGCATAGTATTGGTCTCACGTTTGCCTTTTTTACCCGTCACAGGATCGACGACATTTACCCAATCCGTAATGTTTGCCAATGGAGATTCTCCCGTACCACTTGGCTTGATGTCATCTGTGACTGGTAAAACAAGAGGTAACTCCTCTTCTTTAAGCGCCGTCGTAGTTCCATCTTCCCAGTGAATAATGGGAATCGGCTCTCCCCAATATCTTTGGCGAGAAAACAACCAATCACGTAGGCGGTAACTTGTTTCCTTTTGCCCAACCCCTTTACCTTCTAGCCATTCTACTACTTTTTCGATTGCTTCTTCTTTATTTAAACCATCAAGAAATCCAGAGTGAATATGTTTTCCATCACCCGTATACGCTTCTTTTGTCACATCCCCACCTTCAATGACAGGAATGATTTCAATACCAAATGCTTGAGCAAATTCATAGTCGCGTTCGTCATGAGCTGGAACAGCCATAATCGCACCCGTCCCGTAAGTAGCCAGCACATAATCAGAGATCCAAATTGGAACTTTCGCCCCATTTACTGGATTAATCGCATATGCGCCCGTGAAGACCCCGGTTTTCTCTTTCGCCAAATCGGTACGAGCAAGCTCTGATTTTTTACCTGCTTCTTCAATGTAGGCTGCAACAGCTGCTTTTTGCTCGGGTGTTGTAATTTTTTGAACTAGTGCAAGCTCCGGCGCTAATACTGTATATGTTGCACCAAACAAAGTATCTGGGCGTGTCGTAAAGACTTCAAAAGAGTCTGCTGTATTTTCGACTGCAAATGTTACCTTTGCCCCGACCGATTTTCCAATCCAATGACGTTGCATCTCTTTGATACTATCCGGCCAATCTACTGTATCCAAATCCTCTAACAAACGATCTGCATACGCTGTGATCTTCAACATCCACTGTTTCATCGGAACACGGTGGACAGGATGCCCCCCACGCTCAGATTTCCCATCAATTACCTCTTCATTGGCTAAAACTGTGCCCAATGCTGGACACCAGTTGACCGGAACCTCTGCCTCATAAGCTAGGCCTTTTTCATATAATTTTGTGAAAATCCACTGCGTCCATTTGTAATACTCTGGATCTGTCGTGTTGATTTCTCGATTCCAGTCGTAACTAAAACCTAGTGAATTAATTTGACGCTTAAAGGTTTCAATATTCTTTTTAGTGAACTCAGCTGGATCATTTCCTGTATCTAGTGCGTATTGCTCTGCAGGAAGACCAAAAGCATCCCACCCCATCGGATGCAAGACATTGTACCCTTGGCTGCGTTTCATACGTGCAAGTGCGTCTGTTGCTGTATAGCCCTCTGGATGACCTACATGCAAGCCTTGACCTGAGGGATAAGGAAACATATCTAACGCATAAAAGTTTTCTTTCTCTGGGTTATTGGTTGTATTAAAACTATTGGTTCGAGCCCAATAGTGTTGCCATTTTTTTTCAATTTCTTTGTGTTGGTAGCTCATGCTTTTCCCTCCAAAATTTTGATAAAATAAAAAGCCTATAAAAGCGAACTAATTTCACTTTTATAGGACGAACAGTCAGACGTGGTACCACCTAAATTTCACACTGACAATGCAGTGCCTCTACATGATAACGGATGTACTTCCGATCTAAAATAGATATCAGCTCAAAGGTAAGTTCAAAAGGGCTCTTGTGTGTTTCCACTAGCCACACACTCTCTAAAAAGAACGGACTCCTTACTACTCCTCATCCTCGCATCTTCCCCTTTATACTACCAAATATACTATTAAAACGCAATATTTTATTGTTTTGGTGTCACGATGCTCCTATTTTCCAAATGGTTGGGCTATCTTGGAGTATTCCAGCCTTCTATTGGTTGCCATACTATTTTGTAATCCCAACTATAAGGAAAAACGTAAGGACTTCCTCCCAAGTCTGGTTGAATGTAAATATTAATCCAATAATCCTGTTGATTTTCACTTAAATCAAGAGTTGGCACACCAGGTTTTAGCTCACTCATATTATCTGCTTGGTCTTTTCTTGAGGCAACCGTATAGCCAACATTTTTATAATTTTGTGGAACAATTGTTTGTAGCGTAAACGTCTTATTTAGTACAATAGTTGTTGGCATGTACCGATACTCCTGATCATCAAACGTTGAATCTAAAAAGAAATTTCTTGTCTGTATAACTTCATGGGGCAGTTCCTTATTTTTCAGCTGAAGCTTCATGATAGCTAAATTTGGAACCACTAATTCACTAAGCGAGTTTAAAACCCGCTGTCGGATGAATAGGCTGCGTTTTTTGGGGGCATAGGTGTATTTAATCGTCGTATCTTTTTCTAGTTCCTCAATCTTAGGCCTTACACCACTGTGTTCCGACCCATCATTGATTTGATAATATATGCACTCATATATCAGCTCATCAAGAATAATCTCTTTCGCCTCTCCTTGATACTTCGCTCCGCCTTCTTTTTCTTGTATGCTTTCAGGTTGAATGTCTTTGATAATCGTATTGGGATACCCTGTTTTGGTTTGATACTTTTCTGTTATCGTATACATTGTTTGTAAATGGACACTGACTGCTTCAGACGTACTTCTAATTCCTGAAACGGATTGAATTTCAAACGTATTTTTTATCTCTTTCTTATGCTGCGGAATTGCTTTGGTTTTTACTCGATATCGAATAATAACTTTATCTCCTTCTCTAACATCTTCAGTGATGTAACGAAAATCCCCCTCATTCCAACATGTATCTGGCACCTTTTTTTCTGTGATATTACCTGTTGTCTTTTGAAATAAGACAGTTGTACTTCCTCTTTCGTAGCTCATAGCCTCGTTGTCAATTTTATCTAAGAAACTTAAATTCTCTTTCGTTGGCCAGTCGGCTGCTGAATTGTCATAACTTAACTCGTACTCGACTAATTGATCCTGTCGAGCAGAAGTCATCTCTTCAAAAAATTCTTCATTTTTTGAAATATTCCGCACCCTTTTTTCTAGTTTGCCAGCTTCTATTTGTGGCATATCCTTCATCGCAAAATTGTACTCCCCATATAAAGCACCCGATGAAGCCGTAAATCCCCAGTTGACGAGCTTGCTACCAAACTCTTCTTGCACGTTGATTAAGTTAGACTTGATTGTGCCTATATTCGTTAGTGTTCCATTTGAATTTCTTCTTTGTAATGAAACGTTTAATCTTCCTGTAATCCCTTTGTCTGTTGTCTCCCAACTAATTCGAAACAATTTCCAATCAGTATCATCTATACTTAAATTTTGTAAAGGCGTCCCGTATTTATTGTGCGCCCGTTGCGTCAGCATCGTTGCATAACTTCCAGGTTTCATAATTGCTACATGTGTTCCTCTTACATCCCGATCATAATCCGAATTATAATAGGGATCAATTTCTACTGTTAACGCATTTTTGATATAAGTATTCCGGCTGCCAGACCCGCCGTAAACCGAGATTCCCTGCCCAACTGCTCCTATAACTTGAGACAAATCTCTAGCATCATTATGAAGAGTGAACGTAACACCATCTGCTAAAGACCGACTACTGCCTCTGCTCATCCACATGTACATCGCCGTATCAAAACTTTTAGCTAAGTCAATTTTTCTTTTCCCCCACATAGCACCTACTTTTGATGTGCTAGCTGGTATTGGAACCACGATATTCTTCCTCATTTCGTGAACTCTTGCATCTCCAATTATTTCAAAATAGTTACTCAAATCGACCTCTGCAATATCGTCTGGGTAATAACTGGCTCGCGTATTAGGACTTGGTAACTCATCACTTAGCGTGTCTGCATACATAACATGACTATTTGCTCCTACTATAAAGCATAAGAATAAAAAACTACACAAAACTATTACCTGTTTCCTCATTTTTACACCCCTTTTTCAAACAATTCATTAGACTCATTATACAACCATTATTTGAAAAGTCAATTTTAAGCAGATGGATACCGAGTATGAATAACAAAAACTATTTGTACTTAAAGTACAGAGTAAAGTAAACAAACATAGGGCTAAAGAATCAAAATTGATTCTTTAGCCCTATCTAACAATTATTTTTTCTTTTTTATTTTCAATAAAATGAAACCAATTACAAACAAAACAAAAAACAACAGAAGTCCCATTATTACTGGAAAACCAGCTATCTTTTTACTTTTCGAAGACTGTTTTAATTGTTTAGCTTGATCATTTGATAGCACAATAGTCTTACTTTTTTTCCACACTTGCTTATCATGCTTCAATGCTATTTCCACATGATATTTGCCTGACTTATAAGCAGATTTTAAGTGTATAGGGTATGAAAAAGTAGTCTCAGGTGTAATATCTACCGTACTTTCTTGCTCATCCACTACTTTTTCTTTCTCGTTTTTTATCTTGACTTTAACAGAAACATTTTTTAAAAAGTTCGTCTCCACATTTGTTAGTTTCATGGCTAAAGCATAATGATTGACTGTTTCTTTTTCAAAAGAGATTGTCCCAAATTTAATTTTTGCGTCTGGACGTTGCTCAATATTCCCTCGAATCACTAGTGGAATATTATAGGCAATGACGTTGGTTACTCCTTGGGAAGAATTCTGTTGTTTTTTTTCTGAAATATGAATTCCTCCCATTAGAATCCCATTGAAATCTGCTTGTGGGAAAGTAAACTCCGTATATATATCCTGACTTGTATGGGCCAAAACTTTTACAACAGGAGGAAATCGGACCATTTCTGTTATTCGATGTCCTTTGGTCTCTTCTTTTTGTGTACTGGAATAATCGATAATCCCATTTTTATTGGTTTGCGCTTTATTTGTTGTCAGCGTATATTCTCGATCTTCATCTGAATTATTAGTAATTCGCACACCCACTTTTTCCGTCTTTCCCGGAGACCACTTGATGTCATAGAAACTAGTTACATTAGTAGTTTGATTTTCTGAAAAAATTGGACTCACTGAATAGTTGTCTGATTTTGTTTCTCCATGAGCAAGCAGTGGGACTGCAAACAACATAATTGTACCAAGCAATAAAGAACACCATTTTTTTTTATTCATTATTTTGACCATCTTCTTTATTCACCAATTTGTTCTGTGCGACCTTTTGTCAACGTCCATTCAATTGTACTTGTAAACTTTTTAACACTAGTTACTCCTTCATAGGATAAAGCAGCCTTAACTTTATCTTTATTTTCTCCTACTTTATTCGAAGTTGGTTTTACAACTACGGCTGCATCAGTAGAAAGTACCGTATCGCCTAATTTAACAGTTCTAGTTTCATCTTTATCTGTAAGTTTTGCGCTAATAGAATAACCATCCGTTGTTCCACTATAGTCTGTCACAGTATAACCAATATCCTGTGAACCAAAATCAACAATATCGGCTAAAGCTTTCTTACCAAAATCTATATTTTTATCCACATCAAGTGTTACATCTCCAGCAGTCACCTCTGCACTAATCGCAGTATTTCCATTTAAAGTATCATCAGCTAACGCCTGTTTTCCTCCTACTAATCCTACTAACACAATACCTAGTAACCCGCTCATCAATACATATTTATTTTTCATCTTTTTTCCTCTTCTTTCTCTTTATTCACTAATATTTTTACTTGAAACTGGTTGCAAATTCCATTCTAAGTTTGCTACATAAGTTCCTGCTGTAGCATTTTTTGAAATACTTACTTGAGCATCCAAACTAATTTTTTCTTTCATGCTTTTTTCAGTTTGATTGACTACTACCTGAGCATTATTGGTAATTTCTTGGTGGGCAACTTTTAGCACATAGTTATCCTTATATGTATTAAAATTTGAAGACTTCAGTGTAATTTGCCACCCTGCATCAATTCCACGATTATCAATAATAGAAGACGTTAATGCTCCCACTTTTTTAGTCTGATTTTCGCCAGTTAACTTAATGTTAAAAGAAAGGTCATTAGGCTGTGTCATGGAAAAATCTCCTGACACAATTTCACCGCTTATGACTGAGGTATTGCCCTTGTCCTCTGCAAACACTTTACCTCCACCTAAGCTACATAGTATCCCCAAAGCGATTGTACCGCCCAAAATAAAGCGTTTATTCACATTTATTCCTCCTATTCATTACTTGATAGCCTAAGACTGCTGTACCACTTACCACAAGAATAAAACCACCAGCAATCATTCTTTGATTGGCTTTTTCTCCTGTTTGAGGCAACTTTTCTGCTTTCACCAGAACTCCGGTCACCTTTGAATGTACCTCAGCAGCATGTGCTATCCCGGTTGGAATACCTACTATACAAAAGAACATGAATATGAAAATAACAATTTTATACTTTTTCATCATTCTTTCACCTCATTCGCATTTGGAGAGAGTGTCCATTCAATCTCTGCTGAATCTTTTCTTAACTCATTTGCCTTACTGTAATCGATATAGATTCCTGTTTTGGTATTCCATTCCTGATTAACAGTTGTTTCACCGATTGCTGTACTTGTTGCAATAGTAGCATTTTGATTAAGAAGTTGGTTTCCATTATAAATATAGTTACTAAAATCTTTGGTTTCTTTTTGAATCTTTGCAGTAAGAGACCAACCATTTTTCAAAGAACTTGTTACAACGATATCTTGTCCTTTTTCCCAAGTCAGAGGATCCATATTTGCCCCCAAACGAACGCTCCCAAACCCTACCGATTCAGGAACAGTCAGGCTCAAAGCCGGTTCAACTGTAACAGTTCGTGTTTGAGTGAGTCCACCATAACTATAAGTAACATCGTATGTGCCACTTTTTGAAGTGTCCACATCTCCAGATACTTTAATGTCTTTATATGCTAACTGCTTTCCATCTTGATCAGTTGCACTAATGAAATACTGAGATGCATCCCAGGTATCTCCCACATGGATAGTCGGATTTTCTTCTTTAATCTTTAAAGTCGTCCGATCTGTCGCCAAATACTTGCTCAGATCCACCGTGACATCTGCTGTTGTGTAATAATATCCTGAAAATTCACTATAGCGTCCCCCACCTGCATTACCATTTAAATATTCCGCCACCGTAGCATTAATCACGCTCTTTACATCTTTAAAAGCAAACTTTGTGTTTAGTGTTGCCGTTTCTGTCGGTTGTGTATCTTCAACCAGACGCGTTACTTTAAAAGTTACACCTGATGCATCTGCTATGAGTTCAAGCTTGGCTGTGTTATCCTCATTATTTGCCGTAACATTGTTCGTTAACCCACCACCACTCGTATAAAGAGCGTACTCATCAGCTTTTTCTACCACAACCTTAGGGTCACTAGAACCAGGCGGTAATAACAACATGTGGTCATCATCACCATTAGTAAATGCAGGAGAAATGGTATTATTTACTGACATCATTTTTGTCATATTGGCATCTTTAGCTTGTGGTAAATAAAGTTTTCCTTCTTTAGGATCTGAAGCAAATGCATTTGTCCATAGTCCTGGTATTCCTCGTCCAGGAGAAACCCCTGGTGAACTATTTGTTTTCATCCAATCTTTCAATACACTTAACTCCGAATAGTTATCTAATAACTTTAAACTCTCTGCTGTCAAAATGGGTGCTTCATTAGTAGCTGTTTCAGTAGCCTGTACTCGCAAGGCTCCTAAAACTAGTATCGTACTACATAAAAAAAAGCAGTAAGTAATCTTTTTTTTCAACTTTTTCCCTCCCAAAACAATTTATGCATACTTTAAAAAAATAACATAATTTAATGATTTTGTATATGTTTTGTTCTTTTTATGTACAAAAATTTAATAAATATCGCGTTAAATTAGATAACGGTTAAAAAAAAACTCATTTAAAACATAAAAAGTAGTTAAGATCATATTTATCCTAACTACTTTTTTATTCACATATCTATTTTACGCGCAATGTTTGACCGACAACAATTAAATCCGTACTCATACTATTCAATGATTTCAATTGTTGTAATGATATATTATGCTTTTTGGCAATATTATATAAGGTATCTCCACTTGCCACTTTATACGTATCTGAATTGGTGGCAGGTGCTGTTGTAGGAGTTGTACTGCCTTTTGCCACAATCAATTCTTGTCCAACAAATATGTTGTCATTTGTTAGGTTATTCCATGATTTTAAATCCGATAATGAGATTTTATTATCTTTAGCAATGCGGTAAAGTGTATCATTGCTCACTACTTTGTACTTTTTATCAGTTGTTGTACTGGTAGCATTCGTTTTTGTAGGTGTTGCTGTGTTGGTATTAGTGGTATTCGTAGGAGTAGTCTGACTTGCTTGCGCAACACTCGCTCCTTTTAATGACAATTTTTGTCCGACATAAATGGTATCACTTGTTAAGTTATTCCAGCTCTTAATGTTCGCAACACTTACCCCTTTATTTGACGCAATGCGGTAGAGTGTATCACCCGATGCCACTGTATAGGTTGAAGTATCCGTTGCTCCACTATTGCTTGTATTATTATTTGTTCCATTATTCGTAGGAGTAGAGCTATTATTATTTTGGTTAGCGGATGCAGCTCCTTTGATAGCTAGTTTTTGTCCAACATAGATCGTATCACTCGTCAAGCTATTCCAACTCTTAATATTCGCAACACTCACACCATTTTTTGATGCAATTCTGTACAACGTGTCACCTGATACCACTGTATAGGTTGAGGTACTTGTCCCCCCATTAGAAGAATTGCCACCATTCGTATTATTACTGCTGTTATTGCTGTTATTATTGTTACTACTGCTTCCTTTAATACTTAACTTTTGTCCAACGTAGATCGTATCACTCGTCAAGTTATTCCAACTCTTAATGTTCGCAACACTCACACCATTTTTAAGTGCAATTCTGTACAACGTATCACCCGATACCACCGTATAAGTTGAAGCATTCGTACTGTTGTTGTTAGACTCACCATTATTATTGTTGCTATTACTGTTATTACTGTTGTTATTGTTGTTGTTACTGCTTCCTTTGATGCTTAGCTTTTGTCCAATATAAATAGTATCACTCGTCAAGCTATTCCAACTCTTAATATCTGCAACACTCACACCATTTTTAAGTGCAATTCTGTACAACGTATCACCTGATACCACTGTATAAGTTGAGGTGTTCGTATTACTATTATCAGAATTCCCACCATTTGTGTTATCAGAGCCGTTGCCATTATCACTATCATTATTACTACTGTTATTATTTCCACTAGCAGGAGTATCGTACTGCGTTAAGTTATATGCTTCAATCAAGCTGTTCAACTTACCCGCATAACCCGGATCTGTCGCATATCGTCCTGTCAGCCATGCTGTTGCATCTCTATAAGATTTGGTATTGCTTTTCCAAGCACCAGAATAATAATAAACACCACTTTGAAAGGAAGTATTGCGAATAACATTCGCATTATCTTGAAAAGACTCTCTATAAGAGGGGTACTTTCTAAACTGTGCATTTACTGTTGTCCATTGTCCATTTAAGAATTCACTTGTCGACATCGTCACAGAATTCCCTTGGTAAGAACCTTTAATCCCAAATAAATTATAGTTTGGTGCTGATCCTAAGGCACTCTGCCCCCAGCCACTTTCTAAAATTGATTGTGCAATCATAACAGATGCATATAAGTCATTTGCATCCGCAACACTACGCGCATGCTCAGCTGCTTGAGCTAGAAAACTACTTGGAGAAAGTAATTGGCCGCTCGAAAACGTTGTTGTATTAGCCGTTGCTGCTTCTGCGGTTGTAATAAATGACGGTGCTGCAAATGAAGACACCGCTAAAGCTGTACTAAAAAAAGAAATGCCCTTCACCATTGAAGGCATCGCACTTTGTTTCGATTGATCCTTATTTAATTCTTTTCTGCTCATAGCTGTTTTCATGTAATGTTACCCACCTTTTCACAAACTTGTTCAAACTAACTATTATTATTATACAATTTTTTAAGAAAAGTTTAAACTCTTATAGAGTGATTTCAATATAATTGTAATTTTATCGTAATAAACACTTGTTCTAGCACTGAAAATCCTTGGTATTAAAGCATATAATAGAAATCTGATTGTAGAGTATTTTGGGACCATTCTGTAACATTCCAAGAGATCTCCTTGAATAAAAAAGGGTATTTAAAAAAACAGCTGTTTTTTATATGGATTGCTTGTTTAGTTTGTTCACCTCTTTAATCAAAAAATGTTATACTATACTCATTGATTAAATTTTGAGGAGAGCCTTTATGAAAAAAAAAAATAGAGATTATTATGTATTTTCTGCTGTTTTTCTCAGCTGTTTCGTTTTATTTGCTTTGTTGTTGCATTTCAAACATCCAATCCTGAATGTTCTTGATGAATCCCTAACTAACTTGATTCGTATGGATATGTCCCCCCCAGTCACTAGCTTCTTCAAAGGGATTACCAAAATGGGGAACACCGCCACACTAGCAGTGATCATTCTCTTATTTGGATGTTGGCTAGCAATTAAAAAAGATTGGACTGCCATAGTTTGGTTCTTTTTTAATACTGCTATTATTGGTGGGTGCTTAAACTTAGCGTTAAAATATCTTTTCAACCGTCCTAGACCTTCTTTAACCCACTTAGTCTATGCTGCGCATTCTAGTTTTCCAAGCGGACATTCTATGGGGAGTATGCTAACCTATGGAACGCTCTTTCTTCTTTTACCATTATTTATACGACAAAAACTACCTTGTAGACTGATTCAACTCATGCTTGCTGGTTTAGTGATTTTCATTGGTATCAGTAGAGTCTATGTAGGGGTACACTACCCTAGTGATGTTCTAGCAGGATTTTCTTTAGGATTATCAGGTCTTTTTGCCACCTATCCAACGTTCTTATATTTTAGAAAAAAGATGTAAAGCTTTGTACAAATGAAAATAAGGAGGAACTTTTATGCAATCTTTTCCATTCTCAAATGATTCAAATAAACGTTATCACACTTGGAATTATGCACTGCGGCAACATTTCGGAGAAAAAGTGTTCAAAGTTCCGATTGATGCTGGCTTTGATTGTCCTAACCGAGATGGAACAGTCGCTCACGGAGGGTGTACATTTTGTACCGTTTCTGGTTCGGGAGATATGATTGTGGCACCGCACGACCCTTTGCCATTACAGCTTAGGAAAGGAATTGAGCAACTCCACCATAAATGGCCTCATGTCGAAAAATATTTGGTTTTCTTCCAAAACTTTACCAATACGCATGCTCCAGTTGAAGTCCTTCGACATCGGTTTGAGCAGGTTGTCAACGAAGAGGGCGTAGTCGGAATCTCAATTGCTACACGTCCTGACTGTTTGCCTGATGAGGTGGTTGAATACTTAGCAGAGCTCAATCAACGTTACTATCTCTGGGTTGAATTAGGTCTGCAGACCACTTTTGAAGAGACAAGTCACATCATTAACCGCGCGCATGATTACCAGACTTACCTAGACGGTGTTGCCAAACTGCGTAAACATCATATCCGTGTCTGTACTCACTTAATCAATGGATTACCTGGGGAATCCATCGAGATGATGCTTGAAAATGTCCGAAAAACGATTGTAGACTCGGACATCCAAGGCATTAAACTCCACTTACTTCATTTGATGAAAAACACGAAGATGGTCCGTGACTTTGCCGAGGGACGCTTAACGCTTATGGAGATGAAAGAGTATGTTTCTCTTGTCTGTGATCAATTAGAACTTATTCCTCCAGAAATTATCATCCATCGTTTAACAGGCGATTCGCCGTGGGATTCGCTCATCGGTCCCAAATGGAGTTTAAAAAAATGGGAAGTCTTAAATGCAATTGACGATGAGATGAAGCGTAGGAATACTTTCCAAGGTGCTAAAAATGCACGAAATATACTAAACAAATGCTAGGAGGGACTCTTGTGCTTGCAACTGCCTTACATTACAGTCATCAGTTATTAAAAGAAATCATTCAGCCTAACGATCACTTGATAGACGCGACTGTCGGGAATGGACATGATACGCTGTTTCTTGCTCGACTCGTCAAAGGTTCTGGTCATATATATGGATTTGATGTGCAAGAGAAAGCCATTCACCATACACAAGAAAAATTACTTGCTGAAAATTTAGATAAACGCGTTACACTATTTCAACAAGGACATGAAACGTTAGCTACAGCCTTGCCAAGCGATATCCAAATTAAAGGTGCGATCTTCAATCTTGGCTATTTACCCAAAAGTGATAAAACTATTATTACACAAGCAGAAACCACATTAACAGCAGTACAAGCAATTTTGGAACGTTTGTTGCCCACTGGAAGAATCATTTTGGTCGTTTACTACGGACACCCTGGCGGAGAGCAGGAAAAACAGGCAGTCCTAAATTTTGTTCGAGAACTTCCTCAAGCACACTATAATGTACTAAATTACCAGTTTATCAATCAAAAAAATAGCCCTCCTTTTTTATTGGTCATTGAAAAAAAGGCAACTAAAAAAAGAGTTTTGGAATAATCCAAAACTCTTTTTTTAGTTCTGCTTTCTTCGATCTTTTTGAAGAAAATTGAAGAGAAATGCTACTATTAATAAGAGTAATCCACAAAAATAAACGGTATGCAGTGCTGTATATAACAACCCCTTTAACGGTTCTAAAAGATCTGCTGGAATTTCATTAGCCGTGTGCGGATTGACTAACTTATTAAGTAGCTCTTGTGAAACCCCTTGTTGTGATCTACTCATCATTTCGGCTGCCAAAGTCTGATTAAAAATAACTCCAAAAATGGAAACCATCAGAGTCTGCCCAAGCGTTCTGGCCAATGTATTAAATGAGGTTGCTACTCCGAGCACTTCATGCGCGACACTATTCTGCGCTTTTACAGTTGTTGTGGTAATCGTTACGCCTAATCCAATCCCCAAAATAACAGAGATCATCAAAAAAACGGAATACGAAGTCGAAGCTGGAACAAGCCACAAACACATGCCTCCAATTAGGATAAATCCTATACCAATCCCTAATACTTTTTTTGTATCAAGACTTTCCATCAATTTCCCACCAAGGAAAGAACCGCCTATCCAAGTAATAGACATCGGAGCTAAAACAATGCCACCCATAGCAGCATTCAAACCAAGTACTCCTTGCATCCACATCGGCATATATACTTCTATTCCGATTAAAAAGCCACTCACTAAGGCTGCGACAATATTCACCACTACAAATGTCGGGTTTTGAAATAGTTGAAGTGAAATCACAGGATCTTTGGCCTGTTTTTCCACCAAAATAAACCATATAAATAAAACCACAGCTAAAAATAAATAAAGACTCGAAGCAAGACTCATGCTTCCACTATCTGCAATTGTTTGAAATCCGTATAAAAGTAGCATTAATGTTGCCATCAATAAGCCACTTCCTAAAAAATCTACTGGCTCTTTAGTCTTAACTTCTCGTTTTGGTTCTACAAAATAATGACTGATAAGGAAAATTAAAATAATACCAATCGGAACGTTAATCAAAAAAATCCAATGCCATGAGAGTGTATCCACAATAAATCCACCAAAAAGAGGACCAAAAACACTCGCTATTCCCCATGCTGCATTATTAAAGCCTAAAACTTTCGCTCTTTTGTTTACTGGATAGATATCTGCAATGATGGTGAGTGCCACCGGCATAATCGCACCTGCACCCACTCCTTGTATCGCACGTGATACAATCAAATGAAGCATATTTTGCGACAAGCCACACATTGACGAACCAATGATAAAAATTAGAATTCCTATAATAAAAATTTTTTTTCGTCCAATTTTGTCTGCTAATTTCCCATAAATGGGTGTCATCATAGCATTTGTTAATAAATAAATTGAAAATACCCAATTCATAATGGATAACCCGTGTAGCGAACCAATAATAGTTGGCATGGCTGTTGAGACAATCGTTCCTTCAATAGCGGTCATAAACGTTGCAATAAAAATCGCAACCGTGACAATTTTTACATTTGTTTCTTTTGCCTTCATCTCTTTTCTTTTCCCCACTTCTTTTTCATTTAAAAAGCGATCCCTATTGAGAAATATCTCAATAAGGATCGCCTCTATTACTCTGCTAAACTACCAAGAAGGGCATCAACTTTATCCGTTTTCTCCCATGGAAGTTCCACATCTGTACGTCCAAAATGTCCATATGCTGCTGTTTGTTTATATATAGGTCTTCTTAAATCAAGCATGTCAATGATACCAGCTGGGCGCAAGTCAAAATTTTTACGAATCGCTTCAATTAAGCGGTCTTCTGAAACTTTCCCTGTGCCAAAAGTATCTACTGCAATTGATACAGGTTGCGCAACGCCAATAGCATAAGCTAATTGAACTTCACATTTGGTTGCAAGTCCAGCAGCTACAATATTTTTGGCAATGTAACGTGCAGCATAACTTGCTGAACGATCCACTTTGGTTGCATCTTTACCTGAAAATGCCCCCCCGCCATGACGAGCATAGCCACCATATGTATCTACGATGATTTTTCGACCGGTTAATCCTGCGTCCCCTTGAGGACCCCCAATCACAAAACGACCAGTTGGATTAATAAAATATTTGGTTTGTTCATCGAGTAATTCATTTGGAACGACCTCTTGAATTACTTTTTCAATCACATCTTTTTTAATTTGTTCCACTGTTGCTTCTTCATCATGTTGTGTACTTACAACTATGGTGTCAACACGCACCGGCTTTTGTTCTTCATCATATTCAATTGTAACTTGAGATTTAGCATCTGGTCGTAAATAACTGACTTCACCAGATTTTCTAAGCTCTGCTAAACGACGCGTAATCCGATGACTAAGTGCAATCGGAAGTGGCATCAATTCTGGGGTTTCGTCTATTGCGAAACCAAACATCAAACCTTGATCTCCTGCACCAATTTCGTCATAACTTTTAGAAGCTTCACGTGCCTCTAACGCTTCGTCCACTCCTTGTGCAATGTCTGCTGATTGCTCATCTAATGCAACAAGAACCGCACACGTTTCTCCATCAAATCCGCCTTGAGCTTGCTTGTAGCCGATTTCTTTAATTGTTTCCCGAACAATTTTTTGTACATCTACATATGCACTTGTCGAAATCTCACCAAAAACTAAGACTAAACCTGTCGTCACAGAAGTTTCACAAGCAACTCTTGCTAGTGGATCCTTCGCTAATAATGCGTCTAAAATTGCATCACTAATTTGATCGGCAATTTTATCCGGATGTCCTTCAGAAACAGACTCTGAAGTAAATAATCGTTTTTCTACCATAATGGTCATTCCCCCTTTGATAATTCGGTTACAAGGAATCTTTATCCGTTCTGTTTACAGATAAATCCTATCGGGAATCTTGCAACACGTCTAGTATACCAGATTTTTTTGAAATTTACTTGATTATTTGCCCCCATTTAGAAAATTAAGATAGATTTTTTGTTTGTTTACACAGAACCGCTTGACTCCGTCTTCAAAATTTACTACGATGAATTTATCAAATATACAAATAATGAGGATGAAGCAATTGGAAAACCAAAAAACAATTAATGTTTCTCTACCTTTCTTTCTACTGATGGCAGTCTTACAAACCGTTACCACCTTGATACCTGGAGTAATTTTACTAGATTCTAAAAAAGGGACAACTATTCCTATTTTTTCATTTATTGTCTATCTTTTACTCTGCGAATTGTTTCAGTACTTTGTACGCTTAGCAAATAAAAATGGGACATCAATTGCAACACCGGTATTTATAATTAAACTGATCATTTCCTGCTTCTTCATCTTTTCAATCAGCAGTAAAACAGTCGTTCCGTACGGTGTGATCCTTGCTTGTTACGAACTCTTCCAATTCCTTTGTTATTCACGAAAGTTCAACTATATGCACTCATTTTTATACCTTATTACAAATAGTTTTTTTAAAGGAATTGTTTTCAACCAACTATTTATTATCTACTATCCTTTCAACTTTACTCTGGACATGATGAAGCCTTTTATCTTTTCATTTTTAGTTATTTTACTTTATACTGCTTTACTTCAAGGCTTCTACTCTTCTTTAACCGGCTACTATCTTTTCTTAAGTACACTATTACTGCTCTCAACTTATGGTTTCTTGGTTTATAGTTTTCTTTCGAACCAAATAAACCTAATCCAGATTCTTTTAATTTTAGCTTGTAACTTATTTTTCTTTATTCAATTTGGAAAAACCAGCAATCCCAAGAAAAAAGAATTTATTCTTAGCTTGTTTATCTTAAGCATGTTGTGTATTTTTTATATTTAAGTTAATTTTAAACAGACTTTATGTTATATAAAGTCTGTTTTTCTACATAAAAAGAAAGAAAGAGTTATCATGATTCAAGTAGCTTTTCTCCAAATTTTCTATATAATAAGAGTATAGTTTAGAAAGAAGGAATGTTATTTGAAAAATATAATTAATAAAATTGTTGGCTCTATCGGTGCCTTTATCGGAATCTTTGTTTTTGTCGCCTACATTCCACAAATTATTGCTAATTTAGAGGGAACTAAAAGCCAGCCTTGGCAACCGCTGCTTGCTGCCTGCTCTTGCCTAATATGGGTCATTTACGGCGCTACCAAAGAACCAAAAAAAGACTATATTCTCATCATTCCAAATGTTTTTGGCGTCGTTCTTGGTTTTATCACCTTCGTCACATCTTTCTAGTGTCATCCTCTTATCCAATAAATGGTGTGGCGCCACTTACGCGATTCGTTTTTATACTTTCTACACAAAAAAAGCTAAAACAGAAATATCTGTTTTAGCTTTTTAAATACTATATGTTGATTAAATTAAGCAGTGATAACACTAACCACGCCTGAACCAACAGTACGTCCACCTTCACGAATAGAGAAACGAGTTCCGTCTTCGATCGCGATTGGGTGAATTAATTCAACATCAATTGTTACGTTATCTCCAGGCATAACCATTTCAGTACCTTCTGGTAACTCGATAACACCAGTTACGTCAGTTGTACGGAAATAGAATTGTGGACGATAGTTTGTGAAGAATGGAGTATGACGTCCACCTTCTTCTTTTGATAAAACATAAACTTCAGCTTTAAACTTAGTGTGTGGAGTGATTGTTCCTGGTTTAGAAAGAACTTGTCCACGTTCGATATCTTCACGAGCAACCCCACGAAGTAACGCACCAATGTTGTCTCCAGCTTCAGCGTAGTCTAACAATTTACGGAACATTTCTACTCCAGTAACTGTTGTTTTAGCTGTTGCTTCTTTAATACCAACGATTTCAATTTCATCACCAACACGAACTTGTCCACGTTCAACACGTCCTGTAGCAACTGTTCCACGTCCAGTGATTGAGAATACATCTTCGACTGGCATCATGAATGGTTTGTCAGTATCACGTTCTGGAGTTGGGATATATTCGTCAACTGCAGCCATTAATTCTAAGATTTTTTCTTCGTAAGCAGCATCGCCTTCTAAAGCTTTCAAAGCAGATCCAGCAACAACAGGAGTGTCATCACCTGGGAAATCGTATTCAGATAATAAATCACGAACTTCCATTTCTACTAATTCTAATAATTCTTCGTCATCAACCATATCAACTTTGTTTAAGAAAACAACGATGTATGGAACACCAACGTTACGAGATAATAGAATGTGTTCACGAGTTTGAGGCATAGGACCATCAGCAGCAGATACTACTAAGATAGCTCCATCCATTTGTGCAGCACCAGTGATCATGTTTTTAACATAGTCAGCATGGCCTGGGCAGTCAACGTGAGCGTAGTGACGAGTGTCAGTTTCGTACTCAACGTGAGCTGTTGAAATTGTGATTCCGCGTTCGCGTTCTTCTGGAGCACCATCAATTTGATCGTATGCCATAGCTTGTCCGCCACCGCGTTTTGATAATACAGTTGTAATTGCAGCTGTTAATGTAGTTTTACCATGGTCAACGTGTCCGATAGTACCAATGTTAACATGGGGTTTTGAACGGTCATATTTTTCTTTTGCCATTTTAAGTAAATCCTCCTAAGTTAGATAATTTTTATTTTGATGAGCGGCGCAAAAAGCGCCACTCTATCTTCTAATACATTTTACACGATAATCATCAAAAAACATAGTGAAACATTCTAATTAGCTAGCAGTTCCGCCGTTTTTCTTAATGATTTCTTCTTGTACTGATTTTGGTACATCTTCGTAATGGTCAAATACCATCATAAAGGTACCACGACCTTGTGTTGCAGAACGTAAAGTTGTTGCATATCCAAACATTTCTGCTAAAGGAATCATCGCATTTACGATTTGCGCATTACCATGTGCTTCCATTCCTTCAACGCGACCACGACGGCTGGTAACGTGTCCCATAATATCACCTAAGTAATCTTCTGGTACAGTAATAATTACTTTCATCATTGGTTCAAGAATCACTGGATTTGCTTTTTTAGAAGCAGCACGTAATGCCATAGAAGCGGCAACACGGAAGGCAGTTTCATTTGAATCGACATCATGGTAAGAACCATCATAAAGTTTTGCTTTGATATCTACTAATGGGTATCCAGCAAGAACACCATTATCCATAGCATCACGCAAACCTTTTTCAACAGCTGGAATGTATTCACGAGGAACAACCCCACCGACAATTGCGTTTTCAAATTCAAAGCCTTTTCCTTCTTCATTTGGTGTAAATTCAACCCAAACGTGTCCGTATTGACCTTTACCACCAGACTGACGTACAAACTTACCTTCTGCTTGTGTACCAGAACGGAATGTTTCACGGTAAGATACTTGAGGTGCACCAACGTTGGCATCAACCTTGAATTCACGTCTCATACGGTCAACTAAAACGTCTAAGTGAAGCTCACCCATACCAGAAATAACTGTTTCACCAGTTTCAACATTTGTTTCAACTCGGAATGAAGGATCTTCTTCCGCAAGTTTTTGCAAAGCAATTCCCATTTTATCTTGGTCAGCTTTTGATTTAGGTTCAACAGCAACTTGAATAACTGGTTCTGGGAACTCAATTGATTCAAGAATAACTGGTGAGTCTAACGCACACAAAGTATCACCTGTTGTTGTATCTTTAAGACCAACAGCCGCTGCGATATCTCCTGAATACACTTGGTCAATTTCTTTACGTGTATTTGCATGCATTTGTAGAATACGTCCGATACGTTCTTTTTTGTCTTTAGAAGCGTTCAATACATATGAACCACTTTCAAGGACACCAGAATAGACACGGAAGAAAGTTAGACGACCAACGAATGGATCTGTCATAACTTTAAATGCTAGAGAAGCAAACGGACCATTATCATCTGCAGGACGAGTTGTTTCTTCGTCTGTTTTGCTATCAATCCCTTTAATTGCTTCAATATCAAGAGGAGATGGTAAGTATGCAAGAACTGCATCTAACATCAATTGAACCCCTTTGTTTTTGAAAGCTGAACCGGCTAATACTGGGAAGAACTCAACGTTGATTGTTGCTTGACGAATGCCTGCAACTAGCTCCTCTTGAGTGATTTCTTCACCTTCAAGGTATTTCATCATTAAGTCTTCATCAGTTTCAGCAACTGCTTCAACTAATTTTTCGCGCCATTCATTTGCTTGATCTACATACTCTTCAGGAATTTCAGTTTCTTGAATATCCGTTCCTAAATCATTTGTATAGATTTCGGCTTTCATTGTTACCAAGTCAATGATCCCTGTGAAGTCATCTTCAGCACCAATTGGTAATTGAATTGGATGTGCATTTGCTTGCAAGCGGTCATGTAATGAATTTACTGAGTACAAGAAGTCTGCCCCAAGTTTATCCATCTTATTACAGAAAACAATACGTGGAACTTTGTATTCTGTTGCTTGACGCCAAACTGTTTCTGTTTGAGGCTCAACACCTGATTGCGAATCAAGAACTGTTACAGCACCATCTAGTACACGCAATGAACGTTGTACTTCAATTGTGAAGTCTACGTGTCCTGGTGTATCAATGATGTTTACACGGTACCCTTTCCATTGTGCAGTTGTTGCAGCAGATGTAATGGTAATACCACGTTCTTGCTCTTGTTCCATCCAGTCCATTTGTGAAGCACCTTCATGCGTTTCACCAATTTTATGGATTTTACCAGTATAGTACAAAATACGCTCTGTTGTTGTCGTTTTACCTGCATCAACGTGCGCCATGATACCGATATTACGAGTTTTTTCTAACGAAAATTCTCTAGCCATCTTTCTTTTTTCTCCTCTCTCATTTTAAATAAAGTTGTTTATGTTGAACTTAATTTGAAAAACTGCCTCTTAGTAGTAAGAATATGAACTATTCCTAATACCAAGAAAACAGAGAGGATTTTACCAACGATAGTGAGCGAATGCTCTGTTTGCATCAGCCATTTTATGTGTGTCTTCACGTTTTTTAACTGAAGCACCTGTATTGTTGGCTGCATCCATGATTTCTTTCGCTAAACGTTGTTCCATTGTGTGCTCTCCGCGTAAACGCGCATAGTTAACAATCCAACGAAGACCAAGAGTTGTACGACGTTCTGGACGAACTTCGACTGGTACTTGGTAGTTAGAACCACCCACACGACGGGCTTTTACTTCAAGAACAGGCATTACATTTTGCATTGCTTGTTCAAAAACTTCTAATGGATCATTTCCTGTAGATTCTTTAATGGTTTCAAACGCATTATAGATAATGCTAGCAGCAGTTCCACGCTTTCCATCAACCATAATACGGTTAATTAAACGAGTCACAATTTTTGAGTTATATATAGGATCTGGTAAAACATCACGTTTTGCAACAGGACCTTTACGAGGCATACGTAACTCCTCCTTCCGATTATATTTATTTTCTAGTTTTTATTAAGCTTTTGGTTTTTTAGTTCCGTATTTAGAGCGTCCTTGTTTACGATCAGTAACTCCTGCTGTATCAAGTGCTCCACGTACGATATGGTAACGTACCCCTGGTAAATCTTTTACACGTCCACCACGAATAAGAACAACACTATGTTCTTGTAAGTTGTGTCCGATACCTGGGATGTACGCTGTAACTTCGATTAAGTTTGACAAACGAACACGTGCGTATTTACGTAAAGCCGAGTTAGGTTTTTTAGGTGTCATTGTTCCTACACGAGTACATACACCACGTTTTTGTGGAGAGTTCAAGTTTGTTTGAGCTTTTTTGAAGCTGTTATATCCTTTATTCAATGCTGGTGAAGTTGATTTAGTCACCTTTGATTGACGAGATTTGCGTACTAATTGATTAATTGTTGGCATTCTTTTTCCTCCTCCCTTACATTGCTTTTCTAGTCCCACACATCCAGGTGGTTCTTTTTTTGCGATAAAAAAATTAGCAAGATAACTTGCAGATTCGCAATGCTTATGCTTTTTTTCGACAGACAGCACGTCTTTGAAAAGACCTGTACATAAAGCACCTTTGATATCGTACCACCTATATATTTTTTTGTCAATATTTTTTTCGATAATCCTCACAAAAAACCATTTTTTAACGACTACTGTTTCAAAAACATCGTAACCTAAATTGACAAACCTATATCCCCATGCTACATTACTATCTAAAATTAATTACTGTTTAGAAAACCTACTAGCCATTTAGACTTATATAACTATTGAAGGGATGAAAAATGTATGCAACGAAATATTGTGGAAAAACTGCCAAAAGTTGAGCTTCACTGCCACTTAGATGGATCGATACAGCCTCATACTTTGAAAAAATTGGCTGACGCTCAAGGAATTGATTTGCCTGATGATCCAAAAAAACTAAAAAAACTACTAACCGTCCCGAAAGATTGCCAAAGTTTGCTTGAATACTTAACCAAATTTGATCCGGTACTTCCATTACTTCAAACTGAGTCTGCACTAGAGATTGCTGCTTTTGACTTGATTGAGCAAGTAGCACGCGAAAATGTTCGCTACATAGAGGTTCGATTCGCTCCAAGTCTTTCCACAAGAAAAGGATTGACCCTGACACAAGTTGTCCAAGCGGTATTAAAAGGACTTAGTGAGGGGGAAAAACAATTTGGAGTAAAGAGTAATGCCTTGCTTTGTGGCATGCGCCACCATACCATTGAGAAGAACGTCGCAGTGGCTAAGACTGCTCATGATTTTGCCGAAAAAGGCGTTGCTGGCGTTGATTTAGCTGGCGACGAAGCACATTATCCACCCGAATTATTCGAGGAAATGTTAAAAAAGGCTTCAGAGTGGCATATTCCCATCACACTTCATGCTGGCGAATGTGGTTGTGCTCATAATATTCGTGAGTCTATCCGTTTAGGCGCTACAAGAATTGGACATGGGATTGCCTTAGAAAATGACCCTGAACTTCTTTCAAAGTGTGCCAAAGAGCAAATTCTTTTAGAGCTGTGCCCCACGAGTAACTTGCAAACAAAAGCTGTCAAACATCCGGAAGATTATCCTTTTTTAACCTTTTTAAAGGCCGGTGTTCCTATCTGCATTAATACAGATAATCGCACCGTTTCGGGAACAACCTTGACAGATGAGTATTTAAAATTAGGTGAGTGGTACGGACTAAACTATGCTACTTTAGAACAGCTCAATCATTATGCTGTAGATGGGGCTTTCCTCTTAGAAAGAGAAAAAGAATTGCTTCACCGAGAATTGGTAGCTGGTTATGAACCTTTTGTCAACTAATTTCAATAGCAGCCTCCCAACTAGTGTTTTTTTATTCTAAAATAACAAAGAGAGCCCCCATTATTCTGGAAGGCTCTCTTTGTTTACTATGTAGAATGTGGACGGATTTCGCTTAGCAATGTTTTAGTTAGTCCACATTGATTAATGTGTTCGCGTTATATGCTACTTGATCTTTATTACGAGAAAATAAAAAGTAGCTATAGCCTACACAAAGCAGACAAACTGTCAGTGAAATGGCAAATCCCGCAAGACCATTCACGCTCATATTCCCGTCTCCTGTCACGACGCTTTGAAGTAAATCCCAAATTGTATGGATTCCAACGATGAGCGTTAGATTTTTCGTAACCAGATATAGGACCGCAAACAAAACTCCTATCCCAAAAGCATCGATTGTAGAAGCAATAGTAGCAGATAAATCCGTTCCTGGAGAAAGTAGATTAATCAAATGCATACCCCCAAAAATGACTGCTTGAAAGACAACGGCATACTGCACACCATGTTGGTATTTTTTGAAAGCATACAGGCTGAAAGAAAAAACTAAAATACGAAAAATAAATTCTTCTCCAACACCGGAACGAACAGAGAAAAACAAATTAGTCAGATTGACTGATTTCCAAGTGTTCATGGGATGTAACCACACAGCAGAATCAATCATAAAAATGACAATAAAAAATACTGTGAGTATCGCAATGGACTTCAGCGAGAAGAAATTCCCTTTAGACAGCCAATTAGGTTTTGAAAACTTATTTTTTATCAAATTGGCATAGACTAGTGGAATGACAAAAAAGAATACGGAGATAACAGGCTCCTCACTAATCGTATCTGTTGGCACTCCCATATAAAAAATCAGCATGTCTACCATTGCCATAAAAGCAATCAAGTACATAGAGACTATACCAAGTGTTTCTAAAAATAATAAAACTACATTCTCAACTTTGGGTAAAGTTACCGTTAGATAGTAAGGTATTAGCAACAATCCTGCTACTAAGGCAGCTATGAAGTAATGAAAATAGGAAGTTCCACCAGAATTTACCGACAAGCCCAAAATGCTGGCGAACTTTTTAATCACAGGTGCTCCATAACCCAATAGGAAAACTAAATTCAGTGTTTGCAAAAACCAATTAAGGACATTCAAACTAGTCCATTTAAACTTTTTAGTTAAAATAGGAAGATATTTTCCTTGAAACGTGTCAAACTTCATTGAAAAAATTGCGATTCCTGTACACATTATACAATTCCCTAAAAATATTGCTTTGTCTGTGGTTACCCACATTGTTATCAACAAGACTACTACCTCTATAAGGTAAATCATTTGAAAGATACTTAACCATTTCGTATCTTTATTAGCTGTTTTCATTTTGGCACCTCTTACCTTCATTCTTTTTATTCATTCAAAAAATTGTCGAACTTCACTGTCTTCTTGCACATAAAATTTTCTGATACTCCAAACGTATTTGAGTTCAGCGATTAAATTCAATTGATCCCCCTTTTATAGCTCCATTTTTTGTTTCAATTCGTACAGCTGAATAAACTCTTCAAAAGACAATGTTATTCTTCAACCTGGCCTAAGAACTCATTTAAATAGGTCACTAATAAGCTTACCGTTGTTTTTTTCTTCAAATAAGCAAGGAAATACTCTAGAGTTTTTTAAGTCCACTCTAGAGTACACGCTACTCCTCACTATATTTTTTTATTCAGCTATACAATCCCAGACTCATTGTCAAAATACATAATAGACCTACTACACTCATTTGTAAATCTTTCTTGTTCATCTGTTTTTAGAAATTTGTTTGATAGTTGTTTCGTGTTCGTTGTATTTGAGACTTGTGTATAATTTGTAGCTACTTGATTTACTTTTTGGTCAGAAGACGGCGTGATATTGCGCCTTTTTTCGGGGAAGTGTTTGTGCCAACACAAGTATCGTAGCAGATGTACCGTTCGCATAATTTTTTCAGAAAAATCAGCGGTAGTTATACGAGGTGCCCCCACGATGTCAGTGCGAATCAAAAGCAATTTGAGCTTAGTTTTACAATTAAGGATTCCTGTCCTGAATAAGCTTCAGTAAACTGTGCAAATTTTTAGATTTTTCTATAAAAGGATTGACAAGAGCTTTCTGTTCAATTTATACTATGTTTAAGTTAAATTCTTGTGGAGGGTTTTATCTATGAAAACAACACGTCCAACACAACTGAATAAAGCCTACTTTAGCTATTTTAGATACTGCTTGTAAGCATGAATTTTCATGGATGCAAGCAAAACAATGCGTTGTATCTATGATGGCTGGAGAATTTTGTCATGAAAATGATAAAGCCACATGGATGAAAATCTAAGTGGCTACGATATAAAACAATACGTTTATAGACAGTAACCATTTAGAACTTAATTTCTAAATGGTTTTTTATTTACCATGAACACAAAAAAACAACAATTTTGGGGGAATGAAAGATGAAAAAAAGAAGATGGAAAACAGGATTAGCTTTATTAGCAGGGGTTGCACTATTTGGACTTAGCGCTTGTAAAAGCACATCTAATTCAAGTAGTAACAGCAAAGTAAAAACAATTGGGGTCTTACAATTAGTCGAACACGATTCTTTGGATGATGCTTATAAAGGCTTTGTTGCAGGGCTAAAGGAGAATGGCTACAAAGAAGGGGACAATCTAAAGCTCATTTTTCAAAATGCGCAAAACAATCAAGATAATCTAAAAAGTATGAGCGAAAAATTAGTCAAAGAAAAACCCGATTTACTGCTTGGAATTGCTACACCTTCTGCACAATCACTTTTAAATGAAACACAAACGACTCCAATCGTCGTGACAGCCGTAACCGACCTTAAAGCGGCAAAACTAGTTCAAAGTGATAAAAAACCAGGCGGAAATGTAACAGGGACAACCGATATGGTTCCCATTAAACAACAAATTGCACTATTAATGAGTATTGTACCCAAAGCAAAAAAAGTTGGAATTATGTATAACTCCGGTGAGGCTAATTCTAAAATCCAAGCGGCTCTGGCAAAAAAAGAACTTCAAAAAGCTGGTGTAACCGTCGTAGAAAAAACAGCTAGTACAACAAACGATGTCCAACAAGTCACGACAAGTTTGGCGAATAATACCGATGCTATTTATATTCCAACTGACAATACCTTTGCTAGCGCTGCGAGTGTTGTCGGTGAGATTGCTAAAGAAAAGAAAATCCCAGTGATTACTGGTTCTGTTGGTCAAACCAACGATGGCGGTTTAGCAACCTATGGTATTGACTACCGCTCACTTGGCAAACAAACTGCTAAAATGGCAGTAAAAATCCTAAAAGGAAAAGCTTCTCCTGCTACCATGCCGGTTGAAAGTTCTACCGATTTACAACTCGTTGTAAATAAAGAGATGGCAAAAGCTCTTGGGATTGATCCATCAAGTATCAAAGCACCAAAATAAAAACAAAGGATGTTTAACATGACAATTATTGAAAATCTCCCTTCATTATTCGTTTCTTCTGCTTCACAAGGGTTGCTTTGGTCTTTGCTTGCGATTGGTGTTTTCTTGACTTTTCGTATTTTAGATATTGCTGACTTAACCGCCGAGGGAACCTTTCCACTTGGAGGAGCCGTTGCTGCCACTGCCATTGTCAACGGTCTCTCCCCCATCTTGGCAACGCTTTTAGGCTTTATTAGTGGGATGATTGCTGGATTTATCTCAGGTATTCTACATACAAAATTAAAAATACCAGCTCTACTCGCCGGAATTATTACTATGACTGGCTTGTATTCGATTAATTCAAGAATTATGGGGGCTCCAAATATTCCCTTACTCGGACAAAAAAATATTTTTTCTTGGGTAAATGACTTTTTTGTTGTTGAAAAAGTCTGGGCAGTCGTCATTACTGGATGTATCGTGTTACTGCTTGTCATCTTATTACTCATTTTCTTTTTCAAGACAGAGATTGGTCTGGCTATTCGTGCTACAGGCGACAATCCAGACATGAGTGAAGCAAATGGGATTAATACAGATACGATGAAAATTATCGGCTACATGATTTCAAATGGCTGTATCGCACTTGCTGGCTCGTTGTTAGCCCAGAATAATGGTTTTGCTGACTTGAACTCCGGTGTGGGGACAATTGTTATTGGTCTTGCTTCCATTATTATTGCAGAGGTACTTTTCGCCAACAAATCTTTTGGCATTCGTCTTTTAACCATCGTGTTAGGGGCTATTATTTACCGTTTTATTATTGCCATTATCCTAGAGTTTCCAATTGATCAAAATGATTTAAAACTCTATTCTGCTATCATTTTAGTCCTTTGCTTGACATCTCCACTCCTAAAAAACAAACTCGGACGCAAACGAAAAAAAGCACACACTACTGGAGGTGCTAAATAATGAAAACCATTCTAACGATTCAGGACTTACATCAACACTTTGAGCGTGGAACTGCGAATGAAAACCATGTACTAAAAGGGATTAACCTTGAGATGAAAGAAAAAGAATTCATTACCATTATTGGTGGTAACGGAGCTGGAAAATCTACTCTTCTTAATAGTATCGCAGGCGCTCTTCCTATAGAAGAAGGAAAAATCATCTTAGATCATCAAGATATAACCAAACAAAAAGTGTCGCAACGTGCCCAGCATATCAGTCGTGTCTTCCAAGATCCTAAGATGGGGACTGCTGTACGTTTGACTGTAGAAGAAAATCTCGCTCTCGCTATGAAACGCGGAAAAAAACGGAGCCTAAGTAGCGGAGTTAAAGAGAAAGACCGAGCATTTTTCAGGGAACAGCTTGCCATGCTTGATTTAGGGTTAGAAGATCGATTGCAAGCAGAAATTGGTTTATTATCAGGTGGACAACGTCAAGCTATTACCCTACTCATGGCGACGCTCATCAAACCAAAACTACTGCTCCTAGATGAACATACGGCCGCACTGGATCCTAAAACCTCCGTAGTTGTTATGGAATTAACAAAAAAACTAATTGATAACTTAGAATTAACAGCCTTTATGGTCACACACAATATGGAAGATGCCATTCGTTATGGCAATCGTCTTATCATGCTCCATCAAGGAACAATTGCCGTCGATATTTCTGGAAAAGAAAAAGAAAACTTGACCGTACCAGACTTGTTAGCCCTTTTCCAAAAAAATAGTGGAGAATCTATTAAAGACGACGCGCTACTTCTAAGCTAACCAAAAAAACGATAAAAACCAAAAAAAGGTTTTTATCGTTTTTTGTTTTTTCTGTCACTCGTTTTGACAAATCAGTCTCTTTCCTAACAAGTTTACCTAGCAATTTCTGAACAGAGTATGACACTAAATAGTCTTAACGTTGACAAAGATTTTCTTTGGTTTACAATAAACTCGGAGGTGTCGCCATGTCAACTAAAAATAAAGTGCTAGACATTTTAATCCAGTCTTCCCCATCTTTCGTCTCAGGCGAGGAAATTGCACAACAGCTATCTCTTTCCAGAACTGCGATTTGGAAAGCCATGAACGAACTAAAAAAAGAAGGACATCAAATCAACAGCACCACGCACAAGGGATATCAATACATCCCCAACCACACACTATCTCAAGCAGGAATTCGTAGATGTTTAGTACAAAACCTGCTCCCATCTGATTTAACTATTTATACCGTAGAGACTACTGATTCGACAAATAAAGAGTTAAAAAAAAGAGCAATAGACGGAGATCTTACTCCCACATTACTAGCCGCTAGTACTCAAACAGAAACAAAAGGTCGTTTCGGGCGGCCGTATTTTTCTGCTGCAGACGGTCAAGGGATTTATTTTAGTTTTTCAATGCATCCTAGACGCGAACTGGAAGAAATCGCACAATACACGATTATCTCTGCCGTTGCTACTAGTCGAGCAATAGAGCGTTTGACCAATAAAAAGATCCAAATTAAATGGGTAAACGACTTGTATATGGATGGAAAAAAAGTTTGTGGTATTTTGTCAGAAGCTTTAACGGATATCGAAACACATACAATTTCTTCTATTATTATTGGAATTGGAATCAATCTTTCCATTCCCCAAGAATCCTTTCCGCTTGAGTTACAGGAAAAAGCAACTTCTCTTTTTCCAAATGGGAAAGCACTTGTTACACGTAATGAGTTAATCGCAGAAATCACGAATGAGTTCTTTTATATTTTAAATACAATTGAAACGAATCCCTATATGGAAGAATATCAAAAACGGTCTTTCGTACTTGGGAAAGCGGTCTCCTTTACTAGAGGAAATACCCACTACCAAGGAGTTGCGCAAAGTATTAACGAAAAAGGAGAGCTCGTCGTATTACTTTTAAGTGGTGAAGAAATGACGCTTTCCTCAGGTGAGATTAGCCTAGAGAAAATCGGTTACTAATTCCAAATGTCCACTCGCTTGTATCGTTCCCTTGAATAAACTTTTTCTTGGCCTTTGAGACTTGCAAATGCCCAACATTCTCTAGTTCCATTCTCTTTTGTTTTTTTTATAATCTTTTTTCACACATATCTGTACTGCATGAAGCCCTTGAAAATAAAGGAATTTTTCTTTATAATGCAGAGAGATTGACAAAACACTACTATAAAATGAAAGAATTGAGGAATCAAATGATCACTGTTACAAATATTAGCTTACAATTTTCTGATCGTAAGTTATTTGAAGATGTAAATATCAAGTTTACTCCTGGAAATTGTTATGGTCTAATTGGCGCAAACGGTGCTGGGAAATCAACTTTTTTAAAAGTATTAGAAGGTAGTGTACAGCCTACCACGGGATCTGTTACATTGGGTCCGAATGAACGTATGGCAACATTAAAACAGAATCACTTTGACTACGAAGATAACACCGTACTTGAAACGGTTATTATGGGTCATAAACGCTTATTTGAAATTATGCAAGAAAAAGATGCCATCTACATGAAAGCCGATTTTTCTGATGAAGACGGGGTTCGCGCTGCTGAGTTAGAAGGCGAATTTGCAGAATTAGATGGTTGGGAAGCCGAACCAGAAGCTGCAACGCTTTTGCAGGGGCTAAATGTTCCTGAGAGCTTACACGATACAAAGATGGGCGAGCTGACTGCTGGACAAAAAGTGAAAGTGCTGCTGGCACAAGCTCTATTCGGCAAACCCGATGTGCTGTTATTGGACGAACCAACAAATGGTTTAGACAGCCGCTCAATTGCTTGGTTAGAAGAATTTTTAATTAATTTTGAAAATACCGTGATTGTTGTTTCACATGACCGTCACTTCTTAAACAAAGTTTGTACGCATATGGCTGATTTAGATTTCAGCAAGATTCAATTGTATGTTGGAAACTATGATTTTTGGCTAGAATCAAGCCAGTTAGCTACCAAATTACAATCCGATCAAAATACCAAAAAAGAAGAAAAAATTAAAGAACTTCAAGACTTTATTGCTCGGTTTAGCGCCAATGCATCTAAGTCAAAACAAGCAACATCCCGTAAGAAAATGTTAGATAAAATTACATTGGATGATATTCAACCCTCTTCACGTCGCTATCCATTCGTTGGATTCCAGCCAGAACGTGAAATTGGAAATGACGTGTTACGCCTAGAAAATATCTCTAAAACAATTGATGGCAAAAAAATATTAGACAACATTTCTTTCTCACTAAATAAAGAAGATAAAGTAGCCTTTATTGCAAATAATGATATTACAACCACCACTTTATTCAAAATTATTATGGGAGAAATGGAACCAGATACCGGAACCGTTTCTTGGGGTATCACTACTTCTCAAGCATACTTGCCCAAAGATAGCTCGAGTGAATTTAGCCAAGATATGCCTATTCTTGATTGGTTACGTCAGTTTGCTTCAAAAGAAGAAGATGATAACACCTTCCTTCGTAGCTTCCTTGGACGCATGTTGTTTTCTGGTGAAGAAGTAATGAAACCTGTCAGTGTCCTTTCCGGAGGAGAAAAGGTCCGTTGTATGCTTTCCAAAATGATGCTTTCAAAAGCAAATGTACTCGTGCTAGATGATCCAACTAACCATTTGGATTTAGAGTCGATTACTTCTTTAAATAATGGATTGATGTCCTTTAAAGGGGCTATGCTATTCGCCTCACATGACCATCAGTTTATTCAGACACTAGCGAATCGAATTATTGCAGTGTCAAATAAAGGCTGCGTAGATCGCTCAGAAATTACCTATGATGATTTCTTGGAAAATAAAGACATTCAAAAACAATTAGACGGACTATTCTCTGAGTAAACATTCCATGAGCTTTTCAGCTATCAAAAAAATCTTAGTCGTGAGACACACCTAAGCTTTACGTGTGTCTCACGACTTTTTATAACAAGTATCCCCCATGACAAAATAAAAAAAGAGTGACGAATCACTCTCTAAAAATTTTGCCTATCTAGCTATTCCACTTTCTTTTTGTTTCTTTCTTGACTCATTGAGTTTGTCTGCAAGGTTGGAATCCATATGGTATATTTTCGGCGCTTTTTGATTTAATATTTCTTGAGATTCTTGAATATTTCGCTTTTTATATATTGGCGCTAACAATTTGCTTAACTCCATATGAGCTGGAGTTAAGTTTTTATCTTTTATAAAACTTTTTTTGCTCCAAATTTCCATTTTGTTAATTGCTACAAAAGAATGTGTGTACTCTTGTTTTACTTTATTTTCCACTTTTTCTGTTACATCAGTTAACACAATTTTTTGACTTTTTAATTGTTTGTTAAACACTTTGCTTTGAAATAATATACCACTTTCTTTAATACTCCTATCCAAAAAAACACCTGTTAATTTTTTTAAATACACATTCATATCTGCTACTGTGTTCTTATTTAGCTCAGTATTTTTATATTTCAAAAAAAAAGTTTGCTTCAAATAGTTATCTGCATACTTCATTGATTTGTCTCTTTGTCCAGTCGTAAAGCGGCACTCTATCTCTTTGTAATCAATCTTTTCTTTATTCCAGAATAAAAAATTCTTTTTTCTACTCTGTTGCTTTTTATTTTCTACATCTGTCACAAAATTAGTAAGAATTGCCTTTTTCATACATGTTTTTAGTACAGTTGCATACAAGTTTCGAATATTTTCTTCTAATAATCCTCTCAATGCAGCTTGCTCAGCATTTGTATACTCCCCGCGGCTTTGTTCTTTCCTATGATTGCTAAATTGTTGTCGGGTTTGAAACCTACGCATATATTACCCACCTTTTATTCTTGTACTATTTTCTAGCTTTGTTAGTCTGTGTTATCTCTCTATCTTATGATTTTTTTGAGTTTCACTTTTATCAGTCAAACGCTGTTCAAAAGTCGCTGATTCTCTATGTTTGTGTAAAGACTTCACTTGATTTATTCGAGTTGAGGTTTCTTTTAATTGCTCTATCTCTTTTTTTTGGTCTGGAACAATTGAATCGTCTTTTTGATAAATTTTACTGGAATTAGAAGTTTTCTTTAAACCTTTCCGCCAGTCAATTTCTTTTGCTTTGCCATTATTTACTGTTTTTGCATCAGCGACAACTGTTTTTAGTTTCACTTGACCAGTTTTTAATTGACTAATTAGTGCATCCATCGGACTCAACTGTTCAACGCTTTTCGTCTCTATAGCTGTTTGTTTTAAATTTGATTGCATGTTCTTCAATTGATCAGCTAACATCATTCCTAACTGACCGTTTGCTTGTACTCTAGTTGCTTTTAATGGTTTTAAAGATTCCCCTCTATCTGGAAGAGCCTCTATGGCGGGCATCATTGGTGGAGGTGGGGGAATTTTTCCTTCTTGTGCCACTCCTTGGACTGGTAGTCGAGGCGCGGGGGGGATTTTCCCTTCCTGCGCTACTCCTTGGACTGGTAACGAAGGCGCGGGGGGGATTTCCCCTTCCTGCGCTACTTCTTGGACTGGTAACGGAGGCGCGGGGGGGATCTTCCCTTCCTGCACTACTTCTTGGACTGGTAACGGAGGTACTTTACTATCAGCGAGAACTTTCTCTTCTATTATGGAGGGGGCTTGAGTGATTAATACCTTCTCATCACTCTGAGCTTTTAGTTGTCCCAATTCAATGCTTGAGTTTGATTCTAGTATCTCCTTTGAAAGCCCCTTATTTCTTTTTTTATACCCAAGACCCAACAAACTACTTAACGGCTTATTTTCTTGAAAACTTCTTCCATCAAAAATCCGCATATTTTGAATCGCATCAAAAGAATGTGTAAACTCCTGTGTCACCTTATTTTCCGCTTCTTTTATTAATTTTTTCAAGACAACTTGTTTTTTTTCAAGCCTTCTTCTAAAAATTTTACTTTTAAATATCTCAACATAAGACTTCGTTTGCTTTTTGATAAACTCATCCTTTGTTTTTTCAAAATACTTAGTAATTCCACTCATTTTTTGGGCATCTATTAACGTATTTTTATACTTTTCCCAAAAAAATTCTTTCACATATTGATCTGCGTACTCCCACGATTTATTTATTTGTTCATTCGTTAAACGACTTTTTATTTCCTGATAATTCGTTTCTTCTTTAGATGAAAATAAAAATTGTCTTTTACTATTCTGCTTTTTTTGACTCTTGATATCTTTCACAAAATTAGCATAAATAAACTTTTTCATTGTTCCTTTTAATACCATTAAATACAAATCTTTAATATTTTTTTCTAGTTCTTTTTGTAAATCTCCTTGATTCATACTTCGATTGTTTGTTGTGTCTTGCTTTTCTCTTTGTTCTAATTTTATTTTATTTTCTTTCATTTTGTATCCACCTTTTACTTTAAATGTTTACTGAAAAGATTTAAAAAATAAGCTCAACAAACCGATATAGCCTAGGATTTACATGAAAGGATTAAATTTTACAAAAAATTTTATTTATTATAGCTATCCATAATCCGTTGTTCATAGTCAAAGGGGGACTTCCTCGGTTTTAAAAAGTTCTGTTTTTTAATGGCCATAGCTTTGTCTTCCAATTCGCTGAATATTTTTTTCTGATGCTCTTTAATCCCTATGTCTCCCACATTGTGATTCGTTGGTTTTGCTAGCTGTCCATAACTAAAACCGGTGTTTTGACTTTTATTATCCATGCTTATCAATTGGCTGAATGTTTTTTTCTGAGCTTCTTGAAGCCCAATATCCCCAACATTTTGATTCATTGGTTTTGCTAGCTGTCCATAACTAAAACCGGTGTTTTGACCTTTGTTCTCCTTGCCTTTCAATTGGCTGAATATTTTTTTCTGAGCTTCTTGAAACCCAGTATCCCCAACATTTTGATTCGTTGGTATACGTTTCTTTAAAGTCGCTTTCCAATCATATTCTTGATTGCTATTTTTTTCTACAGATTTCCGTTCTACCTGTACTTTTCTTAAAATCTTCCGTATATCCATTGCTTCTTTTGCTAAGTTTTGTTGGATCTCTTTATCGCTTAGTTTCTGCTGCTGTTTTTCATTTTTTGATACTTTTTCTTTTTTACTATTATTTTGAGAGAACAATATTGGGGGCAGCATTGGGGCTGGGGGGACCAAACCATTCTCAATGAGCTCTTTTGCTTCCTTATTTACAAACAACTTCTCTTTTTTTACTTCTGCTTCTTTTTCCTTAACCCTGACCTTGCCGTATCCCTCTGATACATCATAAGTTCTTTCAACTGCTTTCCTTCTTAAATGAATTGCAGAAGTAAGTTGGTTATCCAGTTTTTGTTTCAACATACTTGCATCAACATGATTGAGTCCCGTCCCATCAGTAAGATTTCCTTTGTCTCTTACCTTTAATCGAACCTTATCATTAGACTCACTTAACCCAAATGACAGTGGTAATGGGGGCGGGGGCGGAGCTATACTATTTGCTTCCATTGCTCTACTTGGACTTTGTTCTTCTATTACGATAGAACCCCTTTCCTCAAACAGTGCTTTGCTCTCTAATACATCTAGCGGAGGTGCTGTTGTTGGTAATGGGGGAAGTATTTCTACGTCCTTATCTGATATCGGTTCATCTATACTTTGTTCTTCCAGTTCCCTTTTGATTCCATAATCCTCAATTATATTACTACCTAATAATTCAAATGGTGGCAATGTTTTGGGTAATGACGGACGCTGAATCTCCTCCGTCTGATTATCTGTGGATAGTTTCATTTCTTTCCTGGTCATATTGTTGCCAACTCCTTCTTTACTAGACTAATATTACCAGAGATACCCTCTTTCCTTTTGTCTTTTTTTTTTTGAAATAAAAATAAAAGATTGGTCCTAAGACTATCTGATTTCTATTATTCGAAGTTAACATTATTGATAGAAAAATTGACATGAATGTGTCTTTCTAGTTTTCATATCTGCCTTGGCAATTTACTAAAAAACATCTAAGACAAAAATTCATTCTGTCTTAGATGTCCTTTTAAATGACTATTTTTCCTTGATAAATATTTGTTTACACACCGGTTTTTATATACTGGTTCGTCTTTCCTGCTCTTTTTGTCCATGTTCCGGTCTTCGCAACTCACATACACTAGCAGATTTTGTTAAGGATTGACTACGTAAAGCTTCAAAGGGCGTGCTTCTATCTTTGGCCTGTTGGATTTGTTGTGTCATTTGAGCATCTTTTGTTTGCAAATTCATCTGTCTTTGCTCTTTTAAAGCAGGGGTGTTTTGAATTTGCTTTTCTGCCAGATAGTATAAATCTTGAAAGTTTCCTTGCTGTTTTTCAAAATGATTAATTCCCCGCTTTAAAAGTGTCTTATCTACAATACCAACACCGATGCCCGCTCCCGCACCAATTGCTACACTCGTTCCCATGTAAAATATTGGCCAAAGAGTTCCCGCAGTAATTTGAATTGCTGCTAAAGAATGAAATACTAGGAAAGGAGCAGCAAAGCTGCCTAAAGCCCCAATCACACAGGCACCAATTAGAAATGCAGCTAAGGCTTTCCAGTGCTTGCGTAAAAAGTTTCTTTTAGGTCCAGTTTTTTCTAATTTTGCCGCTTGATTTTTTTCCCATTCATCACGGGTTAATCCTTTGACTATTTGCTCTTTTAATCGATTAATTTTTTTATTTTTCTGGTATTTCCCAACAGAAAATTGAATCACTTTCGGGATGAAATATGCTAAAGCTGCGGCAGCACAAGTTCCCCAAATCATGGGTCCTAGCAAAGTTCCTGCTAAAACAGTTGGCATTAATCCGCCCAACAAAACTGGGAAATATGGGAGCACAGCCATCGGTGCTAACAGTAGCGGATAGCGCAACCAACGTAGCCAACGTATGCCTGGCTTTTTTACTTTTTCTTGACTTTTCAGCTGCTCTAACTCAGACGTCTTACGAGCAATCGTTTGATTTAATTTGGAAATCCCCTCATTCAAATTTTCTAGAGAACTTCCTCCATTACTTTTGGTTAAAGCTTTTTTCTTGTTTATTTGTTTCTCTTCTGGTGTTAAAGCTATTTGTAACTCACGTTTTTCGTTGATAATTGCTTTGCTTAGAGCTTGATCTTTTTTTAGAAGTGCTTGAAGCTGAGCTCCTAAAATCTCGCTCTCAAATTGATCAGCTTTTTTTAGTAGCTGAGCGTTTTGTTCCACTTGGCGCGCCATTATTTTTAAATCCTCGGCCACATTCATAGTCTTATCACTTACTACACGAGAAGCCACTTGGCCTGTAGCATTAGGAATCGTCCGATTTTTTAAATTTTCCAACTCTATTAAGTCTTGCTCAGAAAAATCAACGTTTTTTGCTTTTTTACTGTTTTCTTTAACCTTATCCGCTGAGAACGATTTTTCTTTCGCATGACTGACTTGCTGAATTAAGCTTTCTTGAAGTTCCACCTGCTTGTCATCAAGAGATTGACTCATTTTTCCGTAGTTATTTTTTAAAGTAACTAGTTCTTGCTGCCCTGCTTCAAGCTTTCCTTGGATATCTTTGATTTTTGAAAAATAGCTCTCTGGATTTCGTTGAACTTCTTCGATTTGATTGTTTACTTGTTGCTCAATCTGATTAGAGGTTGGCTGTATTCTTAACAAATCACCACATTTATCAACAGCTATACGCAACTCTTCTAGCATTTTTTTAAGAGACTGATCCTCATCTGGACTCTGCAGTTCCTTTAGATTCAGTTCTAACTGTGCATTTTGAAATTTTTGATTTGCTAATTCTTGGTTTTGTTTATATAAGTTTTTTAATTGATCAGCCAACCCTGAAAGATTGACATGAGAAGCTCTTAACGCTCCTTTAGCTCTGCTGTCTAACTCATCTAACTGATAATCCATCGGTATGATAGCTTTTTCTACACTGGCTAAGTATTCATCTACTAACTTAGGTTCATGTTGAAGCTTGGCGGTTGCTGTTTTTAACCTGTTTTCAAATTGTTGTAAGGGTTCCTTTGAGCTTAGTATTTTCTCTGCCTGTTTCAAAGAATCCTGCAACTCAAGCAGTTTTCCATTAGGTGTTTGGTTTTCACCTAGTATATTGTCATAAGTGGCTCTCGCACTCTTGACTCTTGCATCAGCAGAGACCAGTTGTTCGCTATATAAAGCATTCGTTTTATTGGCATATGAATCAGTTTGTTGGATAAAAACCTGTTGGTTCTTTTTCAGTTCACTTTTTACCTCAAGCATTTTGGCAATGATTGTTTCAGTAGGTTGTTGTGAAATTTGTTGTTCCAGTTGTTCCAATCGCTGTTGTTCAATTGCTAGTTGTTTTAACTGTTGCTTCTTATTGTCAGCAAACTGATGTGGACTAAGTGCTTGCTCTACTTTCAGCATCCCTATACTTAAAGTTTGCTGTTTTTTTAGAAGGTTCACGTATTCCTGACTGGCAGTTTTTTTATGTATGGCAATTTCTGCTTGAACACTTGCCAATTCTTGTTGCACAGTATCGGTTTGTTTTTCCAGCTCTTTTAGCTTACTTGTGCCATTATTTGTTCTGCCATTGGTTTCTTTTGAGAAATTATTTTCGGAAAAACGTGTTATTTTATAAGCTTTTTTCTGTTCTGGTTTATAAAATTGGGGCTCACTCAGACCATCAAGCATATCTACTAACTGTTCTCGTTCATTGTTAGCTTTTTCCAAATGAGACTTCAACTCTTCCAACACTTGCGCTTTACTCTGAACACGAAACTGCACGTGATTCTCTTGTTCGCTAATAAGTTGTTCTAACGCAGGTCTCTCATGGTTTAACTGCTCACTCAGCAATTGCAATTTTTGCGACTCATCATACTTATCTATAGTGATGATATTAGTAGGATACTGAACAAAAACATCCAGCAAACCAGCTTTTTGCATCTGAGCTAAATTAGGCAACTCATAGGGAGAACGATTTAAGTAGTCAGTTACCTTATTTAGTGTATTTTTCAAAGAATTTAAAAGATCTGGTAAGTCTATTTCTACTTTACTTTTGGATAGTTCCTGCGGATAGTTTAATTGATGAATCGTTGTTTTCATTCGCAAAGGAGCATTTTTCTGGATTTCTTCCAAAAATTGTCCTCTGGATTTTTGAATACCCGCAAGTAACTTCGCCTTAGCAGTTTGAGCTTCTTTTAATTTCTTTTGTTCCTGCTCAAAAATGGCAAATTTTAGCTGAACAAGCTGCTTTGCCTCTTGGGGAACGGGCGTGAACTGTCTTTCGTGATTTGGTGGTATGGACGGTTGAACAAATTGTTTTATTTCTAAGCGTCGAATTTCTGCTTGTACAAAGTCTTTCTTAGGCTCAACTACTCGTCTCAGTCTATCTGCTTTTTGCTCCGTCTTTTGAATCAGCTGTTTTAAATGATCTTGCTCACTAATCAGATCCAAAGCGTCGAACTGCGGAGTATTTGGATTTTCTACCAATCCATCTAAGATACCTTTTGGTTCTAACATCTTGTCTAAGGACGGAATTTTTTCAGGAGAACCCTCGATATAGACGTCTATTTGAGCCAATTGAGTAATTTCCGGCCTTATACTAGCATCAAAATCAACTTTTTTCGAATCTGTACTAGGCTGATAATTGAGCGCGTAGTCGTAGCCTTTATTTCGCAGCTGTAACTCTGCAATTTCTCTATTTCCTAAGAGTAATTTCTCACGGAGCTTTTGATTTTCAACAGACAAATCTTCTCGATCCATCCGCTCCGTTTGTGTTTCAATATCCTGTACCTTTTTTTTAAGAGTCATTGCTTTTTGCTCATATTCTTGACTGATTGGCTCGCTTTTATTCTTAAAAAGTGTTTGTATCTCTTGATCTTGTTGTATGAATGCTAATGCTAGCTTAGGATCACTATCGAGTTCCTTTTTTATCTGAGGTTCTGTTTTTAGATACTGTTGCAATTTATCGAGTCTTAACTTTAGTTCTGCAATATAACGCTGAATATCAGCTTCATTTAACTTAATGACCCCAATTATTTCAGTACTCCTTTTTAGCAGTGGCGTGGCCTTAGAAGGCTCTTTCAATTCTAAATAATGGTCAACTTGCGTATACAATGAATCTAATTCTTTTTTTAGTTCTTCATTATGTCGTTCTTTTGCTTGAATTTTTTCTTTAGTTTCTGCAATTTTTTTACTGCGATACCGTTTTATAATATCCCCAAACTCCGTATCAATTCCTAAGAGTTTATTATTTAGCCGTTCTCGTTCTTTGGCACATTTATTAACGAAACGATACAAATTAGGATAGATTTGAGTCCATTTCTCATTACGATCGCCACCTATGACCTCGGTATTACGTAAACTCTTGATTTCCTGTTGCGAAACTTTGAGTTGTTCCTCCAGGTTGCTTAATGCTTGTTTTTGATCGGTTGTTCCTTCCACTTTGACAAGAAAATTTTGATTTTTCTGCTGTGCTTCCAAAATTTTTAATTTTAAGGTTTCGAGTTCGATTAAATTGTTAATCGCATCCTGAAACTTTACTTCATACTGTTCTAGTGTCACATCAGAAATGTTAAATGGACTGTTTAGGTTAGACTTTGAAGCTATATCTGCAATGTTAAGAAACAAACATACTTTTTGTTCGAATAACTCGTTCATTTTTTTCACCTCAGCTTTAATCGTTTATTGTATCTTGTGATTTCACTTCGAGTTCTTCAATCGTTTCTCCTAACTCTTCTTCGGTAAACGATTCTGTTTCCTCTTCACTTTCCGCTTCTGTGGATTGATCTTCTTTTTGAACTAAAGTTTCCTCTTCGAGTTCTGCAATCATTTTCTCTAACTCTTCTTCGGTAAACGACTCCGTTTCCTCTCCACTTTCCACTTCAGAAAATAAAACTTCTTCTGGCACCAAGTTTTCTTCAAGTTCACGTTGGTACCAATAACTTGGCGTAACATCTCCCAATTTTTTGTATTGAGAATGTCTTTCAATATTGTATTTTTTAGACAAAAATGGGGCGACTCCACGAATCTTCAAGATACATTCTTGACCTTTGAGGCTCGCTACCTCATCTGGATCTAAAAGGTTACGGCCTAATTTTTGATAATTTTGACTATACGAACCATTAGAGCCACGATTCACACTATAGTTTTGTTGTTCAATTGTTTGTTTTCCTAATAATTTTGAAATATATTCGTGGGTACTTTGCTCCATACCACCTAAATATAAGAAAGTATCACTTGTTCCAAGAATCGTCTCCCAAGTATCTTTGTAGAGCGTTTTCAACTGACTAATATTTTGTAAAATAACATTTGTTGAAATTTCACGACTTCGGATAACTGAAATAATTTTTTCAAAATCTGGAATTTGTCCAATATTCGCAAACTCATCCAAAACGCACCGTACATGAACAGGTAAACGACCTTTAAAATGATTATCTGCTCGGTGTACAAGCATATCAAACAACTGTTGATACATCATACTTGCTAAAAAGTTAAAACTTGTATCTGTATCCGGTAATAAAATATACAGAATCGTTTTTTGATCTCCAACTTTTTCTAATTCCAGTGTGTCATTGGATACCAAATGCTGAATACTTGGAATATCAAACGGAGCCAATCTAACTCCTAAACTGACCAAAATACTTGTTGTCGTTCTTCCACCAGCCAACTTAAATATTTTATATTGTGCTACTGCAAAATTTTGTGGATCTTTTTCTTCTAATTCTTGAAAGAGAATATCTAAAGGACTGACATAGCCCTCAACATCTTCTTCGACATTTGCTAAACGAACAAGCTCAACAACATTGGCCAACGTTTGATCTTCTTCGACTACTTCTTGTAGTAAATAACTAAAAATAGCCATCAAAAGCGCAGTTTCTGCTTTTTCAAAGAATGGGTCCCCACCCGTTTTTTTAGGGTCGGAAGTATTTTTAATCAAATTGTTAACAATTTTCAAGATATCATCTTCATTTTTTAAATAACGAAAAGGATTGTATTGATCGCTGCCTCTGCGATTAATCAAATCAAAAATTTTGATCTTATATCCATTTTCTTCAAACATCTTCCCTGTTTCAGCCAACAATAATCCCTTTGAATCACTGACAACATATGAGGAATGCATTTGCATTAAATTTGGTTTTACATAGAAACGGGTCTTCCCACTACCTGCTCCACCTACGACGACAATATTTTTGTTTCGATTAAAATTGTCCTCTTTCGTAATCTTCATTCTTCCGGACAAAGACAACGACTCTGTATCCGTCAATAAAATATTGTCTTTTTTTTCTTTATCAATAAAAGGTTGGATATCTTTTCGAATGCCCCAATGAGCACTTCCGTATTCTTCATTCACTCTTGTCTTTGTTTTTCCAACTGTATTATATAGGATAATTCCTATATAAATTGCTACAATTCCTCCACCAAATAAAAGACTCGTGGATGTCCTTTCCAAAATAAAGCTAAACTGTTTCAACTCTTCTGTAAAAACATCCATTGTCTTTATAATCGTTTCAATCGGGTTCTTTGTTTGTAAATATAGCTGATTGAAAATCATTGCGAGTCGATTTCCAATGTAAAATAAACAGAGACCACACAATAGGTGAATGATCCATACTTTTTTTATTTTATTCATCGTTTGCTCCTATTGGTTACAATAAAGAGCTTATTGCAAAATAAGCACCTGTATCAGTATTTTTTTCCGATTATAATTTCTCCGATTCCTACATCGCGAGTTTTTCTTAATCGATGTTGGCTATTTCTAGCGTATTGTCTATTATTTGCCACTACGTTTTTTACATGTTGTCGATCTTGACTAAATGTTAAGTTCGTATCCCGATTAATTGCAGGTTGTCTTTCTTTGTTATAAGAAGATCTTTTTACATATTCTCGCTCATTAGAAACGTGCTTTCTTGGACAAACCAGACAAGCCAAAGCCTTCCATACCAGTTTTAAGCCTAAAAAAATCCCCATGATAGCTACTTTGCAGACACAAAAACAAGCCATAAGTAACACCAACAAGATATTCGATTCATCGTTCATGATTTTTCTCACTTCTTCCTATTTTGCTACTTACGTGTTTATTTTTAGACTGAGTTTTGGCATTTTTTGTTTTTTCAAACAATGTTTCTTTTGAATCTCCTTTGCTGTGTTTATTTTGTACATTATTTTGTACATTTTTTTGTCCAATAGATTTGATTTGATTCAAATTGCCAGCTTTGTCTTTTTTATGAAGTTCCCTTATTTTTTTCTTATCCTCTGGATTCATACTTGACACTCCTTTCACACAGAAAACATGCTAACCTTCTTTTAAAAATTTTCTATTTTTAGATTCCAATTCCTTTACTTGGAGCTTGTTTCTTATCTTTTTGTTGTGTATTATTGACTTTACTAGCGACAGTTTTGGCAATATCAACTGCTGTATCTAATGTTTTTTTGGCTACTTTTAGCTCTGGTTGCGTATTAGCCAACTGATCTAAGGATTCATTTACTTTTCCTTTTATTTGTCCCATTGTTTTTTTTGCTCCCTGGGCTTTTTGCGGCTCTCCTACAGCTATTCCCATCGCTTTTTTACCAGCTACACTTTTTTCTACTGAGGAAGCTTTGCTCAAATTTGGCTTTTTCTGTTCCATCTCTTTACCTTTTGAATTTTTAGTAATTAAGCCCTTAATTAAATTAGCCCCTGATTTATAAAGAAATTGAACAGGTTGCAACATAAACTTTGCGAGAGTCGTCTTATTTTTCCACAAAAGACTAATCCCACTACGTCCCATAGCTACAGACTTATTTTCTATTGAATTCATTTGTTCTTGAACTGGATCCATATTAGATTACCTCACTTTTTTTCTTTTATCATATCAAAATAAACATCAAACTCTATTTCTTTTTTTTCTTTTTTCTAAAAAAAATTCCGTTTAATTAATTGATTCTTCTTTTACAACTACTTGATTCCCGTTTTCATCTACCGTTGTTTGTGTTATTTTTTTTGCTTCTTCTTTTTCTACACCTGTCTGTGTAAGAGCCACTTTACTAACCTCTTTTTGATAGCTCGAAAGCCATAAAAAAGTTCCTGAAACTGCATTTAATTGATAAACATTTGTTTTTTCTGTTAGTGTGCACTCTATTTTTTCTTGACTTCCATCTGTATCCGTACGAACTAGTGTAATGTTACAGCTTAGTTGATCGTCTGATTCCTCTTGATTAAGGATACGATACTGATAGACTTTCTTTTCCAATTTTTCTTTGGAAACATATGTTTGAGTGTATGCATCTGAGTTAAAAGCTAATTCATAATGATCCCCATTTTTTTCACTTTCCCAGTTGCCTTTTTGCAGTACATCTAGCCATTTTTGAGATTTAACTTGCTCAGTAGCTGCTTTGTTTTCTGTGGCCTGATTTAATATAATTTTTTTTGTTTCCTCATCGGGAAAGAGTAAAATATTTTCTTTTTTACTTTTATAACGTAAAAAAGTTCGACCGTTTTGGGTTTCAAATGAAAAACTAACCTTACCTTTATTTTTATCTTTAAAGGTCATATCTTTTCCATCAGTTGTAACATACCCTGTTGTTAGCCATCTTGTTGCCTCATAGCTTCCATTGCTTTTAATTTCGACTTGCATCTTATCTGCACGGTTTGATATCCAAATCCCTTGATAAACTGTGCCATTTTTAATAGCTGACTCTTCCAACTGCTTCGCATACTTTTCTTTTTCTGTAGGTGATTGCGTTGTTTTTTTATGCGTAAGAGGCATCTTAATAAATAGCAGCCCCAACACAATTATGGAACAAAGAAGGGCTAGCCCGATCAGACCAAGCCTTCGTCCTTCTTTGGTTTCTAAAATATTTTTAATCATCCTTCTCCTCCGCTCATATTGCCATAGCCAGAAATGTTGATATCGTTAATATTGTAGGTATTCCGTTTGACCATGTCAGATGAATTCCCCTCAATGGTTTGAACAGTCTTACCATCTGAGTATTCCACAATTCCGACGTGATCTTTTCCTGTCCTTGTCCCCGACCAATCAAAGAAAATCAAATCTCCTGATTTAGGAATATATCCTGATACTGCCTCTTTATAGCGAGCGTTCTTTTTTAAGTAGTCTACTTCTGTAATACAAGAAGCAGTCTTTAGAATCAAGCCATCCGCATCATAGCCAGCTTGATTTGCTACCCAACTCACGAAAATTTGGCACCACTCAATACGTCCATTATATCCAAACCACTCCCAGTATTTACTCCCATTCGACATTCCGACTTCTTTCTTCGCAATATTTACTAACTCTCCAGTCTCTTGTGTGATATGTTGCGTTACCAATTTTACATAGAACATGTTTCCATAAGCATACCGCCAAGAATACCCCATTTTTTCTGCGATTGGATTTGCATAAGCGATGGTTTTACTTTTTGCTTTTTCTGCTGCGTAATTTTTTCCCGTTTCAAAACTGTACTTGAAATTTTTCTCCTTAAGCCAATCAAGAAATCCAGATCCATAATTATAAGCTTGTAAAACGGCTATATCTAGCACTTGGTCATCTTTCCCTTGTTTGATTAAACTGGCTAGTAACTTGGTACCTGCTTGAATGGATTCTTCTGGGTTTGTAATTTTATGCCCTGCTGACTCACTTGATTGCATAATATCTGGGTTTTTTTGGCTGTCTCCACCTGACTCTTCCCAAATTATTGCCAAAACTAAGTTCACATACTTCGAAATATTGTTTTGATCACAATATTTTTGCGCTAAATCTCGCCATTTAGATACACTTGCCGGTGGGTCAATTAAATCTCCCGTCAATCCACCTCCTGGAAGCAGTGTTCCATCATTCCCAGGAAATTGGTAAGATAAACGATCCATGTATGCTGATGGATAAAGATTAGGATCTTTATGCAGCGTTCTATTTTCTTTAATCGACATATCAATCCCGTTGATAGCTGTATATCCGATTAGGTCTCCTTCATTTAAGTTTTGCCCTTCTCGCACTTTGATATTCGTCAAATTCTTATAGATAACTTTTAATTTTTGTGGTCCGAAGTTTTCAACTGTACCGCCACTGATTTCATCCACTTCTTCTTTTGCAGTTGCATATACCGGATCTCCTTTAGTTGCCCGAATTCTAACATAATTGTCCCATGAATCCGTATTCCGGCCACGATACCCATACTTTTCAGTTACGGTAGCATATTTATTTTTTCCTAAGGGATTTCCAAGGGCAATCTTATTAACAAACTGAGGCAAATCTTGAATTGGGAAAAACTTATCTCTTTGATCAACAGTCATAATTGAGGGATGCTCATCCACAACTTGTGTCAGCGAAGTGATAGAGACATTTATCGTCGCAACTTTTTTCTCTACAATTTGTTCTTTTGTTTCTTCTTTTCCTGTATCTGGATCATATACTGTTGTAGTTTCTTTGACTTTTTCTGTTTTAATGCCATCATCTGTATAGTGAAACCCTTCTTTATGCAAGGCTTGCATCTCTTGGCGGACCGTGGTTACATTGAAATAATTATTTTTATCCACTTTGTTATCAATATCATAATCTTCGTATTTCGCATTAAGATAGTATAAAAATTTATCTCCGTCCGTAGAGTATAAAAAGTCCTCTGCATTTGCGGCAAAGCCATTGACAGTAAATTTCACTTGATCAACATTTTGATCTAAGGAATATTTTTGATACAGATTATGAATGTTTTGATTCGTTTCTGCATCCATATAAGTAACCAAACGATACGCTTCTTCTAGCGCCATATTTTCAGTTTTAATCGTAAATAGTCCCACTAAAAAGCTCCATATAGCTAAAAATATCGCAATGATTGCTGCTAATATGACAATGATCGGCAGTAAAGGGGCCGTTGCCAGCACGATTGAAAAAATAATTACAATCGAAAGAATTAAGCCAATAAGATTCAAAGAACCATTTGCGTCACGACCAATTGTATTGATTACCATTTCTAACATTTTTTTAGCGTACACTGCTTTTTTTGTTTTTGGGTTAAGACTTGCTACCTTTTCAGCTGCCTTGTTGTCAACCACTCGTTTTAACGATTCCACTTTATTCGATAAATCTTGTTTTTGGCCTGATTTTTTTGCTCCCCCAATCAATTGGGCAGGATTTTTCTCTTGAACAATGCTCAAAGGTTTCTTTTTTAGTAAACTCTTTGGTTTCCCACTGTAACCTTTATACCCTATACTTGGCTTCTTATTTAACCGTTGATGCTTGTTCATGAAAACTTTTTTAGTCATTTTCACAGAGGAGCCTAGTACATTCTCACCAGATTTTTTTGCCGCTTCTATTTCTTTAGGATTCTCTTGTCTGTGTTTTTCATTTTCCATGACTCACGCTCTACTCCTCTGGTTTTGTCGTCATCATTTGGTATAATTTCGTTTCTTTGGGGAAACGGTCTACAAATGGGAATACATTCTCTCCAAATATTAACAACCCACATCCCTCAGGCGAGTTTACAAGATATTTTTCTTGATCTTCTGAGATATCAAATAAACGTACAACTTGACTTCGATCTGACTTTGCTTGATTTAACAACATCACAAACTCACTATTAGACAACATTCTTCGAGCTAAGTCTGATAGTAATAATGTTTCTACATTCTGAGTAATGCCAGTTGGAATTGCTCCCCATTTGCGGGCCCTACTCCATAGTTCGAAGAAATAATTAGAAGCATATTCGTTCGTAAAAAGTAACTGCATTTCATCAATGTAAACCCACGTTCGAATCCCTTTTTCTCGGTTTAGACAAATTTTATTCCAGACTTGGTCCAACACCACCAGCATTCCTAGCGTTTTCATTTGACGGCCTAGATCCTTAATATCATAGACAACAAGTCGATTATCCGTATTAACATTGGTTTTGTGAGAAAATAAAGATAAGCTCCCTTCCATATAAAGCTCTAGCTCTAATACCAAACGATGCGCTTCTTCCTCTGTTTCCTCTTTTAAAACCTCATAAAAATCATATAATGTTGGCATTTCATTTTTTGTTCGGAAAAGCTCATAGGTTTTGCGCACATTTCGATCAATGATTGATTTCTGAACAGACGATAGCCCCATGACTCCTCCAACAATCAAATCACACAAAGAGATGATAAATTCAGCTTTAAATAAAATTTGACCCATATCAAATTCATTATTTTCATCAGCAATTAAATCTAACGGATTGATATAGGTTTTCGCATCGTTGGAGATAATAACCTGCTCGCCCGTAAAATTTTCACACAGTTGCTGATATTCTCGTTCTGGATCAATAATAATGACTTCATCTTTAGGATTTTTCAACAAAACATTCACTACTTCACGTTTGACTGCAAAACTTTTCCCAGAACCAGGAGTTCCTAGTACAAAACCATTTGGTGCTTTCAAAAACTTTCGATTCATAGATATGATATTCTTACTAATATCGTTGATTCCGTAATATAGCCCATTTTTTTGCATCATGTCTAACGCTGGAAACGGTAGGAAAATCGCTGTACTGGCAGTGGTTAAAGACCGCTCATATGGCAGTTTGCTGTTCCCAATAGGGAGAGTAGCATTTAAACCAGCTTCTTGTAAGTAGAAAAGAGGGGTCAACTGCAAGCCATACCTTCTCGCTGTATTGATAAACAAATTTCCAACTTCGTTCATCTTCTCTTTTGTCTCTGAAAGATAGTAGACAGACCCCGTCACATTAAATAATTTCTGACTCTTATTTTGTAACTCATTTAACAGATCTTTCGCTTCATCCAAAGAATAAGACAAGTCATATGGTAGCATTTCATAATCATAGCCACTCTTTAAGGCTTTTTTCTGTTCGTCAACTTTATGCTGCTCCATAAAAGCTAGTTTTGTTTTGACAAGATCAAACGCATCGTCCTGATTCATAGGTTGAATAAATAAATTCACATTAAACTCTTTTGGTAAATCCAGAAATTCACTCAGTACTTCGTCTGTCAACTCTGCAGGGTATTTCGCAAAATAATAAGACTTAGCATACAATTCATCCAGACGTAAATATTCCTTCGATTCTTTCATCCGAACTTCGTTTGGTAAAATATCTTTTTTTGTTTGATAAGACTCTGAACTTCTGTCAGTCTCACAATTATTTGTTAATATATTCCGACAAACAGCTAAACGCTCACTTCGATTTAATCGATTCGTGCGACCACCAATCCGGCGAACAAACTGCGAGAGCCGTTCTTCCAACGTTTTAAATCCACGTTGTGCTTCTTCTTCATTTTCAAAGTATTGGACAAAAGTCAAATAACTTTTGACCTCATATCCATTGTTGGGATCTGAGGCTTTCTCATTTACCAAATTGTTCATTTCTTCTCGGTAACAATTCCAATCATCTTCATAATGAGGGTAGTTTAAAATATTTTGAACTTCCGATAATGTCCGTTTCTTTTTTTGTAACGTTATTTGCAACTGTATTTTATTATCAAAAGAATTCAAAAACTCACAATAGCGATAAAAGATCTCGATTTTACCATCCTCAGATAATAAGCGGTAGTTGACTCCTTCAATATAAAAAGTCATAGAATAGTATTTTTTTTCTAACTGACATATCCCTTTTTCATCAAACTCTTTAAACCATAAGATATCCTCTATTTGTTTTCCTTTATTTTTTGTTTCTTTTTTCTTAGGGGGTTCTTGTTTTTTTTCTACCTTTTTTTTCTTAAACATCGTCTTGTTTCTCCAATCTGTTGGGATCCGAATGATACTTTAATAAAATTTGTAAAAATGCGAAAAAAGATAGCTCATTCCGTCTCACCCATCCGAAAGAGAGAATTGGTAACGAAACTAAAATCATTACCCAACTTATAGAGTTCATCTCAAGTCCATAAACGGTAATAAATAAAAAGGCCAGTGCTATATTAACGCCAATCGCAATTAATAACGTAATTAATTGTTTAATTGTCATACCAAACATGATTTTTTCTTTATATTCTTTTATATCTTTAGGAACTTTTACTTCAATTGCCATAATTTCTCCTTTCATTTCCTTATTGTGCTTGGAAAACCATCTTAGCCCATGTACCCGTTTTTTGAATGGCGAAAATCAATGCCAACATATAAATCAACATTCCCAGAATAATTGTCCAAATCGTCGATCCCATAGAATCTATCAGGCCCTCAAATATTGTTGGATAAATAACTAATACTAAAGCAATTACGGTGGCCTGGAGCGCACTTGATGCGAAATTTTTCAAGAAATTCTTTGTCATGGATGAAAATTCTTGGCTTGGCGCAGCTCCAATAGGAATAGGTGCTAATGCGCAGTAAAGATAGAGTTCCATCAAACGCAGATAAACAACTAAGCGAATATACGTTTGAATTACCAGTGCCACTAAAAATAACATTGCAAAAACAAGTAATACAATTAAACATGTCCACCAACTCAAGTCTGAAGCTGCACTTGCTACTTTTGCTCGCATGTTAGCAAGATCTCCATTTTCTACTGGGTAGCTTAAGACTTTCGCGGTCATTGTATTGGTCAAGCTAATGATTGCATTTAGTACCAACTGAATATTAGAAAGCAAAATATAGGACAAGACAAACTTCACCATTGCCTTCATAATCATTTCAAACCCTAACATCGGTGCCCCCCCTGCACCCTCGACTTTCAATGAAATTTTTTGAAATTCCAACAAAATAAATACAGACAATAGTGAAAAACCAATAGGACCAATAACATGCTGTTGAAGTTCGACCACCATATTATACGCAGCTTTAATAAAATCCGGGAGACTCTGAGTCAATAACTGAGTAACAGAATCTCCTCTCAGATACTTCATAATTTCATCGTATAAGTCTAAGACTGCATCATTCATTTTTTGTTTCCTCCGATACAAAAAAGAGCCCACCACATACCTGCTTTAGGCCCTATTTTTCATCTTTTATTTTTTAATTCTTAAGAGCTTCCTGAAATAATGCTGCTGCAGCTATGATCAATGCGCCACCAACAATTTGCCAAATTCCTTGCTGCAACTGTGGTCCATTTTTATCTTTGAGCGCACCCGCCAAAATAACTGCTCCCCATACCAACCATAGTGTTCCACCTACTAAAGTAAAGCGAGTAATTAATTTAAACACATCGTCTACAACTCCTGGTGTATCCGCTGCAAAAAACATTTTTGTTGCTACAATATTCAATAAATTCATTTTTATCAAAAAGCTCCTTTTATATTTTTTTTACTTCTGAAACACAGTTTACTTTATTTTTATTAAAAAGAAAGTTTCTTTGTTTTTTTAATATACATTTAATATAATGCGTTTTTTGTATACTCCTTATTTCCACCTCTTTTTGCTAGCTTTTTTTCTTTTTTTTTTATTTTTTAAAAATTTTTTTTCATTCCTTTTTTGTTTTAATGTATACTAAATGGAGGATTATTTATATTTTTGTAAATATGATGGTTTTTTAGTAAAAAGGAGGAAAAATAATTTTGAAGAAGAAAGTTTTTACGCTTAGCGCACTTACCTTATTAATGCTACAATCGACTGTTTACCCACTACATGTAGCAGCACAAACAATACAAGTACGCGAGGTAACGAACCAAGTTCGAGAAAATATTAGAAAAAACGGGATAAATGCTTATGTTACAAATACAGTTAGTAAAGCAATCACACAAACAGATTTGTCAGAACTTTGTCTAGGAGAAAAAGTAGGATCTTTTCTTACTTTTACAGTAAAATTCCCTACATTTACAGTTCTAACCGGTAACGGAAATGATTATATTGCTGAAATACCCGCAGATAATGGATTTCCTTATATCCCATCATATCAAGAGTTATATTTGGGAAAAGCTAGCAGTCATAGTAGCGATTTCTCATTTTTAGGCGATCTTAAAGTCACTTCAGAGGATGCTTCAATTCGGGCTACTTCAAGTAAACCCACGATTTCTGGGACTACTGCTAGTGTTACTGTTACCATTACTAGAATGAGTGAACCAACAACAACCAACATCCCTCTAAAATTTAGTATCTCTGGCTTTCACATGGGGGCCACTGCAGTCTCATCTAAAGATACTTCTTTACCTGACTATCCCGTATCAGGTGGGGTTGATATAAAGAACGCAGACTCTTCTGATTTTTCCATGGCTACTCTAATCTTAGGTGGTGAGAAACCCTCTCCCACAATCACAGTAACTGCACATTATCAGACCACTAGCAAGGAAAAACTAGCAGACGATGAAATAAAAACAGGAAAAGAAGGGGAAAATTATACGTTTTTACCAAAGGATATCCCCGACTATACTTTGGTAAAAACCGAAGGGAAAGCCGACAGTCAATTTGGTGGAACTGATTCAGCTGTTACTTTTATCTATGACAAAAACGCTGGGAAGCCTGTCACAGTCCATTACCAAGATACCCAAGGAAACACTCTGGCTGATGACCAATCCTTGAACGGAAAAATCGGAGAAGCATTTCATGCGAAACAGATTGATATCAAGGATTACTCCTTTTCTAAAGTCTCCGGCGAACCTGATGGAACCTTTTCTAATTCGCCTCAAGAAGTGACGTTTATCTATGACAAAAACGCTGGGAAACCTGTCACAGTCCATTACCAAGATACTCAAGGAAACACTCTGGCTGATGACCAATCCTTGAACGGAAAAATCGGAGAAGCATTTCATGCGAAACAGATTGATATCAAGGATTACTCCTTTTCTAAAGTCTCCGGCGAACCTGATGGAACCTTTTCTAATTCGCCTCAAGAAGTGACGTTTATCTATGACAAAAACGCTGGGAAACCTGTCACAGTCCATTACCAAGATACTCAAGGAAACACTCTGGCTGATGACCAATTCTTGAACGGGAAAATCGGAGAAGCATTTCATGCGAAACAGATTGATATCAAGGATTACTCCTTTTCTAAAGTCTCTGGCGAACCTGATGGAACCTTTTCTAATTCACCTCAGGAAGTGACGTTTATCTATGACAAGCAGGCTCAAGAAAAAGATACACTTACTGTTTCATATGTAGATGAAACGGGTAAAACTCTCGCGAAGCCAACCGTTCTCACCTTGTCTCCTGGACAAGACTACGAAGTTTCTGAAAAGAAAATTTCGGGTTATCAACTGGTGAAAGTAGTTGGAAAATTAAAAGGAGCGTTCGATCCTCAAAATAAACAAGCCAAAATAATTTATCAAAAAATAAAAGCTTCTGACACTTCCACTAACAATGTACTACCTAAAACTGGAGAATCTCCTCATCACTACCTAACTATTGTTGGCATTATTTTGTTTTCTTCTTTACTAGTATTCAAAAAAATGCTTCCTAAATTAAAAAAACCTCAATAACAAAGAAAGCAAAAGATAGTAACCTAATCTATCTTTTGCTTTTAAGAATTAAAAAGGAGAATCTATGGAACTACTACTAGAAAAACAATTAAACCGTCAGCTAACATTGTTGCAGCTCATTCATATCAAAGAGTACAAACCAAAAACAATTGCCCATATGTTGAATATATCCGAAAAAACTGTTTTATCAGATATTGCTGATTTCAATGAGTCCTACTCCGCTTCTTCTATCCATATGAACAATGATAAAAACCTTAGCTTACACATCCATGACAACCATACAGTTGAATCTGCAGTAGAAGAAATACTCCAATCTTCCTTCTCTCTTTACTTATTAAAATTAGTTTTAACCAAAGAGCCCACATTAAAACAAACGTGCCAATTGACGTTTTTTAGTGAACCCACTGTCAGAAGAACCATTCTCAAAATTAATAAATGGTTTGTCTACAAAAAATATCAGATGAAAATTACTATAGAAGATCGATTGAAAGTCGTTGGTGATGAAAATCTCATTCAGGAATTTCTTTGTATTCTACTAACCGAATTGTACGGAAAAGAAGATTTTAAGAATTTTTCTCTCATTTATTCTACCTGTTTCGATCTGTATTGCTATTACAAAAAACAAACACATATTGACCTACAGGAAATCGATTTTATCGAATTTTCCCTTCGCTTTGTTTCACTTGTGATTCGAATTGGACTTAAGAAAAAACTTGAACTTACAAAGGAATTTTCTCAACTGACTTCTGAAAAAAAACTATTATTTAATCAGCTTTCTGATTTTCTTTACTCAAAAAATATTTTTCGTATTTTTTTAGAAAAAGAATTTAATTTTCAGTTCAAACCTGAAAATATTTTCTCTTTGTTTATAGAGATTGATCGATTTTATTTTCCAAAAAAAAATCAAGAGACTAGTTCAAATCAACTACTAATTGAAGATATTATACAGGTAACTAGTCAAGCCATACCTCTAAAAGAAGAAGAAATTACGCTCATTCGAACAAATCTTAATGAAACTCTATTAGTAGAAAAGAAAATTTCTTATATTTGTGTTGATTTCACACATATTTATTACAAACATCTTACAAATTTATACCCACAACTACCTAAATTATTAGAGTTTTTACTTCCTTGTTTACCTAAAAATTTGAATAAAAAACAACACTGGCATTATCAAATCTCTATTACTTTAATTAACTACTCCCAGGTATTACAAGAAAAATTATTGCCTCGTTTTCCTAACAAAAAAATCTTGATACTCTGTGAAAAAAACCAATTCAATTTTCTAACTGCACAAATTAAATACAATATCCCTGAAATCAACGAGGTGATCATTTGCACACATCATAAATTAAAATTAGAGTATCAGTTTATTAACCAATTTAATCTGATTTTATTAGATATACCATTACAGGATTCCAATATAACCGCACCAACATTACTACTCAGTAATTTTACCTCTGAAAATTTTTGGCGTTCAATAAAAGAAAATCTCGGCTAATTTGATTTTCCTATTCTCAAATTTATTCTAGTTTAACAGTCTATTTAATTAGTTAAACCCTTGATTAGCCTCTTAAAACTTAAAAGCTTAGGACCTCTTTTATTCATCGTTGTCCTAAGCTTTTTTTACTATATTAGCGTCCTAAAAAATGATTGTTTTTGACATGAATCATTGATGCCTTTTCCTTTTGAGCAAGTTGTTCAAATTTTTCAAGATTTTTTTTGTATCGTTCTGCAGCATTTTGTTTCTTATCAACAAAACTTGCACGTTCATTCTCCACCTTCTTAGGTCCTTCATTGGTAGGTTGATAATTTCTTTTTTCATAATCCAAAAAAGCTTCTATTGAAATATTACTGCTTTGATTTTTTTTCCCCATATTCTTATCTCCTTTTTGTCGGTAATAAATTTATCTTACTTTTTTATGTTAACTCGAATTCCCCTCAACTGCTTTTCAAACATTTAAAAAAAGAGAAATTCTTGGAATCCGCTCTGTTTCAAAGAACAGAAGTGCTAAAATCATCTTTTTCTCAAATTAAAATTTAATAAACATGCGTTCACATTTTTTTATAGTAGGATAAATTTATCAAATCAACGTATTGAAAAGGAGCGCATACACTATGTCGAAAAAGACCCAACAACTAGAACGACAAATAAACGAATTATCCAAAAAAATTGGTGCATTAAAATATTCTAAAGATTATGATACATATGAGAACTTGGTTAGTCAGAAAAATAAATTCCAGAAAGAACTTTCAAAACAGATAGAATTAGAGCAAAATTTTTCTGCTGAAGCAATCTTGGAGATCAATACTATCCAGAAAAAAATAACCAAATTAGATGTGGAGTTAGCACAAAGAATAAATTTGAAAGATCCAGATAGATTTTATCCTATGCAAGAAAAACGAGCTGCTTTACAAACACAACTAGACCGACTTATGGGAAATACAACAAAGCAGAAAATTCCTTTATTAGAGCAGCTTCGCAGAAAGCATATAGCGTTAGATGCTATGATTGCGAGAGATACTAACGATTTAAATCACTTAATCACGCAGAAACAGACCTCCACAACCGCACTTGAAAAAACAAAAAGTTTGTTGGAAGACCTAACAGTAAAACATCAGAATACTTTACAAACACTAACTACTAAAGAAGTAGAACTAAACGATCAAAAAAATAAGCGGACTAAAATCCTAGCGAAAACAAATATAGTTAGTCGCTTCTTTAGCAAACGCTTTGGAAAGCTACGTGTTGTCACGAATCAAGTAAAAAGAATTGAGAAACAAAAGGCAGCGTTGATAACAGATATTTCCAACCTGAAAAAAAATAATAGTGAGCTACAAAGAACAAAAACCTCTCTGAATGAAAAAATAACCTCACTATCAGACAAAATCACACAAACTAAATGGGATATCGCTAACGCTTATTCGAAAAAAAATAAGTTAGAGCAGAAAACAGCATCTCCTAGCAAAACAGTGTCACGCAAAATAGAACACACCAATCGCAACGAAGGAGTATCACTGTCCTAACCTATTAAGGAGGAAAAATTATGATAAAAGAACAAGACTCAGAAGAAGAATTAGAAAAACGCTTATTCGAAAAACCAATGACTAAAACTGACCTCCCCCAAAAAAGCATCAACCAAAACTTACTTTGGGGCATTTTCGGAACAATCCTAGCACTAGCTTCTCTAAGTGCCTTTACATTACTTCCTTTTTTTCCTTTTGCTGCACCGATCATACTAGGTGTAGGTTTCGGTGGACTCCTAGTTGGTGCTACTATTTCTCATCTATCCGATAAAAATAAACAGCTTACACAAGAACAGAACTTGAAAAAAGAGCAAGATTTGAAAAAAGAACAAGATTTGGTCTATAGTTGCTACAAAGAACGGATTCATGAGCAATATTCACTGCTGAATCATCCTGAACAAGTATTCCTACGAATCCCTGATCTACAAATTATGAGTAGCACACAACAAGTAGCTTATTTTAAGGAACATGGCTTCACACTCTTAGACTATCTAGATATTACACTACGACTCGCTAATGATAAACTAGATAGTCTATCCAAAGAAACGCCTAAAGAACAGAAAGAGGTACTAATCAAAATAAGAGGAAGTATTGAAGACAAAATAGACTTTCTCGCAGACAGACTTGATAAAAACTATCGCTTAAATGATGCCAGTATTGAAGAGATGGTTAGTCGCTTGTCTAACCCAAAACTTACCCAGTATACAAATTATTTCAAAAATAAACTTCCAAATCAATCAAGGCTAGAACTAGACGACAAAAAAATTGCTCTTAAGCAAAACGTAAGGAACCTCACCCGTAGCCCTCTACCTCATAACAAAACTCAAGAAAGATTTCCTCTTTTATAAATGCTTATCAATTCAAAAGGATCATTTATTCTCTTCACTCCCCTCTTGAAATTGCTGTATTTAAGAAGCAATCACAAAAAAGCACAGGGTATAAAACCTTTTATACCCTGTGCTACTTTCTTTATTCACTTTTCAAACGAAAAAACAGCTAATGCACCATATCCAGTATGGCTAGCAATCGTTGGACCCATAGGGAAAATTTTTATTTCATTCATTTTAATCGTTTTTCTAAGTAATTTCCCCACTTCAAGAGCGGCAGCCTCATCTCCAGCATATGCTACAAAAATAGGCTGTTTTGCTTGATCTTGAAGCGAGTTTTCAGTTTCGAAAGCAAGTAGTTTAATCGCTTTCTTCCTGCCTCTTACTTTTCCTGCTTTGGCTAGTTTCCCTTCTTTGGTCACAATAATAATCGGTTTAATGTTCAATAAACTTCCCACTGTCGCCGAAGTTTTGGAGATTCTACCTCCTTTTTCCAAATAAGACAAATCATCAACGGTTACCCATGAAGCTATACGGGACCGATTCTTTTCTATCCATGTTCTGGCTACTTCAAAATCAGCCCCTTGATTTCTAAGCTTAACCAGCTCATATACTAACAACCCTTGTCCCAGACTTGCTGCTTTTGTATCAATAATCTTGATTGGACTTTTTTCACCAAGCTCTTCTTCTAAAAGATTGAGAGCAGTACAAGCATTGTTATATGAGCCACTGAGTCCGGAAGAAAAACAAAGATATATAACAGGCAGTTCATGTTTTGCATATTTTTTAAACATTTCTAAATATTGCCCTACATTAATTTGTGAGGTAGATGCTCGGCTTCCTTGTTTCATTTGTTCCATCAGCCAATCACTTTTAAACGTTTTCCCTAAATCATCGCTATACTCTTTTTCGTCAATCGTAACAAACATACTAATATATTCAACACGTTCTTGTTCCAAAAAATCATATGGTAAATCGCAACACGAGTCTGTGATAATATCAAATTTCATCCGTTTTCCTCCCACTATCCGTAATTTATTATATCATACGATCAATTCTTTAATTAGAAAAAAAAATTATTTTCTCAAAAGTAACAACTCACTTTCCTTATATGTTAAAATATACACGAAATTCACTTAATTTTATATTGAAGGAGCCCCTTACATGTATCAAAAAGAAAGGGCCGATTGGCATGAAGTGATGCAAGCTTCACTTCCTCTCTGCTTAAGTTATATTCCTGTAGGACTAGCTTGTGGCGTATTATTGCAAAAGGTTGGGTTCAATCCCTTTCTTACCGCCCTTATCTCAGTATTAGTGTTTTCAGGTGGCGCACAATTTCTGGCCGCATCTATGCTAAGTCTACAAGCACCCATGTTATCGACAGTTCTGATGACATTTTTCCTTGAGTTACGTTATATCCTACTCAGTTCGAGTATGTCTATCTATATGAAAAAAGAAAGCAAATATTTTATCGCACTTTTCACCCAGTCACTGAACGATGAAAACTACGCCGTCAACTATCTGAAATATTCTACCGATCCTAGTTGGAATAAAAAGAAAGCTCTTCTTGTCAACTGGTTTTCAATGTTCTCGTGGCTATGTAGCAATTTACTTGGAACCATTTTGGGTTCAGTCATTCACCTGAATGCAGATCTGGTCCATTTTGCCCTAACAGCTATGTTCATTTTTATGTTTGTGATGCAAATGAAAAATTACCTACTGCTCTTAACTGGTATAGCCTCTGGGATTTTATCTGTTTGGCTGATGCTTATTTTTCAAAATACTTTCGGTCTTATTCTGGCTACAATTCTTGCTTCCTTTGCTGGATACGGTCTAGAGAAAGCTTTAAAAAAACAACCAGTAGGTCGAAAGCTAGCTCAATTATTTAAGCATTCTACCCTGACAAAAGATAAGAAAAATTTACGTGCTCCATTATCCCCAATGATTGAAAAGGAGACACAACAAAATGACTAGTTTCTCTTTATTTTTTCTGATTATCAGTTTGTTTCTAGTATCCTATGTCTCAAGGCTACTTCCTATGCTTTATTTTTCTAAAAAAGAAATTCCCAAATGGTTTAGTGGCTGGATGAAGTACGTACCCGTTTCACTTTTTTCCTCCCTTGCTTTTAAAGATGTTTTTATTACGCACGATCATCTTGATCTACTTTGGAATGTCAAAATTTTAGCCATGCTTTTAGTCATATTCATCGCGTACAAAACAAAATCGATGGCACTATCTGTGCTCAGTGGTTTATTCGCCATTTTTTTATTGACATTTCTTTTTACCTAGTAAACAAAAATTTAGGCCACAAATCCTTTTTGATTCGAATAGAGACTGTGAAACAAACCTTAACATCATGGTTTGTTTCACAGCCTCTCATTTTTTGTCACTGCCTGATTGCTCGAAGTTTTAAGGCTAAAATTCCTGCTATAGACACTAATAAAACATCCGTAGAAAGATCAAGCACTGTGGAAACAGAAAGTATTCCCCAAATTACTGCTCCATTCATGCTTAATGCTGATACTATCCAAACCTTATACCCGATTCCTATCACATGGATAAAAAGCAAGCCTAAATAGTTTACAAGCATAATGGAGTCTTTCCTATGACACTTGAACAAACGTGTGGCTTCGCACTGAACTATCGGTAGCAGCGTATAAGCAATTAAAAAACCAAATGTTGGTTTCAATGCATATGCAAAGCCACCCCCAGAAGCAAAAATTGGCAAGCCCATTAGTCCCAAAATAAGATAAGTGAGAAAAACTACTAGTGCTTCCCTCTCCCCTAAAAGTGGATAAAGCAAGAAAACAACTATAATCTGAAGAGAAATATAGTCATATAATGGCAAGGGAATCACTAATTTTGCACTGACAATTAAAAGAGCAAACATGCACCCCATTTGTGCTACCTTTTTCGTTTTATTCCGGGTCATGCAAGACGAACCTCCTCACGATTTCTTCCTTTTTTTTATTTGAGGTGAGGGCTGTTTCTATTAGCTCAGGAATCTCTCCGATAATCGGGCAATCAGCATGGTTTGCCACATATTCTAAAATTACTTGTCCATTTTTTCGATTATTATAAAGGATACCTGAAAGAGGAACCTGATACTGTTTTAGCTCCTCAATTGTTAATAAGGCATGATTAATTGCACCCAGATAGTTCTGCACAACAAGGATCACAGGAAGTTTCAATTGAACAACAAAATCCAGCATACTCTTTTGGTCTGTAATAGGCGACATCAGACCCCCGGCCAGCTCAAAAATTGCGGATTTTCCCGCAGTATTTAGCAGTGTTTTCGACTGAGCAACCAACCAATCAAAATCAAGTTCTTTTGATTCTGCTGCACTCGCACTATGAATTGAGCTCTCTTTTTCTAGTGTATAAAAATTGATAATATCCGTTTCCTTAACCCCACATGATTGATAAACCTCTGTATCTCCCCTCTTTCCCGTCTGGACAGGTTTCACGACAAAAGGCGCAATCCCTTCTTTGATTTTTATGTATTCATACATAAGGATGCTCGCTACTGTTTTCCCACAATCTGTATCAATCCCACAAATAATATAGCTTTTAGTCATTTTTATCCCCCACAATTTCAAGCCCTAATTCTTTTAATAACGCTTGATCCTCTGAAATCTCAGCCCCTTTTTCAGTGAGATAATTTCCTAAGAAAATAGAATCTACAATCAGTAATACCAATGGTTGTAACGAACCTAAATGAAACTCTCTTCCCGCACTTACCCGAAGTTCCGTATCTGGAAAGACTAAGCGTAACATGCTTACTATTTTCAAACATTTCAATGGTGTGAGCTCATTCGTATTTTCCAATTTCGTTCCCTCAATTGCGAGTAAGAAATTAACTGGAACAGAATACGGCTGCTGCTCTTTTAGTTCAAAGGCAAGATCTACTAATTGTTCGCTTGTTTCCCCCATGCCACAAATAAATCCTGAGCAAATATTTACTTGATACTCTTGCAATTGTTTTAATGTATCCATTCGATCTTCGTAAGTATGTGTCGTCGTAATATTCGGATAGTTTTCCTTAGGTGTATTCAAATTATGATTAATTCGGTCAATCCCAACTTCTTTTAGATACTTCACTTGTTCTTCCCTCAATAACCCACAAGAAAGACAGATCTCAATCTCCATTATTTTTTTAATTTCTTTAACTGCTTCTCCTAATTCTAAAAGTTCTTTACTTGACGGTCTAGTTGCACTAATCGCAATGCAAAACACGCTTGCTTTATTTTTTTTGGCAATAAGAGCCTTGTGCACGATTTCTGCTTTAGGAAGAAGTGCATATTGGTTGATGGGCGCACTGCTCGTTTTTGATTGTGCACAATACCCACAATCTTCTGCGCACAAACCACTTTTTGCATTCATTAGTGTATTTAAGCGCATTTGATTGCCGGTCTTTTGCTTTTTCGTTAAAACTGCCCGTGCGTAATATTCCCACCAATCATTTGAGCTTTGCAAAATTTCTAGACATTCTTTTTTTGAAATCGTTTTGCTTGTCCAATCCTTTATCCTACTCAACATATTCTCCTCCTAATTGTAAACTAAAAATATTATACAAGTTAACAATAGAAAAAGATAGAGATTTTTATAAAAAATTAGTTGCTTCTCTTCTGAAAAATAAAAGGGTTAAAAAAGTACCAATCAATTACTTGATTGGTACTTTCTTAACCCTTTACGCCATAAATATGTGGCAAATTTATGTAAAAGAAACACAAATACTAAGAAATAGAGTAGCTGCTTCCAATAGCCAGTTTGCTTCAAAAGTAATACTGGCATATTAAATGCTAGAAAAAAAGGACAGATCCATGTAAATAAAAAGATAAACATTTTAGGATAAATCGAATATGGTTTACTTGCAATATCCGCAAGATATTCAGGAATTGCTAAAAATTTCCCTCCTTTTTCTATCCAAAATGAGAACGTCACAATGATTTGATTGATTAGAAAAAGAAACCAGACAGAAAGAAGTATGGACAAGATAAAAAATACAAGTGTCAGAACATGCACCCTATTTTGAAGAGAAATAATCAAGACAACAGCCAATACAGTATTCACTAGACTAGGTAAATCAATTCGATTAAATGCATAGAAATAAAAAGAATTAACTGGTTTTAAAAAAATATAATCTAATTCCCCTTCGATAATACTTTCTGCTAGATTTTCATGAGAAACAATAAAGAAAAATTGATACAGACTATTGATCAGAGCCGAAACCCCGACTAGCATAAAATATTGCTGCTTCGACCAACCTGCTAACAAACTTGTCTGGTCAAACAAGACGACCCCCACTACAATCTCTGTAACAAAAAAAATCACACTAAATATCGCTACAATAACCGAGGTACTCCTATAGGCAATACTTTCTTGTATACTTTGAGCAAGTAACTGCTTATACAATTTCACATTCACTAAGCACCCATCCCTTCATATTTTTTTAATCCTTTTTTTAGCCCCCATACGTAGAGTACATAAAAAAGCGTCGCCCATATGAGACTAATCAATGTTAAAAAGAGAACTTTTTCAGTAGAATAATGATTTTGAAAAATATTTGCCGTATGATAGCCAATTAAAGCAAATGGATTGTACATAACAATTTGATAGATAGACTGCGGCAACAGATTTAATGGGAAAAAGAGTCCCCCTAACAGCGCATATAGACCAGATAACACTGGACGCAACGGCCACATTTGGATCAACCAAAAACCAATTGTCCCAATAGCCGACAACACTAAAAAAAATAAAACAAACACGACTAAAAAATAAAGAAAAACCAAAAGAAAGGACGTGCTTCCTAAAAAACAAAGAGAGAGTAACAAGAAGAAAATATAGAGAATTTTCGTTCCTAAAAAGTTAAAAAAAGACTCCCCCAACAAACTTATAGGTCTTAACAACAAGGTACTCAACTTGCCACTTCTAATTAGCCCTCCGAGTCTTACAACGTAATCAAAAGAAAACACGATACTCAAAAAATTGACCAAAATAATGTACTTTAGCATTTGTGCTTGCGTATAACCTCCAATCACTCCTTTGCCACTACTCATATAAACCGATTGCCATATATAAAAGGAAATAATGATAGTCAAAAAATTAGAAAAAAGGGACGTGATTAAATGAAATTTATACTCCAGCATCGTTTGAAATTGGGTCATAAAAATATAGCCATATTTTTTCATGCTTTTCCCCCCGAACTTGAGAATATCTGATAAATAATCTCTTCAAATGAAGGCGTACTGTTCAAAATAGTTTTTATATTTTTAAAGTCTTCTATTTTTTGTAGAGCAGCACCCATCTCCTCTAAGGGAACTGTCACGATCTTATCCTTGACTTTATACTGTTCAAATGAAGAAGGGACTTCCTCTTTAAAGGTAATCTCAAAAGATTCATCCACCGTATATTGGCGTTTTAAATCTGGTATTGTCGTATTTTGAAGCATTTCTCCATCCACCATAATAAAAATTTTTTCGGTCAATGCTTCAATATCTTTCATATAATGACTTGTGATAATAATGGTTGTTTCTTCTTCTTGATTCATTTTCAAGAGAAATTCCCTAATATGATATTGACTCGTGATATCTAGACCAATCGTTGGCTCATCCAAGAAAAGAACTTTGGGTGAGTGAATGAGTGAACAAATAATTTCAAACTTTATTCTTTCTCCTAATGATAGCTTTCTAACTGGCGTATTGACTTTTTCTTTTAGATTGAGCAAATCAACCATCACCTCTACTCGATGCTTAAAGTCTTCTTCATCAATATCATATATCACTTGCAGCATACGTAGCGTCTCAGTTGCTGGCAAATCCCAGACCAACTGGCTTTTTTGCCCAATAACCACCCCAATCTCTTTCAAAAAATTTTTTTCTTTATTAAACGGATGGAAGCCGTCAATGGTAATCTGTCCCTCCGTTGGCTCTAATATTCCTGTCATCAATTTTATTAAGGTGGTTTTTCCCGCTCCATTTTGGCCTAACAATCCAATTATGTCCCCTTTATGGATGGTAAAGTTAATATTTTTTACCGCATCTTGTACGATAGCCTCTCGTTGTTTAAAATCCCTTAAACTCCCGATAAATCCTTCTCTTCTAACATAGGATTTATAACTATATTTTATATTGGTTAATTCAATCATCCTGTACGCTCCTATTTTTATATGAGTCAGCTATCAAAACTGATTGCTATACTATCCTATTAGGAAGCTTTCCCCATCACTTTTACATATTTTCTTCACTTCATTTAATAATCAATCATATAAAAAAGTTTTTATATTTACTGATTATAATTAATGTTTTTTTATTTCTATCCATTCATTTTATAATATTATATAAAATATAAAGTGTCAAAATTTTAATCAATAAATTTTAATTTCAAAAAAAAAAGAAAGATTCATTCACACACAATAGATTTTCCATCTAATTAGCTACTCTTGTATCTTACTTTTCTCGTTTCAGAAAAAATAAAAAAGTATTGCTTCCATTACATGCTAAACTGACGGTACTAACATAACCATGAACGGAGCATGAATACAATGAAACAACAGGTAGAGCAACTAAACGAGTTCCATCAAAACTTACAAAAACAAGCAGATGCTATCTGGCTTTTAGAGGCACAAAAAAAACTCATTCCGTATTTTTCCTACAAACAAGAAAAAAATATACTGGATACAATTGAAAAAAAATGGAGTCAAGAACTAACGAACAAAAACGCACAATATACTAAAAGTGCTAAAGAATTAAATAATCAGATTCATCATATTAGAAAGAATAATTTTTACTACACTGGAGAACAAGTAGAAATCTGTCTAGAAAAACTAAGAGAAATTTCAGATTTTGAAGTAAGTATTGCGGTTAAACGATCTAGTCCTCAATTGTATACACAGCTAAATCAGCATTTCAACGAACAAATCCCTTCAAAATTTGCTTCTTTAAAAACTCAACTAGAGGGGATGATGAAGAATACGCTGGATGTTGACTCTCCTTCTAACTATTATCTAGTGAAACAATTAAATCACTGGTTAGATTCTAAGCATGCGCTTGAAAGTAGTCCCACTCTTAAAAGTCAGGTGAATGAAAAGACGAATATATTTTCCCCTTTTTTGGAGCTTGATAGCCTAACAGAAAGCCATCTAAAAAATGAATTACAACTATACTCTGGCACAAGATTAAATTTATACAGGGAAATTCTTGGTGAGAAATTAATTGATATACAAAAATTGGAAGAAAAAATCGCTACACTCAAACACAGTGCTAATCAGATTTTTAATCCTTCTCCCACTTCACGCATCATCGCTACAAGAAACTGGCAAACAATTGGAGACTTACAACTCTTAGGCGATCAGAACGTTACCGCCCTCATCAAAGCTCACTTATTCCAGCTGGCAGAAAAAAGTAAGCAATTATCGCTTTCTCCTAAACTCGAGCCACGCGTTGATAAGGCTTTGATTTTCTATGGATCAGACAACCAGACTAAAACAACAAGTGACCTTTCCTCTATCAGAAAAGAATATTTCATCAAACAATACGAACCATTAACAACAGAGCTTAAACATAAACTATCTAAAAAATTAGCCTTAGAGCAATCTCAAGACTTAAAATATGGATCCGCAAAAAAAAGTACACCTAAAAAAAAGGTGGAAGAGCTTAAAAAAAGAAGTATGGCTGGTATTTCTATTAACAAGGTGAATCCTCCATCAAAAACGAAAAAAAAGGTGCTTCATCTAGCACCTTGGCGTTAATACTAAAAAAGATAGACTTGACTGAGCATCTATTACTCAGCTAGGTCTATCTTTTTGCGATACTCTTTACCATACTGGTCACGAAGTAGATAGCCATGATCCACTAAGTAACGGCGTACTATCGCAAAATCATCATAAAAATTTTTTAGTTTCTCGTTGATTTCTTTTTCCGTATAGATTTTCGCATCATCAAATTGTTCCGCAAAAAAACGAAATAACTCTTGTTTATCTTTATTTTTTTTTCGGAATTTGTCGCAATTTTCCATCTTGAAAGTATTTTTTGAAAAGTTCTTCATTTCCCATGATTCTACCAACTCTTTTCTGACCACAAAAACATGATTACTCCTGGTCGAATTAACCTATATCGATTAGTCCAGGGGGCTGTTCACTACCCCCACTACAACACTATTATACATAATGACTTGAAAAAAACAATGACTGACGCTATCGGCTATTGCACTGGAATTCTTACCTTGATAGTTGTACCTAAGCCTAGACGACTTTCAATCTCAATTTGACCCTTTAACAAATCGACATAATGCTTCACGATTGCCAATCCCAGACCAGAGCCACCAGCATTTCGATTGCGTGATCTGCTCACCCTATAAAATCGTTCAAAAATTCGTTCTTGGTCTTTCTCAGAAATTCCAACACCATTATCTTGAACAGAGAAACAAAAATTTTCAGCCGTTTGAGTCAGTTTGATCTTGATTTTCCCTTGATTTTCGGTATAATAAATCGCATTTTCTAAAAGATTTTTGATAATTGGTTGCACGTATCTAGCAGGTAATAACCGATCTTTGACTAGCTTATTGTCACATTCGATTACTAATGATTTTTCTTCAATCTTTTGTTGATAAAAGTCAAGTTCTGTTTTCAAAATATCCGCTATTGATAGGACCTCCTCTTCTATGTCTTCGAAGGTGTCTCCATTTCGTGATAGCAGCAGAATTTTTTGAATCATTTCCTGTAAGCGTCCCGCTTCTTTTTGAATAATGGTTAAAAACTCTTGGCGGATTTCTGGTTCGGCTTGTGCCCCGTCAAGTAGTGTTTCAGTAAAGCCTAATATAGATGTGACTGGTGTTTTCAATTCGTGAGATACATTCGCCACAAAGTCTTGTTGCATTCTCTCCAACTGACGAATCTGTGACAAATCATAAAAAATTCCGATAATCAAACTCTGACCTTGATCGTTTGGTTTTAAATAACGGAAAAGTACATCTAAATCTTTACTCTGCGGTCGAATAATCCGAACTTCTTCATGCTGATCCTGTTTTTGATTACGTGATTGGTGTAAGAGTTGCAAAATTTGCGGATTTTTAATGATTTCTTGATAATGAAAGGGCGGCTTTATTGCTTCTTCTTGAAGCAGCTCAAAACATTTAGGATTGATGGTTGTAACTTGGGCTTCCTCATTAATCATAACCACCCCAATTGCCAAGTTTTCTAAGAAAAAGCGTAGTTTCATTTCACTAGCACTTTGCAAGCTTGATAAAGTATGCGTTTCTTTCATTAGTTGGTTAGCTGAATCATACAACGGCAACCAATCCGTCGCGTCTTCTACAATCAGTTGACGTTTCGTCGGATCCTTACTCAACTCATCAAATAAAGGGATCAACTTACGCATCGGTTCATTTCGTTGATAGATTAGCAACGAAAGAAACAAAAATAAAAGAAGTAATAAACTACCTACAAAGAGCAAGAGAGTGGTCTCTAGCTTCTTAGCTCCCTCTGAAAACCCGCTATATTTCTCAGAAATTCGTACGATCCCGATGATTTTACCATTTATTTTGATAGGTTTTGCTACATAGAGTAACTTCTCTCCAATTGTAGTACTGTTCCTAAGCGCATAGCCCAACGATTTTCCAGAAGTAACGGCAGCTACTTCTGGACGTTGCTTGCGACTTCCAGATGCAACAATTTTTTTAGTATTTTCTGTGTCCACAACTACTTGCATTGTTTGACTTATTACGGTTAGTCTTTCCTTAGCACCTAATGCTTTTTTCAACGTTTGACTTTCAGTTAGATTGCTTACTTGATCATTTGCTATTATTTCTTTAAAATCGATATTTTTTTCTAACAATTCAAGTTCACGATCCAGCTTCGTAACTTGCTGCTTAATCATTTCTTGATGCAAGGAATGATTCAACCACTGGGCCCCAAGAATGCAAACTAGCGTAAAGCAAAGAAACAACCCCATGATTTTAACAGTAGCTCTATTTTTCATTTTCTGGCTCCTGGAATTTATAACCAAACCCGCGAATGGTGAGTAAATACTTGGGCTCTTTAGGATTGTCTTCAATCTTTTCTCGTAAGTGACTGACTTGAATGTCGACAATCCGTGATTGTCCCACGTAACTATCATTCCAAAGTGCCACAAGCATTCTTTCACGATCAATAATTCGGTTTTTTCGTTTCATAAAATAGGTTAACAATTCAAATTCTTTCCTAGTCAATGTTAGTGGTTTGCCATTTTTTTCTGCAATAAATTCATCCGGGTAGAGCGTAAGTGCGCCGACTTGTAAAATATTGTCTTTTCCTACTTCAAGCGTTTGACTAATTTCTTGATGCTCTTGTTTGATGTACCTTCTATAAGTTGCCTTCATACGTGCAATCAATTCTCGTGGACTAAAAGGTTTTGTTAAATAGTCATCTGCCCCCATTTCAAGTGCCACCACTTTATCAAAGACTTCATCTTTTGCTGTCAGTATAATGATTGGCGTCGTAATCTTTTGACTTCGCAATTCTTTGGTCACTTCTGTTCCATCTAAATAGGGCAACATCAAATCTAGAACAATAAAGTCATAAGCCTTCGTTGTTGCTTTTTGTAACGCTTCTCGTCCATCATTTGCTGTGTCTACTTGATAACGCTCTTTTTCTAAGTTGTATTTTAAAAGCGTTAAGATTGAGGGTTCATCATCCACAATTAAAATTTGCTTCATTGGTCTGTCAGCCACCTTCTACTCAGTTCTTTTTTACTATTTTAGTATAGCACAGACTACCTGATCTTAGCCTAACTCACTAATTTTCCCAGTTTCTAGATAGACAATCCACTCACACACATTGGTAACATAATCCCCAATCCGTTCTAAGTATCCAGCAACTTGTAAGTAATCAGCGCCACCAATAATGGTCTCTTTATTTTCACGCATTTCTTTGAGCGTATTTTGATAGATTTTTTTAAAATATGCATTAATCTGATCATCTTCTTTAGCAATTTCTTTTGCTTTTTTGGTATTCGTTTTGATGTAAGCATGCAGCACTGCATCCACCATTCTTAATGTAGCTTTTGACATCTCACTGATGTCTTGTTCAATATAGGGTACACGTTGTTTACCTTTGACCCGAATTGTTGCCTTGGCAATCGAAACTGCATGATCTCCAATTCTTTCTAGGTCACTACTGGCCTTTAAGATTGTCACTAATATGCGTAAATTTTTTGTCACTGGTTGTTGTAAAGCTAGCAATTCATAACTTTTCTTTTCTAAGTTAACCTCACATTGATTGATGCGTGCATCCTCTAAAATCACCGTATTTGCAAGTTCTTTGTCATGGTTAACAAATGCTTCCGTTGCTTTGGCCACTGCTTCGCCTGCTCTTAAACCCATTTCATAAAATTCTTCATGCAAACTTTCTAGTTCTTCTTCAAATTGCTTTCTTAGCATATGATTCCCTCCTCACTTTCTATCCAAACCTGCCTGAAATATAATCATCCGTTGCTGCTTGAGCTGGATTTGAAAAAATTTTTCTTGTTTGATCATACTCAATAAGCTCACCATTTAGAAAAAATGCTGTTTTATCAGAAATTCGTGAAGCTTGTTGCATGTTATGTGTCACAATAATCAAGGTATATTTCTCTTTTAGCTCAAGTAACATTTCTTCGATTTTGCCACTTGATACGGGATCAAGGGCGCTCGTTGGTTCATCCAACAAAATCACTTGTGGATTAACAGCAAGCACCCGTGCAATACAAACTCTTTGCTGTTGACCACCTGATAAAGACAAAGCACTCTTGTTTAGCTTATCTTTAACGTCCTCCCACACAAAAGCTGCTCGCAGGCTTCTTTCTACAATATCGTCTAGTTGTTGTTTGGGTATGTTTTGTGTGAGCCTTAGTCCATAGGCCACATTTTCATAGATAGAAAAAGGAAACGGATTAGGCTGTTGAAAAACCATGCCGATATCTTTCCTCAGCTCAACAATATCCATTTTGGGCCTATAAATATTCTTTTCCTTAAATGAGACGTTGCCCGTAATCGTCATCCCCGGAATTAAATCATTCATCCGATTCAACGTTCTTAAATAGGTAGATTTTCCACAGCCAGAAGGCCCAATCAACGCTGCGATTTCTCCCTGCTTAAATCCCATAGTAATCCCTTTCAGCGCCTCTTTTTTTCCATAATAAACATGTAAATCCGACGACCTTAAAATTGAATGTTCTTCAACAGTCTGTAACTCCACCATGTTTTTCTCTCCTTATCCAAAATGACCTGATACATAATCTTCTGTTGCTTTAATTTTTGGTCTTGTAAAAATTTTTCTTGTATCGTCATATTCAAGTACTTTTCCAGTATAGAAAAAAGCGGTATAATCACTGATTCTAGAGGCTTGTTGCATATTATGTGTCACAATAATAATGCTGTAGTTTTTCTTCAAATCGAGCAATGTTTCTTCTATCTTACTCGTTGATATAGGATCAAGCGCGCTGGCCGGTTCATCTAAAAGCAAGACATCCGGTTGCATTGCGACCGCTCGTGCAATACATAGGCGTTGTTGTTGACCACCAGACAGGGCTAGTGCACTTTTGTCTAAACTATCTTTGACATCTTCCCAAAGCGCTGCTTGTCTCAAGACCTTCTCTACACGTTCATCCAACAGCTTTTTCTCTTTTAATCCGTGTTGTTTGAGGGCAAATGTAACGTTCTCACGGATTGATTTGCTAAATGGATTAGGCCGTTGAAAAACCATACCTATGCGCTTACGCATTTCATAAACATCGATATTTTTATAATTAACGTCGACACCTTGATAGTAGATTTCTCCGGTTACTTTTGCAGAAGGGATTTCATCATTCATTCGATTGAGTGCGCGTAAATAAGTGGACTTCCCACAACCGGATGGTCCAATCAAGGACGTGATTTTATTTTGTTCAAAAGATAAAGATACATTATGAATCGCTTCTTTTTCACCGTACCAGACACAGAGATCTTTCGTGTACAGCACGAGCTCTTCTTGTGAAAATCCTTTGATGAATGTTTGAGATAAATCATAAGTTTGCATAGATACTCCTTCTTTGCTTTAAGATGCAGTCATTTTTTTATGAATTCGATTTCCAATGATACGTGCGAATAAGTTGAAGAACAAAACACCTAAAATCAACACAGCTGAAGCGCCACTAGAGATTGCGGCAGCATCTGGTGTAGTACTTTCACTATTGACTTTCCAAATATGAACTGCTAAGGTTTCAGCCTTTCGAAAAATATTCAAAGGGCTAGTTTCATCGAAAGGATTCCAGTTTGTAAAATCAAGTGTGGGTGCACTTTGACCAGATGTATAAATGAGTGCTGCTGCTTCCCCAAAGACCCGACCACTTGCTAAGATAATTCCGGTTAATATACTAGGCAAAGCCTCCGGTACAATAATTTTCGTAACTGTTTCCCATCTAGAAATTCCCAGTGCTAATCCTGCCTCACGCTGCGTATAAGGGACAGCCTGTAGAGAAGATTCCACATTTCTCGTCAGTAAAGGTAGGTTGAAGAAGGTCAACGCAAGTGCCCCTGACAGAATGGAGAAACCAAACTGAAATTGAAGGACAAAGACTAAAAAACCAAACAACCCTACGACTACACTTGGTAGAGAGCTCAAAATTTCGATAGCAGTTCGAATACAATCTGTAAGCCAATTCTTTTTGGCATACTCTGACAGATAAATTCCCGCACCTAATGAAATCGGAATTCCCAAAATCATGGTCAATACTAATAAATAGAGAGAATTAAAAATCTGAAGACCAATCCCGCCACCAGACTGAAAAGATTTTGCTGGAGCTGTCAAAAAATGCCAAGAAATATGTGGCACTCCTTGCACAAGAATGTAACCTAAAAAACTAGCTAATAATAAGACAAGCACACACGATACTCCAAACAAGACTCCCGTAGCCATTTTGTCGATTTTTTTGGCATTCATTAGTTCATCGCTCCTTTCTTTGCGATCATTCTCATGATTAAATTAAAGAATAATGACATAAAGAGTAAGACCAGTGCTAGCGACCACAAAACATTATTTTGGAGTGTACCACTAATTGTATTGCCAATCCCCATAGTAAGGACACTTGTCAGTGTAGCCGCTGGTGTCAGCAAGCCTGTGGGCATCACAGCTGAGTTTCCAATTACCATTTGGATTGCAAGTGCTTCCCCGAACGCACGACTCATACCAAATATAACAGCGGTTAGTATCCCTGGTGTGGCAACTCGAAGCACCACTTTATAGGTCGTTTGCCATCTTGTTGCTCCAAGAGCAAGTGATGCTTCCCGGTAATGCCTTGGTACACTCTTGAGCGCATCCACAGTCATACTTGTCACCGTTGGCAGTATCATGATAAATAAAATAATAGCCCCTGCTAGAATCCCAAATCCTGTCCCACCAAAAATTCCTCTGATCCACGGAACAATCACAGACAGACCAATAAAACCATACACAACAGAAGGAATTCCAACTAATAATTCAATAACAGGCTGCAATAAATTAGCGCCCCGTTTTGGTGAAACCTCTACCATAAAAATCGCGGTTCCAACTGCAAAAGGCGTTGCTACAATAGCGGATAACACCGTCACAATAAACGATCCCGCAATCATCGGGAGCGCTCCTACCAAAGGTTTTCCTGACTGATCAACCGAGCTTGGTTGCCAATCTTTACCAAAAATAAAATCAATAACATTGACTTTATTTTGAAAAAAAGTTGCTAGTCCTTTGCTTGAGACAAAATAAAAAATGGCTACAACGACTGCAATAATGATTAAAATACAGATAAAGCTGACTAACTTGCCAAAACGTTCAATTTTAGCTTTTTTCGATCTGGTCGTTAAATTTTTTTTAATCGATTCCGTCTTCATTCATTTGCTCCCTACTTTTAAACTGGCATCTCAACTTTTTAAAGAAAAAGCCTGTGCCTGCTGATGGCAGACCAGGCTATACTTTTCTTGTTTTATTTCACTTTTCCGTTTGAATCACGTTCTACTTTCATATCTGTTACAGGTAGATACCCCATTTTTTCAACTAAGCCACCTTGAACCTCTTTAGACAAAACATAATCCAAGAATTTTTTAACTTTTGTAGTTGGGTTTCCTTTTGTATACATATGTTCATAAGACCAGATTACCCACTTGTTGGTTGCAACGTTTTGATTGGTTGGTTTCACCCCATCTACTGATAGCATTTTTAAGGTATCATCTGTTTGTGAGAAAGCCAAATAACTGATTGCCCCAGGCGTTTGCGCCACAATTTTTTTCACTGTACCAGAAGAATCTTGTTCTTGGGATTTAATTGGAGTAGCCCCGTCTAGTCCCCATTTTTCAAACGTTGCACGTGTTCCACTCCCAGTTGCACGGTTTACAACCACGATGGTTTGATCCTTCCCACCGATTTCTTTCCAGTTTGTCACTTTTCCTGTAAACACTTTAATCAAATTTTCTTTTGTTATATTCGTCACACCAACTTCTTTATTGACAACCGGTGCCATACCAACAACGGCTACTTTATGATCCACAAGTTTACTTGAATCAATCCCAGATTTCTCCTCTGCAAAAACATCAGAGTTTCCAATATCTACAGCGCCAGTTTGTACTTGGCTAAGACCAGTACCACTCCCGCCCCCTTGAACATCAATTTGATAATTGCTATTTTCATTACTAAATGCTTCAGCTGCACTTTCGACTAGAGGTTGGAGTGCTGTTGAACCCACCGCTGTAATACTTTGCTTTTTAGTACTTGCTTGATTCGTACTATCGCTTGAACTACTTGAGGATTTACCACATCCAGCCATAAGACCTACAAGTGCCAATCCAGCAACAACAAATTTCAAATGTCTCGTCATTTTCATTTTTCTTCCTCTTTCTTTTTGCATGATTAACTGCACCTAAAGAGTATCAAAATAATGTAAATCTCTTTGACGAATTTAAGTAAATTTTTTGTAAACTTCCAAATTATAAGTAAAAAACTCTCTCCAGCCTTTGTTTTCATTAAATTCTTTGTAAATCCTTAAAACTAACGGAACCCATAAAAAAAGCATTTGGCGTTTTCGCCAAATGCTTTTTTTTATCTATTATATTTGCGCCCAAACACTTTCTAAAACGTTTGTTTGATTCCGATCAGGACCGACAGAAAAAGTTGAGATTCGAACCCCTACAAGCTCAGAGATACGATACACGTAATTACGCGCATTCTCAGGGAGATCATTCAATGTTTTACATTTTGTAATATCTTCATCCCAACCAGGTAATTCTTCATAGATTGGCTTACATCTTGATAATTCTTTTAAGCTTGCCGGATAATGGTAGATTTTTTTACCGTCTAACTCATAAGCTGTGCAAATTTTTACTGTTTTTAATCCACTCAGTACATCGATTGAGTTTAGTGATAAGTTTGTGATACCTGAAACACGTCTTGAGTGACGCATGACCACGCTATCATACCAGCCGACACGTCTAGGACGTCCTGTTGTGGTGCCGTATTCACGTCCAACCTCACGGATTTGTTCGCCGTTCTCATCAAAGAGCTCTGTTGGAAATGGTCCGTCTCCAACACGTGAAGTGTAGGCTTTACACACACCCACAACTTTATTAATCTTAGATGGTCCAACGCCACTCCCAATCGTTACACCCCCTGCAACAGGATTTGAAGAAGTAACAAATGGATAGGTTCCTTGATCGATATCAAGCATCACACCCTGTGCACCTTCAAACAGAACCCGCTTTCCATTATCCAACGCATCATTTAAAATAACAGATGTATCTGTTACATATTTTTTGATTTGTTGTCCGTATTCGTAGTATTCTTCAAAGATATCTTCAAAATCAAGCGGCGTACTATCAAACATCTTAACAAACTGTCGATTTTTTTCTTCTAAGTTAATCTTTAAGCGTTCTTCAAAAATTTCTTTATCTAATAAATCCGCAATTCGAATTCCGACACGTGCTGCTTTATCCATGTAGGCAGGTCCAATTCCCTTGATCGTTGTACCAATTTTATTTTCTCCCTTTGAATCTTCTTGGAGCTGATCTAGTTTGATATGATAGGGTAAAATAACATGCGCACGATCTGAAATGCGTAAATTATCCGTCGCAACATTTTTTTCTTCTAAATAAGCAAGTTCTTTTACTAGCGATTTAGGATTCACAACGACACCGTTACCGATCACACTAATCTTGTCTTTGTAAAAAATCCCTGAAGGAATCAAATGTAACTTATAAGTAACCTCATCAAATTGAATCGTGTGGCCAGCGTTATCCCCGCCTTGATAACGTGCGATCACTTCAGCATTTTCACTTAGAAAGTCAGTGATTTTTCCTTTCCCTTCGTCTCCCCATTGCGTACCTACTACAACTACAGATGGCATATGAACACCTCGTCCTTATTTTTATCTCATACTTACTTATTTTATCAATATCTGCTAAGATATTCAATAAAAATCGAATATTATTCTAATTTAGATAAAAAATCCACCCCATAAGCGAATGATAACTTTATGTGATTAAAAAAAATCTTAAAAAGACGAACAATGTCTTCCAAGCTTTATTCTACTCGTGGTGACAATGATGAAAACTTATTATACTCTTTGATAAAGAGTAACTCTACTGTCCCACGCGCCCCACTTCTATTTTTTTCAATAATCACTTCAATTATATTGTTTGGTTCAGATGCCTCATGATCATCATCTTCCCCATTTTCTCGGTCATAATAGTCATCACGATATAAGAAAGCCACGATATCGGCATCTTGCTCAATAGATCCAGACTCACGAATATCACTTAGAACCGGTCTCTTATCTTGTCTTTGCTCAACTCCCCGTGACAATTGGGACAAGGCAATCACTGGAACTTTTAGCTCCTTTGCAAGCTTTTTAAGTTGTCGTGAAATTTCGGATACCTCTTGCTGTCTATTTTCTCGTCCAGTTCCTTCAATTAACTGTAAATAATCAATCAAGATTAAACCCAAGTTTCCTTTTTCTTGTGCTAGTTTCCGACACTTCGCCCGAATTTCAGTAATCTTAATCCCAGGAGTATCATCAATATAAATATTGGCTTTTGAAAGACTCCCCATTGCCACAATTAAGTTCGACCATTCTTCTTCAGAGAGTTGTCCCGTCCGCAAATGCGCTGCTTCAATTGACCCCTCTGCACAAAGCATACGATTTACCAGCGATTCTGCACCCATTTCAAGACTGAAAATTGCAACCGACTTATCTGTTTTCGTTCCAACATTTTGTGCGATATTCAAAGCAAAAGCTGTCTTCCCAACGGCCGGCCGTGCAGCCAAGATGATTAGTTCTTCTTGTTGTAAACCAGCGGTCATTTTATCAAGTGCACTATATCCAGTTGGCAAACCAGTGATTTCTTCATTTTGTTGTGACAATTGATCAATTTGAGTAATGGTTGTATTCAATACATCCGCTATCGAAAGAAAACCACTACGATTTCTTTTTTCAGAAACTTCGAGAATCCTTCGTTCTGCTTCATCCAAGATGGTTTCAACATCTTCACCTTGTTCAAACCCTTTTGACACAATCTCAGTGGCAGTTTGTATCAAATTTCTTAGTAAAGACTTTTGCTCCACTATTTTAGCGTAATACCCAACATTTGCAGCCGTCGGTACAGCTAACGCTAATTCAGAAAGATAACTAATACCACCAATGTCTTCTAGCAAATTTAATTGCTCTAAACTATCCTTTACTGTAATCACATCAACGGCTTCATTGCGATCATTTAGTGCAATCATCGTTTGAAAAATCAATTGATGCCCCCGACGATAAAAGTCTTTTGGCTCTATATATTCCAATGCTTCCACAACAGCATCCGCATCTAGAAACACTGAACCAAGAACGGCTTGTTCAGCTTCTATATTTTGTGGGGGCAAACGATCTGGCCAGATTTCACTCATGCATTTTCTCTCCTCATTCAGCTCACTTCTATAGACTTTATTAGTATCCATCATTTGAAAAGAAAGCAATTCTAGCCTTTCCTAACGTATTTGTTTTAGCTTCGTTACTTTCTTACTCTTCTACAACATGCACTTTTAATGTTGCTGTTACTTCTTGATGTAATTTAATTGGAACATTCGTAAAACCTAGCGCGCGGATTGGTTGGGCCAAATCCATTTTTCTCTTATCAACTTTAATTTTGTGTTGCTTAGTTAAAGCATCGGCTATTTGTTTGGAAGGAATTGAACCAAATAAGCGACCATCTTCGCCAGATTTTGCTTTTATTTCAACATTAAATCCTTCAGCTTCAATTTTTTCTTTTAACGTTTCAGCTTCTTGTTTGATTTCAGCTTCTTGTTTTTGCTGCGCTTTTTTTTGACCTTGTAATTCGCTCACACTACTTCTAGTTGCTTCTTTTGCGAGTCCATTTTTGATCAGATAATTTTGGGCATAACCTGAGGCTACCTCTTTGATATCCCCTTTTTTCCCTTTTCCTTTTACATCTGCTAAAAAAATAACTTTCATCATAACCTCTCCTTCATGACTACCTATCTATAAATTCTTGCTAATCTACTATCTAATTTTAACATAAAAAGACCCAAGTAGCGACTGATTTTAATTGTTTCACGTGAAACAAAAAAGGCTGCATAGATTTCTCTATACTGCCTTCTTCTATGTTTTTAAGCTTCTTCTCCAACGAATGGTAGTAAGCCCATAATACGTGAACGTTTAATTGCAATCGTTAATTTACGTTGATATTTTGCTGAAGTACCTGTTACACGACGAGGTAAAATCTTTCCTCTTTCTGAAACAAATCTTTTTAGCAATTCAACATCTTTGTAATCGATATGATCGATATGGTTAGAAGTAAAGTAACAAACCTTACGACGTTTTTTTCCGCCTCTTCTTTGTTGTGCCATCATTTTCCCTCCTTATCAAATTTTAAATTAGAATGGTAAATCATCATCTGAAATATCAATTTGAGAAGAATCTCCAAACGGATCTGAAGTATTTCTTTCAAAACTTGGCGTTTCATTTTTTGTTGATTGACCTGAAGTTGGGGCAAATGACTGATTGGTATTATTTGATTGTGGCGCACCAAAATTGGATTGTCCATAATCAGAATAACTATTATCAGAATGTTGACGTTGTTCACTAGCAGCTTTTGACTCTAGCAATTGGAAGTTATCGCAGACCACTTCAGTTACATATACTCTTTGGCCCTGTTGATTTTCATAGTTTCTAGTCTGAATACGACCAGTCGCTCCCATCAAGGTACCTTTTTTCGCAATATTTGCCATTGTTTCAGCTGGTTTTCTCCAAATCACACAATTGATGAAATCAGCATCTCTATTTCCATTTTGGTTAGTAAAATTTCTGTTTACAGCCAAAGTAAAAGTAGCCACAGCTGTACCGCTAGCAGTATATCGTAAATCAGGATCTTTTGTTAGTCTTCCTACTAATACAACGTTATTAATCATTTGTCCAGCTCCTTCCTCTACAATGTTTCATGTGAAACATTCGGTATATACATGAATCTTTTTATGCTTCTTCTTTCACAACCATGTGACGTAAAATGTCTTCGTTGATTTTAGCTAAACGATCAAATTCGTTAATTCCATCAGCATTTTCAGAAGAAACTTTTACGATATGGTAGATACCTTCGCGGAAATTATTAATTTCGTACGCTAAACGGCGTTTTTCCCAATCTTTTGATTCTAGGACTTCAGCACCGTTGTCTTTTAAGATAGTATCAAAACGTGTTACTAAAGCAGTTTTTGCTTCTTCATCAATGTTCGGACGAATAATGTACATGATTTCATATTTCGTTGCTTGACTCATTGATTTTCACCTCCTCGTGGACTTTGGCTCTTTCTTTTAAAGAGCAAGGAGAGCTTGTCTTTGTATAGACTACTCACAAATATAAATTATACTACATCTCTATCAAAATTGCAATAACATATTGAATCTACAACATTTTATAAACCTCTTTTTTTAAACTTATCCAATCTATTTTATGTGCTTTTTTTATAAAAAAAGCATCTAACCCATCTATCCACATGTGGATAGATGGGTTAATCGTTATTTTTCTTGCTTTATCCACAATAAAAAAGTAGAGACGACAGGACAATCCCTTACGTCTCTACTCTGTTTAAATTCACTTAGCCTTCAGTACTGTCTGTTTCTACCTCTTCCAAGGATTCTTCTGCAGCTACTTTAGCCATGGTTGATACAATACTTTCTTTTTCTAAACGAATGAGCCTTACTCCTTGAGTCGAGCGCCCTGTTTGTGAAACAGAGTCGATGCCAAAGCGTATAATCACACCTTCATTGGTTATCAGCAATATATCCTCGCTGCCATCAACGGTGGTTAAACCTGCTAGTGGTCCATTTTTATCGGTAATATTGGCTGTTTTTATTCCTTTACCACCCCGACCTTTGACAGGATACTCACTGGCTGCCGTACGTTTTCCATAACCTTTTTCTGTGATGATCAGGACTTCAGAATTTTCTTCCAAAATGTCCATTCCCACGACATAATCTTCTTCTCTTAGTCGAATCCCTCGGACTCCTGAAGCGTTTCTTCCCATATCTCTTACAGCTGTCTCTGAAAAAGTGACCGAATATCCTTTATGCGTTCCAATAATAATGTGTTTGTTCCCATCTGTCAGGGTCACATTCATCAACTCGTCGTCCTCTTTTAGTGCAATCGCTTTTAGACCATTGCTACGAATATTGGAGAAGGCAGTGACAGTTGTTCGTTTCACTGTCCCTTTACGCGTTGTAAAAAATAGATACTGACCTTCTTCTGAAAGTCCCTCTACATTTATAATCGCTTGGATCGTTTCACTAGAATCAATTCCTAAGAGATTAATCACTGGTATCCCTTTGGCTGTACGACCGTATTCTGGAATTTCATAGCCTTTTGCACGATAGACTTTCCCGTTATTTGTAAAGAATAGGAGCGTATCGTGGGTCGAACAAGATACTAAATTCTCAACAAAATCGCCATCATGAACGCCCATGCCTTGAACGCCACGACCACCGCGACGTTGTGAACGAAACTCAGAGCTTGCCAAACGCTTGATATAGCCGTTGTGCGTCAATGTGATGACCACATCTTCTTCTTCTATCAAGTCCTCATCCTCAAGGCTTAAAACTTCTCCTACAAGCAATTCTGTCCGGCGTTCGTCACCGAACTTGCTCTGAATCTCTCTTAACTCTGTCTCAATGATTTCTAAAATTCGATGATGATTTGCTAGAATATCTGTCAAATCAGCAATCAATTTCATCAATTCTTGATATTCTTTTTCGATTTTATCTCTTTCCAAACCAGTTAAACGACGCAAACGCATGTCTAAGATAGCTTGTGCTTGTCGATCAGAAAAAGTAAAGCGTTCAATCAAAGCTACCTTGGCGACATCATCGGACTCAGAACCACGGATAATAGCAATAATCTCATCGATATGATCCAAAGCAATCCTTAAGCCTTCCAAAATATGCGCACGAGCTTCAGCCTTTTGTTTGTCAAATTCCGTACGACGACGAATGACTTCTTCTTGATGTTCCAAATAATATTCTAAAATCGGCTTCAAGCCCAAAACCTTTGGTACACCTTTTACGATAGCCAACATATTGAATCCAAAAGAGGTTTGTAACGCAGTCATTTTGTATAAATTATTTAAAATAACCGAAGCACTCACATCTCTTCTTACATCAATCACAATTCGCATTCCTTCACGAGAAGATTCATCACGTAAGTCGGTAATTCCTTCAATTCTTTTGTCTCTGGCAAGTTCTGCGATTCGCTCAATGAGTTTGGCTTTATTAACCATGTAAGGAAGTTCCGTTACCAATATCCGTTCTTTCCCGTTCTTCATCTCGCTCACATCGACTTTAGCTCGAACAATAATCGAGCCTCTACCTGTTTCATAGGCACGACGAATGCCAGATTTCCCCATCACAAGTCCACCCGTTGGAAAATCAGGACCAGGGAGTACTTCCATCAGATCAGCCGTAGTTGCCTCTGGATTTTTCATCAATACATGAATTGCTTCGATGACTTCTCCTAAATTATGAGGAGGAATATTTGTTGCCATTCCGACTGCAATCCCTGTTGTACCATTGACTAGCAGGTTAGGGAAACGTGCTGGTAAAACGTCTGGTTCGCGTTCCGTTTCATCATAGTTGCTATGAAAATCCACTGTATTTTTATTAATATCTCGCAGCATTTCAAGAGCTATTTTACTCATTCTTGCTTCTGTATACCGCATTGCTGCAGCGCCATCACCATCGACTGACCCAAAGTTCCCATGACCATCTACGAGCATCTTACGGTAGCTAAAAGGTTGGGCCATTCTAACCATTGACTCATAAATCGCACTATCACCATGTGGATGATATTTACCCATAACGTCCCCGACAATCCGGGCTGATTTTTTATGTGGTTTGTCAGGTGTCACCCCTAACTCATTCATGCCATATAAGATTCTTCTGTGCACAGGTTTTAAACCATCACGCACATCTGGCAATGCCCGGGCAACAATTACACTCATCGCATAATCTATAAACGATTCGCGCATCTCACTGGACAAGTTGACATCTTGAATATTCTTTCTTACTTCGTCTGTCATGTCACCTACTCCTTCATTTTACTAGATATCTAAATTCTTAACGTAACGCGCATTTTCTTCGATAAAGAGTCTTCTCGGCTCTACTTTATCCCCCATTAGCATTTCAAAGACACGATCGGCTTCAATCGCATCATCAACTGTCACACGTGACATCAGTCGATTTTCTGGGTCCATTGTCGTTTCCCATAGTTGATGGTCATCCATTTCACCAAGACCTTTGTAACGCTGAATAGACGGTTTAGGCGACGTTGGTAACTCTTTAATCACACGAGCCAACTCTTCATCTGCATGCTTACCAGATTGCACATAGGTGATATTCTTCCCTTGTTTGACACCATACAAAGGAGGTTGTGCAATGTATACATATCCAGCTTCTACAATAGGACGCATATAACGATAAAAAAGTGTTAACAATAATGTACGAATATGCGCACCGTCAACATCGGCATCCGTCATAATCACAAGCTTATGGTATCTCGCCTTGGATACCTCAAAATCAGCACCAAATCCTGTTCCCATCGCTGTAAATAATGAACGAATCTCTTCATTTGCTAGTATCTTATCCATACTTGCTTTTTCAACATTGAGGATTTTTCCACGAATCGGCAAAATTGCTTGGAATTCCCGACTACGTCCTTGTTTGGCAGATCCTCCCGCAGAGTCTCCTTCGACAATAAATAATTCACATTTTTCTGGTTCACGGCTAGAACAATCTGCTAATTTACCAGGAAGGTTACTAATTTCTAGTGCACCTTTTCTACGTGTTACTTCTCTTGCACGCTTGGCTGCTTGTCTTGCTTTTGCTGCTAGTATCCCTTTTTCAACTACTTTTTTTCCAACTGTAGGATTTTCTAGTAAAAATTTATTAAAAGCCTCAGAAAACAAACGGTCAGTTACAGTCCTAACTTCAGAATTTCCAAGTTTTGTCTTTGTTTGACCTTCAAATTGCGGATTGGGATGCTTGATGGAGATCACGGCTGTTAGACCTTCACGAACATCTTCCCCACTTAGGTTTTCATCGTTATCTTTCATTATCTTTTGTTTTCGAGCATAATCGTTAATCACACGCGTCAACGCTGTTTTAAATCCTGATTCGTGCGTTCCACCTTCATAAGTGTGAATGTTATTGGCAAAACTCATCACATTCGTATGGTAGCCATCTGTATATTGAATCGCCACTTCTACCGAAATGTCTTGTTGCTCGCCTTCAATATAAATCGGTTCTTCAAACAAAACTGTTTTCGTGTCATTTAAGAACTGAACATAACTCTTAATTCCGCCTTCAAAATGAAACTCTTTTTTTATTGGTTCTTCACTACGTAAATCTTCAATTGTTATTTTCAACCCACGATTTAAAAATGATAACTCACGAATTCTTGTCGCTAGCTTTTCAAACTCAAATTCAACTGTTTCTTTAAAAATCTCGGGATCAGGAATAAAGTGAACCGTCGTTCCATGACGTTCTGTTTCTCCAATAACTTTTAAATCGGCTACAACTGCCCCTTGATGATACTCTTGGTAATAGATTTTACCCTCTTTGTACACCTTTACATCTAATTGGGTCGAAAGGGCATTTACAACCGAAGACCCTACACCATGCAAGCCTCCTGATACTTTGTATCCGCCACCGCCAAATTTCCCTCCTGCATGTAGCACAGTAAAAACAGTCTCTACAGCTGGCCGACCTGTTTTAGCCTGAGTGCCAACTGGAATTCCACGTCCGTTATCAATAACTGTGATACTATTATCTTTTTCGATAATGACATTGATTTCATCACAAAAACCCGCTAAGGCCTCATCGATAGCATTGTCGACAATTTCCCACACAAGGTGATGCAAGCCTTGACCACTGGTAGAACCAATATACATACCTGGACGTTTTCGAACAGCCTCTAGCCCCTCTAAAACTTGAATCTGACTCGCATCATATTCTTGTGCGCGTTCTTTTAAGTTCTTTTCTTCTGTCAAATTTATTCACTTTTCCTTTCTATCTTACCCTCTGAAACATGAAAAATGGCAGGTTTGCTTTTCATTTTATCTTCGATGTGCGCCAAACTCGTTGTGGTTAAAAATGTTTGAACTTTTCCTTCAATTGCCGCCATCAGATGAATTTGACGTTCATCATCAAGCTCACTGAGCACATCATCTAAAAGTAATATCGGATATTCTCCTATTTCAGCATTCATTAATTCGATCTCAGCAAGCTTGATACTCAAAGCTGCTGTTCGTTGTTGACCTTGTGAACCAAACGTTTGAACATTTTGCTGATTGACTAAAAAGAGTAAATCATCTCGGTGAGGTCCCACAGAGGTTGTCTGTTTCATTAGATCCCTTGCTTGATTTTTTTTCAAAGCTTCCAGAAAAACAGCTTTTAATTCTTCACGTTCCATTGATTCATCAACCTTAATGCTTGGTTCATAGCAAATTGCTAAGTCTTCTTTTTGTTGCGAAATCGTTTCATGAATTTCGTTTGCCCAATGCATTAGTTTCTTTAAAAATTGATAGCGGTAAAAAAGAACGAAGCTGCCAGACTCTGCCAGCTGTTCTGCTAAAACTTCTAAAAAAACCTCATCTTTTTTCTTTGTTTCATTGATTCTCCGCAGATATTGATTACGCTGTTTGAGCAGTGTTTGGTACTGAGACAGCTGATACAGATAATTGGGATTGACTTGTCCAAGCTCCATATCAATAAATCTTCGTCTTACCTGTGGCGAACCTTTTACCAAAGATAAATCTTCTGGTGCAAAAAGAATCACATTTAAGAACCCTATATAATCACTTAGCCTACGTTGTTCCAAGTGATTAATTTTGGTTTTTTTTCCTTTGGCCGAGATCGCCATCTCAAGCTTGACTGAACTATTCCTCTTTTGAACATTTCCTTCAATCCGTGCAATATCTTCTCCCCAACGAATAAACTCTTTTTCGTTGTTCGTTCTATGGCTTCTTGTCATAGCGAGTACATAGATACTCTCAAGTAAATTGGTTTTTCCTTGCGCGTTTTCTCCTAGAAAAATTGTTAAATTGGGAGAAAAATCAAGCGCTAATTGCTCGTAATTCCGGTAATTTTCAAGATGAATATCCGTTAATTTCATTACGCTTGATCCTTATGATCATTCACTGAGCTCTTTTTTTTCTCCATAAAAAAAGTACCTACTTCAGGTATTTCAATCATCATGTTTTCATATAATTTACGACCTCTGCGGTTTTCAAGCTCGCCATCTACAAAAACAGTTTGTTCTTGTAAATACCACTTCGCCATCCCTCCGCTTGAAATTTCATTGATTTCTTTTAAAAATTGGCCTAAAGTAATATATTCTTTATTTAGTTTAAATGTTTGTTTCAATTTTGCACCTTCTTATCCAAAAAACTATACTTATATTATACCGTTAATTTTGAAGAAAAACAAATTTATCTGCATATTTTTCCATATAGAGCTTTTCAGACACAAAACGACAAATTTATCATTTTTTACTGACTTGCGCTCTTATCGAATTTTAGATAGCTTAAAAAAGAGAGACCCAAATTTATATTTGAGTCTCTCTTTTGTTTTGACTGGATATTAATTTGTACGAACCGGAGTAATCAACTGAACAAAAGCTGTTTCAGTATCAGTTGGCTCAAGCGTGAATGGTCGAATCGCGGAGATAAACTTAACAACAATCTCCCCTTCACCAAAAGCTTTTAAGGCTGCTTTCATATAATCGGGGTTAAAAGAGATATCTAGTGCCTCACCTTGAACGTTTTTATAGCTTAAGGCTTCTTCAACATTCCCAATTTCTGGCGAATTCCCGTAAAGAATCACACTATCTGGTGAGATAGATAATTTTACGATATTATTGCGTCCTTCATGTGAAAGTAAAGATGCACGATCAATTGCTGAGAGTAATTCAGGGACTTGAAACTCAATTTCTGTATTGAAGGAAGTTGGAATTAAACGATTTGTATCAGGATAGTTTCCTTCAAGTAAGCGTGAGTAAAAGTACATATTAGCCGTTTTAAACAACACTTGATTTTCCATAATACTAATTTCAACCAACTCTTCTTCATCTTTAAAAGATTTAGAAAGTTCTAGCAAGCTTTTTCCGGGAATCACAATATTAAAATCTTCAATTGCTTGTTCTACTGGAATCACCCGTTGGCTCAAGCGATGACTATCTGTTGCAACTGCTAAGAGTTCAGACGAATTTAACACAAAGTGTACGCCAGTTAAGATGGGACGACTCTCATGCATAGAAACAGCAAAAGTGGTTTCATTAATCAATTTATTAAGTACACGAACAGGTAATTTTAATTGATTCTTTTCATCAATTACAGGTAAATGCGGATAGCTCTCTGCATCCAAACCATTTACAGTAAAAGCAGCTTTCCCAGAAGTAATCGAAACTTGATTGTTACTAAGAACTTCTAAAGAGAGATGATTTTCTGGTAGTTTTCGAATAATTTCATTGAAAAATCTTGCTTGGAGGACAATAGCACCTGTTGTTTCAATGTGCATTTCAGCTTTTTCATCGGTTACAGGCAAGAAAGTTTCAATTGAAATATCCGCATTACTACCTGTAAGGGCTAGCCCTTCATCTGACAATACAATTTTTACACCGGTTAGGATTGGAATAGTGGTTTTGGAAGAAATTGCTCTTTGGACAGTAGCTAATTCTGCTAAAAACGCATTTCGATTCAATGTGACTTTCATTTTTATGTGCTCCTTTTTGATTGTTTATTATTAATTAAATAAAATAATAGTAGTAGTAGGGACTGTGGAATCTGTGGATAAGTTCTTTGAACGAGTAAGACATAAGGAGTTATCCACTGTGGATAAGTTGTGGATAAATTTTCATTTCTTATCGATTTATCCACATCATGATAGTAAGTGATTTTTGATTTCAGTTACTTCTTTTTGGATGGTCATATCTTTGACCATTAATTGTTGAATTTTTTCATGTGCATGAATGACAGTTGTATGATCTTTTCCGCCAAATTCTGCACCAATTTTAGGCAATGAATTGTCCGTCAACTCACGAGCTAAAAACATGGAAATTTGTCGCGGAACGACAATACTTTTCACTCTTTTTTTTCCTTTGAGATCTTTCAGCTGAACATGATAATAATTGCAAACTTCTTCTTGGATCGTTAGGATGGACAATTGATTGTTTTGTGTAGCTGGTTTCAGCGTTTTGAGCGCGTCTGCCGCTAAACTCGTAGAGATATCGTTGCCTTGCATGGTTGCAAAAGCTTGCACGCGCACAAGTGCTCCTTCCAACTCTCGAATATTAGAATCAATCTGGCCAGCAATATAACTGAGCGTATCGTCGGGAATCTCTAGACGTTCGGCATCGGCTTTTTTCCTTAAAATAGCAATCCGTGTTTCTAAGTCTGGTGGTGTAATATCTACTGAAAGTCCCCAAGCGAAGCGGGAGACTAAACGCTCTTGTAGTTTCGGAATTTCATTTGGCAAACGATCACTGGTTAGGACAATCTGTCTTCCTTCATTATATAAAGAATTAAAAGTATGAAAGAATTCCTCTTGAGTCCCCTCTTTGTCAGCAAAGAATTGGATATCATCTACCAAAAGCAAGTCAACATTGCGATATTCTTGGCGAAAAGCCTCAGAAGTTCGATTTTGGATAGAATTAATAAAATCATTCGCAAACGATTCGCTACTGACATATTTGACTTTTGCAGAAGGGGTATTTACGAGCATTTGATGTCCAATTGCATGCATTAAATGAGTTTTTCCAAGGCCAACGCCCCCGTAAAAAAATAAAGGATTGTAGGTTGATCCAGGATCTTCGGCAACCACTAATGCTGCTGCATGAGCCATTTGGTTGCCCTTACCAATTACAAAGGTATCGAATGTATACTTTGGATTTAACAAAGCTTTTTTGCTATTTTGTTTGGTTATGTCAGATATGAGTGGTTCTTCTTTTTTTAATGGTTCGCTGGGAGAAGCAAGTTCGTTATGAATGATGAACTGCGGTGTAATTTCCTCACCAGTTAGTCGAAAACCAGTTTCGACGATTTTAGATGCCAAATTTTTTTCCCAATATTCTTTATGGAGTGTAGAGGGGACTTCAATGGTTAATTGATTGTTTTCTAGACTCACAGGTCGTGCTTGCTCAATCCAGGCATTAAAACTTGGGGTGGTCAGAATTGTACGGTAGCTATCTTCTAATTCTTTCCATATGTATTCAATATTGGGCACATGTGTTTCCTCCTTTTTAAAAATTTCGTCATGTACCATTTTAGCACTTATAAAAAAAGTTTTCCACTGAATTTGAAAACCTGTGGAAAAAAAATTAACAAAAGAATAACAACTTTTCCACAGGTCTGTGAATAAGAGTGCTTTTTCTTCTGTCACTTAAAGTTATACACAGAAACATGTTAGAAACAAGCCCTTTATTTAAAAGAGTTTAGAGCACTTATAAACAGATCAAAATCCTCTTGTGGATAACTTTGTAACACCCTGTTTTTTTGTGTATAAATCTGTGATAGATGAAAAGTAACTTTCAAAATAAAAAAAGCTATCCACAGGCTAATGCCAAATAAAATAGTTTGATTGTGGATAAAAAATCGATTTTGTAATTTTATTTCCAAAATTGTTCTTTAGCGTCTGCTGTAAAAACAACGAAGAAATTAGGAGAATCTTCGGGCTTCTATTGACAAAATCGTTCTTTATTCGGTATACTGTTAAAGTCTGTCCGACTAGTTATAGAGGATAACAAAGAATTTAGGAGGTGGATGAAGATGAAAAGAACTTACCAACCAAACAAACGTAAAAGACAAAAAGTTCACGGATTCCGTAAACGTATGAGCACAAAAAATGGTCGTCGTGTAGTAGCTGCAAGACGTCGTAAAGGAAGAAAAGTGATTTCTGCATAAGCCACACGAGTATTTCCAGTGGTTTTGCTTAGCGAGTGCAACAAAGGTTTCTAAGCAAAAATAATATGAGTGCTATTTTTACGATAGCGAATAGTCAAAGCAATGTGGAGCGTGTCGTTCATATTGCTTTTTTGTTTTGCTATAGGGTGCGTGCAATAAGGAAGATGTTTATAAACGCTATAAGAGCTTTTCAAAGCTGGGGGTGCTTGTTTGCATGAGCGGAGTTTTCCAAAAAAAGAACAAGATTCTTGCACACTTTTGTGCTATTATATACCGTGTGGGCATGCATCTAATAGATGATTAAAATGAAAGGGTTGTCTTATGAGAAAGTCGTATCGTATAAAAAAAGAACAAGAATTTCAAAAGATTATACAAACAAGGCAATCGTTTGCGAACCGGAATTTCGTTGTCTATATAATGAAGAAAAATGTGCAACCTCATTTTCGTGTTGGAATATCTGTGGGAAAAAAAGTGGGGAATGCTGTGAGACGAAACCGTGTTAAGCGACAAATTCGTCAAGCATTATTCGAGTTGAAGGAAGACATTTCGTCTGAGTATAATTTTGTGGTGATTGCCAGACCAGCAGTAATCCATTTAAATACGCGCGAAGTGAAACAAAATATCCGGCATGTCTTAAAGTTAGCCAAAGTAATGAATAAATAAGAGAGAGGGAATGTAAGTGAAGTTTAGATTAAAGAAAAAATATCTACTAGTTTTAATGATGCTTGGATTGGTCTTGGTTTTGACCGCATGTGGGCAAGGAGAGATTAGTAAAAATAGTACTGGGATTTGGGATCGATACATTGTGTATTATTTTGCAATGGCCATCAAGGGGTTATCTTTTGGTAATTCTGGAATTGGGATTATTCTATTTACACTGATTATTCGGGTTATCTTGTTGCCGCTTATGCACTTTCAAAATAAAAGTATGCGAAAGACGCAAGAACTGCAGCCTAAAATCAAGGCGCTTCAAGAGCAGTATGCTTCTAAAGATGCAGAAACAAAAAGAAAACTGCAAGAAGAACAGCAAAAACTCTACAGCGAACATAACGTGAACCCATTAGCTGGCTGTTTACCGCTGCTAGTTCAAATGCCTATTATGATGGCATTGTGGCAAGCAATATCGCGCGAACCTAGTTTGACCAAAGGACATTTTTTATGGCTAGAATTAGGGCAAAAAGATCCGTACTTTATCTTGCCAATATTAGCAGCCATCTTTACCTTTGCAAGTACGAAACTAACGAGCATGAGTCAAATTGAGACAAATAGTAGTTTAAAGATGATGAATTATATGATGCCGGCTTTAATCTTGTTTATGGGAGTTAATTTAGCCAGTGGACTTTCCTTGTATTGGGTAGTCTCAAATGCCTTCCAAACTGCTCAAACTTTGTTGCTAAACAATCCTTACAAGATAAAAAAAGAGCGAGAAGAAGAAGAACAAAAACGACGTGACTTAGAACGAGCACTTCGCAAAGCTCAAAATCCTAGGAAGAAAAAGAAAAAAGGCTAAAGATACTGAGGAGGTTTGGACCATGAAAAAATTCGTTGGAGAAACTGTTGAGTCAGCCATTAAAAATGGTTTAGAAACTTTAAATTTATCGGCAGAAGAAGTAGATATTTCTATTATTCAAGTTGGAAAAAAAGGCTTTTTTGGAATCGGACATAAAGAGGCAGTGGTCTCGATGAAACCAAAAAAACTCGAACCAATAAATGAGGAGCCAGCTGTTTTCGAAGAATCTTTTTCACTCAATAAAACCAAGCCTTCTCAAGACTTAGAGCAAACTATTGAGCAAAAATTGCAACAATACTTAGAAGCTGTTACAGAAAAAATGGGCCTACCAACAACGGTTCAAGTTGTCAAGGAGCAAGAAGTGTTGAACGTCCAAATGGAGGCGGAGTCCTTGGGATACTTAATTGGAAAACATGGACGTATGCTCAATGCTTTTCAACAAATTGCTCAAGCTTTCGTTCATCATTTACTAGTTGAAAATGTAAAAGTTGTGGTGAATATCGGGAATTACCGGGAAAAAAGAGCGATAATGTTGGAAAACTTAGCCATAAAAGCAGCGAGCGAAGCCATTGCAACCAAACAGCCAGTGTTTTTGGAACCGATGCCTGCGTTTGAAAGAAAACAAGTTCATGCCATATTGAGTAAAAACAGTGAAGTTGTGACTCATTCTGAGGGACGTGAGCCATATAGATATTTGGTTGTAGAGAAAAGAACCAGTAAAAATTGAGATAGTTTTCTAAATGGAGCAACTTGAGGAGCTTTCATTTAGAAAACTATCTTTGTTTGGCTGCATACGTGCGAGTAGTTAAATCATGAGTCGAAAGTCAATATGTGCTATAATTGATTAAAAAGTGGAGGGAACAAAGGATGAAAAAAAGACGGATGTTGTTAGTTACGGCCTGCATTTGGATATTGACTTGGTTTTAAGCGCTTGACTAAGTTTTATGAATACATACGGGTAAGGTTAGAGAGAGTGTATCATGTCTTTTGGTGATGCCAAAAAGAGTGTGCAACAAAAGGGAGTATCCTTTTTGTTGCATGCTCTTTTTTATGGAGTGAGAGTGAGCTGATTTTAGGTAATTATCACCAAAATCTATTTTTTGATTGTTCGTATTTGAGTTAAAAGCGTAAACAAGTAAATCAAACTCAAATAAATCAGGTGTCTTTGAATATAGGTATAATTTACTATAAATGATTTTTAGATAAATAACCTCGAATATTAGAAAGCGCTTTATATACGAACGTTTGTGAATAGAAAAGTAATTTGTATTAGAGATTTACCTTTCTTGGGTTTTTATGTATAATGGCAGTGAAGGTCGAGGAGGAATGCATCATGCGCATGGTCGATATCATCGAAAAAAAGCGAAATGGACAATCATTATCTAAACAGGAAATTGATGAGATTATTCAAGGCTATACACAAAATGAAATTCCAGATTATCAGATGAGTGCCTTATTGATGACAATCTTTTATGAAGATATGTCTGATCAAGAGATTACAGACTTAACCATTGCAATGGCCAACTCTGGGGATAAAATTGATTTGTCTATGATTAAAGGGATTAAAGTGGACAAACACTCCACTGGTGGTGTAGGGGATACAACAACCATTGTATTAGCACCGTTAGTAGCGAGTGTCGGTGTTGCGGTAGCCAAGATGTCAGGTAGAGGACTAGGGCATACGGGTGGAACAATTGATAAGTTAGAATCTATCCCAAAGTTTCACGTGGAACTTTCTAATCGTCAGTTTATAGAGCTAGTTAACGAAACAGGCATTGCAATTACGGGTCAATCAGGGGATTTGGCCCCAGCAGATAAGAAGATGTACGCTTTAAGAGACGTGACGGCAACAGTTGATTCTTTACCACTGATTGCAAGTTCTATTATGAGTAAGAAAATTGCTTCAGGAGCAGATGCGATAGTCTTAGATGTTACGACAGGTGCTGGTGCATTTATGAAAGAGTTGAGTGCAGCACGTCGTTTAGCCAAAACAATGGTGAAAATTGGTCAATTAGCCAACATCAAAACAATGGCCATCATATCAGACATGTCTCAACCTCTTGGTGAAGCGATAGGTAATGGTTTAGAAATTATCGAAGCTATTGAAACGTTGAATGGGAAAGGTCCTAAAGATTTACAAGAAATGGTGTATGTACTAGGAAGTCAGATGGTTGTCTTGGCGGAAAAAGCGGATACCTTGGATGAGGCAAGAGTTCTTTTAGAAGAATCTATAAAAAGTGGAAACGCGCTAAAAAAATTCAAAGAAATGATCCAAAATCAAGGGGGAGACGCTTCGATTGTGGATACGCCAGAACTGCTGGCTGATGTCCCATATAAAGTGGAATTACCAGCAAAATCAAAAGGGTTTGTCCAAGCAATGGATGCTGATAAAATTGGAATTGCGGCAATGATGCTTGGCGCAGGTAGAAAAACAAAAGAAGATACGATTGACTATAATGTAGGGATTAAATTGCATAAAAAAATTGGGAATCCAGTAGCAAAAGGAGAATCATTGCTTACGATTTATGCGAACCAAAATGACCTTGAAGAAGTGAAGCATTTGCTTTATCAAACCATTCATATTGGCGCAACGGGTGACGAACCAAAACTCATACAAGAAATTATTACAGAATAGAGGAAAAGATAGTGAACACGAAGCAAGAATGGATTGATAAAGCAAGAGTTGCCTATCAAAAGGCATATGTCCCGTATTCGCATTTTCCAGTCGGGGCCTGCTTGGTAGCAAAAGATGGGACGACATTTACAGGTGTAAATATTGAAAATGCTTCTTTTGGATTAACCAATTGTGCAGAACGTACGGCAGTTTTTAAAGCAGTATCAGAGGGATACACCGAATTTCAGCATATTATCATCGCAGGGGAAACAGAAGCGCCAATTGCACCGTGCGGCGCTTGTAGGCAAGTCTTGAGTGAGTTTTGCTCGGCAGATATGCCTGTTACATTAGTTAATAAAGATGGGAAACTAAAAGAGTTGACTTTAGGTGAGTTATTGCCTTACTCATTTGCAACTTTAGATTAAACGGGGTTGTCACAGCTGTTCGTTAGCTGTTAAACATAAAAAGAAAATCATAGGGGGATTTTAAAACGATGAAAGCATCGAAAAAATTGGGTTTAGGGATAGTGTCTTTAGTAGCAGTTATGAGTTTGGCTGCATGTGGAGGAAGTACTAAATCAAGTTCTACAGGTAAGACGGATGCTGCACATTCTGCCGCACTGATTACAGATACAAACGGTGTGGATGATAAATCCTTTAACCAATCAGCTTGGGAAGGAATGAAAAAGTGGGGGAAATCTGAGGGGTTGAAAGAAGGAAAAGGTGGGTATGCTTATTTTTCTTCAAGTAGCGAGTCAGATTATAAACCAAACGTAGACCAAGCGGTAGCAGCTGGTTTTAAAACAATTTATGGTGTGGGCTATTTATTAAAAAATACTATTGAAGAAAGTGCTTCAAAGAATGCAGATACGAATTTTGTTATCATTGATGATGTGATTACCGGTAAGAAGAATGTTGTTTCAGCAACGTTTAAAGATAACGAATCTGCTTATTTAGCAGGAATTGCAGCAGCTAAGTCAACAAAAACAAAACAAGTTGGCTTTATTGGTGGGATTGAAGGAGAAGTTATTGACCGTTTTGAAGCAGGATTCAAAGCAGGAGTCAAGTCAGTAGATGCTTCAATTACTGTCAAATCACAATATGCAGGATCTTTTGGGGCTCCTGATAAAGGAAAAACGATTGCAGCAGCCATGTACCAATCAGGTTCAGATATTATCTATCAAGCCGCTGGTGCAACTGGAGCTGGGGTTTTCTCAGAGGCAAAAGCAATCAACACACAAGGAGACAAAACGGTGTGGGTGATTGGGGTTGACCGCGATCAACAAGCAGATGGAAGCTATACCGCAAAAGATGGAAAAAAAGCCAACTTTACCCTTACTTCTACGGTAAAAGGCGTAAATCAAGCAGTTGTAGATATCAATACTCAAGCTAAAAAAGATCAATTTCCTGGTGGCAAACATTTGGTTTATGGATTGAAAGAAAATGGTGTGAGTTTAACAGATGGTCAACTATCTGATACAGTCAAGGCAGCAGTGAAAGAAGCAAAAGAAAAGATTATTAGTGGAGCAATTACCGTTCCAGAAAAACCTTAATTACATCTAAAGAAGCTGGGTTTTATTTTACCCAGCTATTCTTTTATTAAAAATTTTCAAGAAAGATCGTTAGGGTAGTGCTTAATTATCTTTCTTGAAAACTTTCATCAAAAAATAGAAGAAAAGCAATGAAGGAGGATACTCTTGGAAAACGAAAAATATGTCATTGAGATGAAACAGATAACAAAAAAATTCGGGAATTTCAAAGCAAATGATGGGATTAACTTGCAAGTTCGACCAGGAGAAATCCATGCATTATTAGGCGAAAATGGTGCTGGAAAATCGACTCTGATGAATATTTTATCCGGTCTACTACAACCGACGTCAGGTGAAATCTATCTTTCAGGAAAAAAAGTAATAATTGAAAATCCAACCACAGCCAATCAATTGGGGATTGGAATGGTTCATCAACATTTTATGTTAATTGATGCCTTTACAGTTAGTGAAAATATTGTACTAGGAAGCGAACCCACCAAAAATGGTGTGTTGAAAAAGCGACAAGCAGAAAAAGAAATCGAACAATTGTCACAAAATTATGGATTGAAAATTGATCCTAAGGTGCTTGTACAGGATATTTCAATTGGGATGCAACAGCGAGTAGAAATTTTGAAGACGTTATATCGAGGAGCCAATATATTGATTTTTGATGAACCAACTGCCGTATTGACACCTCAAGAAATTAAAGAACTTATCAAAATAATGCGTGAACTTGTGAAAGAGGGAAAATCAATCATCTTAATCACACACAAGTTGGATGAAATCAAAGAAGTAGCGGATCGTTGCACGGTAATTAGAAGAGGGAAAAGTATTCAAACTGTTGATGTGAAAGATGTTTCCTCTCAAGATTTAGCAGAGATGATGGTAGGTAGATCCGTGTCATTTCGGACGGAAAAGACGAAAGCAAAGCCTGCAGGAGAGGTTTTGTCGATAAAAGATTTGGTTGTCAAAGAAAATCGTGGCGTGGAGGTGGTCAAATCTTTAAATTTATCCATTCGTGCAGGAGAAGTTGTCGGGATTGCGGGCATTGATGGGAATGGGCAATCTGAACTGATACAAGCTTTGACTGGTCTTAGAAAATGTGAAAGTGGCAAAATCTATCTGCATGGAAAAGAAATTACCAACCAAATGCCAAGATCTATTACAAATCAAGGGGTAGGGCATGTGCCAGAAGATCGACACCGGGATGGACTCATCCTTGAGCTGACATTAGCTGAAAATATGGCGTTACAAACCTACTACAAAGCTCCTATGAGTCAGCACGGGGTTTTGAGTTATCAAAATATTAACCAAAAATCCCGAGAGCTGATTCAAGAGTATGATGTCCGGACTCAAAGTGAACTAGTTCCTGCAAAAGCGTTATCTGGAGGCAACCAGCAAAAAGCAATTATTGCCCGTGAAATCGATCGGAATCCTGACGTGTTGATTGTATCACAGCCAACACGAGGGCTAGATGTAGGAGCAATTGAATATATTCATAAGCGGTTGATTGAGCAACGAAGTAAAGGAAAAGCAGTACTTCTTGTGAGTTTTGAGCTCGATGAAATCTTGAATGTTTCGGATCGAATTGCTGTGATTCATGATGGACAAATTGTTGGAATCGTTAATACCGATGAAACAAACGAACAAGAGTTGGGATTACTGATGGCTGGCAGTAAAAAAAGCAGCCTAAAAGAAATGAAAGTGGGGAATAAGAGTGACGCTTAAAAAAGAGTTGCGTAAAACAGTAGCGGTCTCATTACTCTCAGTTGTTTTTGGATTTATTCTTGGTGCGGTGATTATGCTGGTTTTTGGTTATGATCCGATTGCGGGATACACCTCAATGATTCGTTCTTCTCTAGGAACAACGAGAACGATTGGAGAAACCGTTAGTCAAGCAACGCCGCTGATTTTAACAGCATTGGGCTTTTCGGTCGCGAATTCTGCAGGCTTTTTCAATATTGGGCTTTCAGGACAAGCACTTTGTGGCTGGGTAGCTAGTGTATGGGTAGCCTTGGCATTCAATTCTTTGCCTGCGATTGTGTTAATTCCTCTTGCGATTTTTGTTGGTGCACTGGCAGGGGCTTTTGCCGCAGCGATTCCGGGTGTTTTAAGAGCATATTTTGGCACGAGTGAAGTGATTGTTACGATTATGCTGAATTATATTTTCTTATATCTCAGTACGTATATTGTGCACAATTCAATGGCAAAATCGATGCTTTCTAGTAAAGATAGTACCATTCAGGTTGGAAGTCATGCATCTCTTAGGATTAGTGCGTTGAGTGATTGGACCATGAATTCTAGTATCAATGGAGGAATCATTATTGCCTGTATTGCTCTATTTTTGATGTGGTTCGTGATGAAGAAAACGACTTTAGGTTTTGAAATCCGTTCAGTGGGTTTGAATCCTTTTGCCTCTGATTATGCAGGGATTAGTAGTAAGCGCACCATTATTGTTTCTATGATTTTGTCAGGTGCACTTGCAGGTCTTGCAGGAGTTGTCCAAGGGCTTGGAACCTATCAGAACTTTTTTGTTCAGGGTGGTTCTTTGTCCATTGGGTTTGACGGCATGGCAGTATCTCTTCTTGGTGCAGGAAGTGCAGTTGGAATTTTCTTTTCTGCTATATTGTTTAGTATTTTAAAGGTTGGAGGACTGGGTATGCCCCTAGATGCAGGGGTGCCCTTTGAACTTGTAAACATTGTCATTGCGAGCATTATTTTCTTTGTTGGAGTCAATTATCTGATTCGTTTGCTGCTAACAAGAAAAAAAAGGCGAGAAATAGTCGCCCAAGTGGATAGTCAGTCTAGGGAAGATGGACAAAATAAGCAAGAAGGAGGCATCCTATAATGAGTATTGTTGCAACGATTGCCTTAGTGGTTTCGTCGACACTGATCTATTCTACACCGCTGATTTTTACCGCACTTGGTGGAACTTTTTCTGAGCGTGGGGGAGTGGTCAATGTTGGATTAGAAGGAATCATGGTTATGGGAGCCTTCAGCTCAGTTGTCTTTAATTTGTCATTTAGTCAACAGTTGGGTGTATGGACGCCTTGGATTGGATGTTTTGTCGGTGGAATGATTGGACTGATTTTTTCATTGTTGCATGCGGTAGCGACAATCCATTTGCGCGCAGATCACATTATTAGCGGAACGGTTATCAATTTGATGGCACCTGCGCTAAGCGTCTTTTTGATAAAAGTGCTATATGGAAAAGGTCAAACGGACAACATTTCAGAATCTTTTGGCTACTTTAACTTTCCAATTCTTGCACGTATCCCAGTTCTTGGTCCAATCTTTTTTAAGAATACTTCGAGTGTCGCTTATGTCGCGATTGTGATTGCTATTTTATCTTGGTGTGTATTATACAAAACAAAGTTTGGTCTTCGTTTGCGTTCGGTAGGGGAAAATCCCCAAGCTGCTGATACGCTTGGAATTAATGTCTTGGGCATGAAGTATGCGGGAGTTTTAATTTCCGGTTTTCTTGGTGGCGTTGGCGGAGCAGTATTTGCACAATCAATCTCGGTTAATTTTTCTGCTTCTACAATTGCAGGTCAAGGGTTTATTGCAATGGCCGCTATGATTTTTGGGAAATGGAATCCACTAGGAGCTATGGGTGCTGCTTTGTTCTTTGGCTTTGCTCAGTGCTTAAGTATTATTAGTGCTCAGTTGCCACTAATTAACCGTATTCCAAATGAATTACTCCAAAGTGCTCCGTATCTCTTGACGATTTTGGTGTTAGTAGTTTTCTTTAGTAAAGCAAGAGGTCCCAAAGCGAATGGGCAGGTTTATGTGAAATCCAAATAGTCAAGCGAATGTAAAAGTCTAAATTTCTCAAGAGAAATTTAGACTTTTTTAAACTGATTAAGAGTATAGCAAGTTTGCGGAGTAGAAAGGATTAAATTTGACTAAGCAAACCTATCGTAAGACAGTTTTTTTTAGTATAATGAAGAAGAAGCGTCATGCACGATTAACGCTCATTCTAATGCGAATAAAAAGAAGAAAGAGGGATCATTATGTTTAAGCGTGTTCACTTAATAGTTATGGATTCTGTTGGGATTGGCGAAGCACCTGATGCAGAAAAATTTGGAGATGTAGGGAGCCATACATTAGGTCATATAGCTGAAAAAGCGGGTCTAACTATTCCGAATTTAGAAGAATTAGGCTTAGGTACGGTTGAGCCATTAAAAGGAGTAGCCGCTATCAAAGAGCAGCAAGGATATGCGACAAAATTAGAGGAAGTTTCAGTTGGTAAAGATACGATGACCGGTCATTGGGAAATTATGGGACTAAATATTCAAACGCCATTTCGTGTTTTCCCAGAAGGATTCCCCAAAGAACTGCTTCAAAAAATTGAAGAGTTTTCTGGACGTAAAATAGTTTGTAACTTACCGTATAGTGGAACAAAGGTTATTGATGACTTCGGCAAGCACCAGATGGAAACTGGAGATTTGATTGTCTATACATCCGCAGATCCTGTGCTCCAAATTGCCGCTCATGAAGAAATTATTCCATTAGAAGAATTGTATCGTATCTGTGAATACGTTCGTGAAATAACCAAAGATGATCCGTATATGATTGGACGCATCATTGCACGTCCGTATTTAGGTGAGCCAGGAAACTTTACAAGAACAAGTAACCGTCACGATTATGCGCTTGATCCATTTGGCAAAACAGTACTAGATTCTTTAAAAGAAGCTGGAAAAGACGTGTTGGCTGTAGGGAAAATCAATGATATTTTCAATGGTCAAGGAATCACTGAAACTGTTCGTACCAAGAGCAATATGGACGGAGTAGATAAATTATTAGAATTGATGAAGAAAGATTTTACTGGTCTTAGTTTTACAAACTTGGTAGATTTTGATGCATTATTTGGTCATCGTCGAGATGTGGAGGGCTATGCTCATGCAATTGAAGAGTTTGATGCACGCTTGCCTGAAATCTATGCAGCAATGGCAGAGGATGACTTACTACTGATTACAGCAGATCATGGGAACGACCCAACTTTTCCAGGAACAGATCATACAAGAGAGTATGTGCCATTGCTTGCTTTTAGCAAAAAATGTGTAGAAAATGGTGCACTACCACAAGGTCATTACGCAGATATTTCTGCTACCATTGCGGAAAACTTTGGAGTAGCTGCAACTGAAAATGGAAAAAGCTTCTTAAGTCTTTTAAAATAAAAGGAGAAACGTGATGACACAGACATTGAGCGAACAATTAAAAGAAACAGCAACATTTATTCAAAGCAAAGGAATAAAAGAAGTTGAATTTGGATTAATCTTAGGTTCGGGACTTGGTGAATTAGCAGACGAAATTGAAAATCCAATCAAAATTGCCTATGAAGACATCCCTCATTTTCCAGTATCTACGGTGGTAGGGCATGCAGGACAGCTCGTATATGGCGAATTGTCTGGAAGAAAAGTCTTAGCGATGCAAGGACGCTTTCACTACTATGAAGGTTACTCAATGCAAACAGTGGTCTTTCCAGTGCGTGTCATGCATGCTTTGGGTGCAGAATCAATGATTGTTACAAATGCTGCTGGCGGTGTAAATGAAAGCTTTACCCCAGGGAACTTGATGTTAATTACGGATCATATCAATTTTACTGGAAATCACCCATTGATTGGTACAAATGACGAAAATCTTGGACCACGTTTTCCTGATATGAGTAATGCCTATACAAAAGCATACGGCGAGGTAGCCAAATCAGTTGCAAGTAAGTTAGCGATTCCTCTGCAACAAGGTGTCTATATGGGCTTTAGCGGACCAACATATGAAACTCCTGCAGAAATTCGTTTTGCTAGAGTGATTGGTGCGGATGCTGTTGGGATGTCCACGGTAGCCGAAGTCATCGCAGCTGCACATATGGGGATGAAGGTCCTAGGCATTTCATGTATCACCAACTTGGCAGCAGGAATGCAAGCAGACCTAAACCATAAAGAAGTGGTTGAAACTACTGAGCGTGTGAAAGTGGAATTTAAAACGTTAATCAAACAAGTATTAGCTGAATTATAAGGAGGAAATGAAGTGAGTATTCATATTGAAGCAAAAGCAGGCGAAATTGCAGAAACAATTTTGTTACCAGGGGATCCTTTGCGCGCCAAATATATTGCTGAAACTTTTTTAGAAAATGTCACACAATTTAACCAAGTTCGTGGAATGCTTGGATTTACGGGAGAGTATAAAGGAAAGAAAGTTTCTGTTATGGGAACAGGAATGGGTATGCCTTCTATCTCGATTTATGTCAATGAATTGATTCAAAGTTATGATGTGAAAAATTTGATTCGTGTGGGAACCATGGGAGGAATGCAGGCAGACGTGCATGTTCGAGATGTAGTTTTAGCACAAGCTGCTTCGACGGACTCTTCTATGAATCAACAAGCTTTTGGTATCGATTTTGCACCTGTAGCTGATTTTGGTTTACTAAAAACAGCACATGATATTTGTTCAGAAAAAGGAATGGCTGTCAAAGTTGGGAACGTCCTTTCAGCAGACCGTTTTTATAATGAAGAGTTGGATAAAAAGAAATTGGCAAATTATGGAGTACTTGGTGTAGAGATGGAAGCAGCAGCTTTATATACAATTGCTCAAAAATATGGGCGTCACGCACTAGCAGTATTAACAGTTAGCGATCATATTTTTACAGGTGAGGAAACAACTGCAAAAGAAAGACAAACAACCTTCAATGATATGATTGAAGTCGCACTTGAAACCGCACTTGCAATGAAATAAAAGAATAAGGCACATCCAAATGCTTTTTATGCATTTGAGTGTGCCTTTACTTATTTATAATCTAAATACTATTTAGGAGTAGCAAAACCAATAATAGTGCAAATCAATTTTCTCTTCTCTTTTTTTGAGGTATGCTACAGGTACAAACAAGAAAGGATGAGTAGAGTGGATAACTTTCAATTTTTCGCACCAACAAAAATATTATTTGGGGAAAACCAAATTGAGGCATTGCCTCAAGAACTCAGCCAGTTAGGAAAAACCGTTTTACTAGCTTACGGTGGCGGTAGTATCAAGAAAAATGGAATTTATCAGACGGTAAAATCATTGCTTGAAGAGCACTCCTTTCAAGTTATTGAATTAGCAGGAATTGAACCGAACCCACGAGTTGAAACTGTACGAAAAGGAGCAAAACTTTGTCATGAGCATCAAGTAGAAGTGATTTTGGCAGTAGGTGGTGGGTCAACCATTGATTGTGCAAAAGCGATTGCGGCTGCTTATTATTATGACGGAGATCCTTGGGAATTTACCAAAGATCGCTCGTTAATCAAAAAGGCATTACCAGTAGCGACGGTTTTGACAATGGCTGCAACAGGTTCTGAGATGAATGCGGGAGCGGTTATTACTAATTTAGCAACGAATGAGAAACTTGGAACGGGTGCAGCTTGCATGAAACCAAAAGTATCAGTTCTAGATCCAACTTATACCTATTCGGTGCCGCGCTATCAAACGGCAGCTGGGTCGGCGGATATGTTGAGCCATCTCATTGAAAATTATTTCAGTCCTACGACATCAGCTACTTTACAAGATCACCTTGCAGAAGGCATCATGAAAACGGTGATTGAATACTGTCCAAAAGCGCTTAAAGTACCAGAGGATTACGAGGCTCGGGCGAATTTGATGTGGTCTAGTTCGCTTGCTTTAAATGGCTTGACGGGTAGCGGTAAAGCAGGCAGTTGGTCTTGTCATCCAATCGAGCATGAGCTTAGTGCTTACTATGATATTACTCACGGTATTGGCTTAGCCATTATTACCCCGCGCTGGATGGAGTACGTTTTGAATGACCAAACAGTGGACAAATTTGTCCAGTTTGCGACAAATGTCTGGGGAATCCCCTACAACAAGAATAAATTTGAAGTAGCTAAGAAAGGGATACAAGCGCTTTATGATTGCTTTGTTTCATGGGGAATTCCAATGACGTTGCCGGAAGTTGGGATTGATCAAAGCCAACTTAAACTCATGTCGGAGCAAGCGATTCAACATAGTCAACTCAATCGAACGGCGTATGTTCGACTCGAAGCAAAAGATGTCGAAGCCATTTTAATGAATTGCTTTTAGTGGTGAAAGAAAAAAGAGGGTCAAAGAGCAAGCGATTAGTCGTTTGCTCTTTGACCCTCTAAAGTTTCATCCAGTGTGAACAATAGTTATTACTTATTATTTATAACTAAATTATAAGTAATATTTTTTAGATAATGATAAGTCATCGTTCAATTCATAAACAAGTGGTTGACCTGTTGGAATTTCAAGTCCCATAATATCATCATCAGAGATGTTTTCGATATGTTTTGCAAGTGCACGTAAAGAGTTACCATGTGCTGCAACTAAAACTGTTTTGCTATCTAATAAAGCAGGAGCAATTTGATCTTCCCAGAAAGGTAAAGCTCTTTCTAACGTTACTTTAAGGTTTTCACCACCAGGAACGGCGCGGCGATCTAAGTTTGCGTAACGACGATCATTCAAAGCAGAGGCTGGATCTGTTTCATCTAATAATGGAGGTAACGTATCATAAGAACGTCTCCATAATTGGACTTGATCTGCACCATATTTTTCAGCAGTTTCTTGTTTGTTTAATCCTTGTAACGCACCATAATGACGTTCATTTAAGCGCCAAGATTTAATTTGTGGAACCCATAGTTGGTCAGATTCTTCTAATACAAAGTTACATGTCTTGATGGCACGTTTTAGTACAGAAGTAAAAGCAACATCAAATTCAATGCCTGCTTCTTTAACTTTACGTCCTGCTTCTTGAGCTTCTTTCATACCTGTTTCGCTTAGATTAACATCTACCCAACCTGTAAATTGGTTTAAGGCATTCCATTCACTTTGACCATGACGTACAAATACTAATTTTAACATGAGAATCGCTCCTTCATTTAATGGTTTCGAATATTTTGAAACATTACATGTAACATTCTACACCTAACTCATTTTTTTTCAAAGGGTTATCTTGAAATAATCAGAAAATCATCAGTTCTTTTCTTTTTTTACATCTGTTGTAATAATATGATGACCTTTTGCAATGATTGTTTTGGTGACAAAATCAGAAAAAATCCCATGTTCTACTACGCCAGTAAGTTGGCTTAACCAATGACCAAAAGCTTTAGGATCGTCGATTTGTCCAAGATGTAAGTCAATAATATAGTGCCCACTATCAGTAAGGAGAATCTCCCCATCTTGCCTTTGCCGCAATGTGGGTGCCATTTTTTTTTGAGCAAAGAAATGCAGCAACTGTTTACTCCCATAAGGAATGACTTCAATAGGAAGTGGAAATTTCCCCAACTTTTCGACAAGCTTGCTTTCATCGGCAATCCAGATGACTTCTTTAGAGTAGGTCGCCACAATCTTTTCATATAAGAGGGCTGCTCCGCCACCTTTTATCCCGTGATGGTCTGCGCTAATTTCATCTGCGCCATCAATGGTTAAATCAACATATGGGACATCATCAATACTTTTGAGCGGAATATTGAGTTTTTGTGCTTGTACTTTTGATTGCAGAGAAGTGGTCACTCCTGTGATGTGTAAATGTTCTTCTCTTACTCGTCGCCCAAGCTCTTCAATCATGAAAAATGCGGTACTTCCAGTTCCAAGTCCAACAATCATTCCGTCTGACACATAGGATGCTGCTTCAATCCCGACTAATTGCTTTTGATTCATTGCTTTATACCCCCACTTTATTTATAGAGTTATCTTTATTGTAACGGCTTTTCGGTAAAATAGAAAGAGTTGCATACGTTTTCTTTGATGCTGAAGGAGAAGCAGTAAAGACTGATAAGCTAGCAAAGATTGCGATTGATTTAAAGATATGATATGATAAAAAGGAATTGAATATGATAGCAGTCAAAGTGCTTATCCACCAGATGATAGAGGGGTGGAGTAGGTGCTTTTTTTCATGTATACACAACTCCATGATGAAAAAGAAAGGAACTCGGTTATGACAATGTTAACAGAATTTGATACGATTGCAGCCATCTCAACGCCACCTGGTGAAGGAGCCATCAGTATTGTTAGGATGAGCGGAGATCAAGCCGTTGCAATTGCGGCCAAAGTGTACCGCAGTGGGGCTAAAAATCTGAATGAGGTACCTACCCATACCATCCATTATGGGCATATTATTGATCCAAAAACAATGGGTATTGTAGATGAAGTAATGGTTTCAATTCTTCGTGCACCTAAGACGTTTACGCGTGAAGATGTGGTGGAAATCAATTGCCACGGAGGGATTGTTGTGGTCAATCAATTGTTACAATTGCTGATACGTGAAGGTGCTCGTCTAGCGGAACCGGGTGAATTTACCAAGCGCGCTTTTTTAAATGGGCGAATGGACTTATCGCAAGCAGAAGCAGTGATGGATTTAATCCGTGCTAAGACGGATAAAGCTATGCAAGTGGCTTTACACCAATTAGATGGAAATTTATCTACCTTGATTCGAACACTTCGACAAGAAATTTTGCAGACACTTGCCCAAGTAGAGGTCAACATCGATTATCCAGAATATGATGATGTTGAGGAATTGACCACTAAGCTACTACTTGAAAAGGCCAAAGAGGTTCAAACACAAATCAAGCAACTACTGCAAACGGCTAAACAAGGGAAGATTCTTAGAGAAGGTCTTTCAACAGCGATTATTGGACGACCAAATGTGGGCAAGTCTAGTCTGTTGAACCATCTTTTACAAGAAGAAAAAGCGATTGTGACTGACATTGCTGGCACAACGCGTGATGTGATAGAAGAGTACGTCAACGTACGTGGAGTTCCATTGAAGTTGGTAGATACCGCAGGAATTCGGGAAACAGAAGATATTGTGGAAAAAATTGGCGTTGAAAGAAGCCGTAAAGCACTTGCGGAGGCGGACCTTGTACTTCTGGTACTCAATCAAAGTGAAGAGTTGACCGATTCGGATAAAGAATTATTAACACTGACAGAAGGCATGAATCGTCTTGTTTTGATGAATAAGATGGACTTAGAAAGTCGCCTAGACCGAAAAGAGCTGGCTCAATATGTCGCAGCTGAACAGGTTTTAGGTGTTTCGATTTTGACAAGTGCCGGAATTGACCAGTTAGAAGAAAAAATTGCGTCACTCTTTTTTGGGGGAGAAACTGGGGATAAAGATGCGACGTATGTCTCCAATACACGCCATATTGCTTTGCTTGAAGAAGCGGAGCAAGCGCTATCTGAGGTGCAAAGTGGTATTCAAGCAGGGATGCCAGTTGACCTAGTCCAAATTGATATGACAAAATGTTGGGATTTACTCGGTGATATTGTGGGTGATAGCGTCCAAGATGAATTAATTACACAGTTATTTAGCCAATTTTGTTTAGGAAAATAGGAGGAGAAAAAATGCAAACCTATCAAGCAGAAAGTTATGATGTCATTGTTGTCGGAGCTGGCCATGCAGGCTCAGAAGCAGCACTCGCAGCGGCACGTATGGGCTGTAAGACGATGCTGTTAACCATTAATTTAGATATGGTCGCGTTTATGCCGTGTAATCCCTCAGTGGGGGGACCAGCAAAAGGTGTAGTTGTGCGAGAAATTGATGCTCTAGGTGGTCAAATGGGGCGCAATATCGACAAGACTTACATTCAAATGAGAATGTTGAATACCGGAAAAGGACCTGCTGTCCGGGCACTAAGAGCGCAAGCAGATAAGCATGCCTATGCCTCTGAGATGAAACACACGATTGAACAAGAAGAAAATTTGGTCTTGCGGCAAGGGATAGCTGAGGAAATTCTTGTCGAAGAGGGGGTTTGTAAAGGAGTCGTGACCTCAACTGGCGCGATTTATCCAAGTAAAGCTGTTGTGATTACAGCTGGAACCGCTCTTCGTGGGGAAATTATCATTGGCGAATTGAAATATTCATCCGGTCCGAATAATTCGCAGCCTGCTGTGAAATTAGCAGATAGTCTGAAAAAACTTGGTTTTGAAATCGCTCGTTTTAAAACAGGAACACCACCAAGAGTCAAATCAAGTACGATTGATTATACCGTAACAGAAGAGCAGCCAGGAGATACCGCGCCCAACCATTTTAGTTTTTTAACACCAGATAGCGCGTATAATTTAGAACAACGACCTTGTTGGCTGACCTACACCAATGAGCTGACCCATACTATTATTCAAAAAAACTTACATCGGGCACCCATGTTTACAGGGATCGTTGAAGGGGTTGGCGCTAGATATTGCCCATCAATTGAAGATAAAATTGTTCGTTTTAGTGATAAACCAAGGCATCAACTGTTCTTAGAACCAGAAGGTCTTCATACAGAGGAAGTCTATGTTCAAGGACTTTCAACCTCCATGCCAGAAGATGTACAACAAGACATGGTTCACTCCATTGCAGGGCTTGAAAAAGCAGAGATGATGAGGACTGGTTACGCGATTGAGTATGATGTGGTTGTCCCACACCAACTGCGTCCGACACTCGAAACGAAAAAAGTGAAAAACCTTTTTACAGCAGGACAAACCAATGGTACTAGTGGCTACGAAGAGGCGGCGGGGCAAGGACTGATTGCAGGGATTAATGCGGCGCAAAATGTTCTAGGAAAAGAACCATTTGTCATGAAGCGTAGTGATGGCTATATTGGTGTGATGATTGACGATTTGGTCACTAAGGGAACGAATGAACCGTACCGCTTGTTGACCTCTCGGGCAGAATATCGCTTGATTTTAAGACATGACAATGCAGATCTGCGCTTAACAGAACTTGGCCATGAGTTGGGCTTAGTAAAAGAACGGCAATACGAGGCTTTCAAGCTCAAAAAAGTAGCTATTGAAGCAGAAATCAAACGTTTAGAGAGTGTTCGTCTAAAACCAACCAAGGAAATTCAGTTGTATCTAGAAGAAAAAGGCTCTGCTCCTTTAAAAGATGGGATTTTAGCCTCAGACTTTTTGAAACGACCAGAAGTCAGCTATCAAGAATTGACCACATTTTTACCACAGCTTGAAGTGCCTTTAGATCGCCGAGTGGTGGAACAAGTAGAAGTTCAAATCAAATATGAAGGATATATCAAAAAAGCGCAAGAAAAAGTCGACAAAATGAAGCGGATGGAAGCCAAAAAAATTCCAACTAACATTGACTACCAAGCAATCCATGGTCTTGCGACAGAAGCACGTCAAAAACTAGAAAAGATTCAACCCGAAACCCTTGCTCAGGCAAGCCGAATTAGTGGTGTCAACCCAGCCGATATGAGTATTCTGATGGTCTATATCGAACAAGGGAAGATTGCGAAAGTCAAAGAGTAAAAGGCTTGGTATCAAGCCTTTTTTCTTTGTCCTTATTCACGCATATTTTCAGTGAATGCCATACAAGCTAAAATACCCTATACTTCTCGAATTGTCCCGCTTTTTTATTCTGTTTCGATTCGGTTACTTTGATATAAATATCGGTTGTGACCATTGTAGACTTATGACCTAACTTTTTAGAAGCGTCTTTGATATTAGCCCTGCTTTCAAAAAGCAATAAAGCATTGGTTTTTCTGAAATTATGAACTTTGATGATCTTCATATCGGGAAAATGCTCTTTGACCTTTTTCATCACGTTGTTATGAAGATTTACAAAAGATTGGATTCAAGCATTCTTCTAAGTTAAAGAAATCGTTAGGAACATTAGTTAATATTCAGAATGATGAAAAATATGTGTTTGATTCCAAAGGATTGCTAAAATCATATAGTAATAATGGGAATGTGGAATACATTGGAGCAAAGGCAAATGATAAGTATCAACCCAATACAACCAGCCGGACTATGCGAAGGCATTTATGAACCTAGAAGATTATATGCAAGAAGTAGTAGCTAAAGCAAACATTAAAGGAGGTAAGTAGATGAATGCGATTGAACTTGCCACAGTACAGCGTAAAGTGTTAAGCCCTGTATGGAAATATACATTCAAGCATGCTTAGTATGGCAAAAGGGCAGAGAGTGGTAGAATAAACATGTATAAAAAAGGCTAGATAAAAGGAGAAAATGAGACATGGCACGCATTAAATTAACTCCAGATGAATTACGTACATAGAACAGACCGACCAAGATATCGCTTCTCAAATCGGGTAAGATTCGTTACAATGAGCATGAGAATCGGCAGAAAGTAGGTAAGTGATTATCTGCTTTTTTTTATAAAAGGAGTAACCAAATGAAAAAAAAAACCAAAGTTATTACCATTATTGTAGGAGTGATTATTCTAGTTGTTGCAGGTATTGGAGGGAAAATGTATATGGATCACCAGAAGAATGAAGAGAAATTGATAGGCTATCAAAAGATAGCTGCTAAACAAATCAAAAATACATTTGCAGATGTTGAAAAAATTGAATTTGATAAAGATAGTATTGATAGAAATAAACTATCAGGAGATATTGGAATTGATGTTTACATTACTACAAAAAAAGAGAAAGGTCACATTATCCTTACTTTACCTGTAGATAAAAATGACTATAAACTTACTTCATATATTGGAGATTCGCCAAAAGAAGGTAAAACGCAGGAGACTATGAAAGTGTATTTCACCGATAAGACTTCTGAGGAAATGTGATATGTATACAGATAAAGAATTAATTGAATTCAATAGAAGAGTTTATTATGTTGATAAAGGAAAAGGCTCCTATGTGCTACGTGCTAATCCTAAAAAAAGAATGAAACGAATATTATCACTCTGGGTGAGCATAAGTATAAGGTATTAAAAACGAAAGATGACGCTTCAGGAACGGGATTTCAAGGGATGGCAGTTGCCCCCATTACCAAAGAATTCCCCAATGGAGATCCGACACAAGTTGTTGTGGTAGCAGCTGGTACGGAGCCATCTATACGAACCGCAAATGATTTGGTGGGGGCAGCCGAAGGAAAGTTTTTCAAAGAAGGTTCAGGGCAAGTAAAAGCGGCAAATCAGTTTGTAGAAGATGTTCAAAAACAATACTCAATTTCCCAATTAAGTGGCTATTCACAATCTTCTTATATGTTAAAAATGGGAGCAAAGCATGGGATTCCGACAACCGTATTTAATGGCTGGTTTAAATATGACACCTTAAATCAGGAAGAAAAAGATTTTATGGCAAAGCATTCAGACATGTTCATTAATTATCGGCGCAAAAATGATAAAGTTGTAAAGTGGAATGATGGAAATGTTCCATCGAAATACGGGAAAAGCTACGGCACAATTGTTTGGGCTGAAGGAAAAGATCATGATTTATCTGCTTGGAAGGTAGACAAGTCAGGGAATTTAACAGAAGTTGCCCTTCCAGCAAGTCAAAAAGTAGCATATGTTATTGAGGAAGCCAAATCACGGTTAAAAGCAGTTGCATTTTTACGGAAGAAGTTGACTAAAAGTGGAGGGAAGCTTTCTGCAGCCGAACAAATTTATTTGGATAGTGAACAAGCGTCAATCGTGGCAGCAATGTCTTGTGACAAATCGCGAACTTGCGCCCAGTTTAAGTGATGCGGAGATTTTAAGTTTAATGAATGAACGTGGCGCCACCGAAAAAATATTGCGACGGATCCAAAAGAACAATTAGAGAGTTTAGAAAAAACCATATCTAGTGGCAAGAAAGAGTTTAAGGCTTTAGTTAACCAAATTCAAGCGGGAATTGCCAAGCAATTAGAAGCCGATACAGATTTAGCCAATCAGTTGAGGGAATAAGATGGATGACAAAAAGAAAATTTTGCAGAAACAAACAAAATTAGAACAAGAATACGTAAGAGAAAAACGATTATTCGAGCAAAAAATGGAACAGTTAGATGATTATCGTCATCAAGGAATGAATTCCTTAGAAGAACATGCTGAACGAAATCAGTTCTATTTTCGACAAGCTGAACTAGATCAAGAATATTTGAATGAAAGCATGGCTATTTTACGTTATCAAGAAGAAGAGCTAATGGACACATTTCGAGAGTATCAAAAAAGGGCAGAAGAAGCTTTTGAAGATGTAACTCTGACGTATCAGCAAGAGGCCAGGAAATTGGAGGAGGCATACGATGGCAGCAATAGGAAATAGTAGTGCTTTTACTGGACTAGAAGATCCCTTAACAAAGCAGCTAAAAGAAATGCAAAAAGAGCGAGAACGGCAAGCCGTTCGGTCTTCAAGCAGTGGTTTTGTTACGAAAAGTACTACTCTGGTAACAAAAGAAGCAGAAAAAGTAAAAACTGGTATGGCCAGTGTAACAGCGGATCTTGTGAATGTGAAAAAAGAATTTTCATCGATTTTAAAAGGCTCTTGGGGAGAAAAAGTAAATACGCAAGTCGATAAAAGTACTCAAGAATTCAAACAATTAGGTGAGAGTTTATAACAAGATGGTCGAATTACTAGCTAAATAAAGTTTTAGTCGAGAAGTAACGAGATTGTTTTTTTTAGGGTCTATAAAAAACGACACTCGTTTGGATTACCCATAATTGCTTATCGCGGTATTGGATATGAGCATAGTGGAATCATTATGAAACAGCACTTGGCTATGATAAGATGAGGTAACAAACCAGAAATGGTCATTCCACTAATTAACAAAAGAAGAGCGTTGCAACTAATGTCTAAAGCTCAACGAATGATGGGTATAGCTGCTGTTACTGCTCCCGAAATAACTAAAGTACAATTGGAGTGGTGGCTTTTTTGTTTTGTATAGAAAAAATGCTGTTAGCTCTGTATTAAAGGGATTTTGTTAGTATATGTAGCTGTTTTTTTGGATGATGAATAAGATTGGAAAAGAGTATATTATCTTGTAAGGGACATTGAAAGTTTGCATCCATCTTTAATCGCTTGATTATCGTTGATATGAAAGCTTTTTTGATGATTTGGCGTGATTGTCCCAAGTTATGAGTGAAAATAAAGTTAATTTTGTAGTTTTTCTCAAGTAAAAGCCTGAAAAAGAGTAAGCGATGTGTTTTTCCATCTGGAAGGGGAGACTTGTCTTACTTTTCAGATTTCTTGACTAAATGATTTGACGAATCGCAAAACTAGGCGTAAACTAACATTAAGAATTGATTAAAAACGAATGAAATAATAGATGTTGAAGAGAAGAGTAGCGAACAAATACAGGAAAGAGAACCCGGATGGTGAAAAAGGGAACTGGATGAAGTCGTGAAGATGAGCTCTGAGTATTCAAGGGATTCACGTTGCTTGAACGGTAGTGACCGTTATCTCACCAGGTATCCCAGTCAATTGGTGTACCGTTGAGGTATTGTCTGTAAGGATGATACAAATGAGGGTGGTAACGCGAAAGCATTCGTCCCTTTGTTTATCGGCTAAACGATAGGCAAAGGGACGGATGCTTTTTACATTAAAAATTATTGGAGGAATATGTGATGACAAACACGGTACAAGCATTTACTAAAAGAAAGACCTCTCCTTTTCGTTATGATATTGTAGGGAGTTACTTACGCCCAGAGGCTTTAAAAGAAGCACGAGTGGCTTATGAAGCTGGAAAAATTGATGCAGCAGCCCTTAAAAAAGTTGAAGATACTGAAATTATTCGCTTAATTCAAAAACAAGAAAAAGCTGGCTTAAAGGCTGTGACAGATGGTGAGTTTCGTCGTAGTTGGTGGCACTTAGATTTCTTTTGGGGATTGCAAGGGATTGCGTTTCATGTACCAGAAAAAGGCTATCAATTTCACGGAGAAGAGACACGTCCAGGAACCGTAACGATTACTGGAAAAATATCTGGAGAAAATCATCCATTTGTGGAGCATTTTAAATTTACACAAGCGCATACCTCAAAAGAAGTAGAGGTAAAACAAACAATTCCAGCGCCAGCCCAGTTACTTGTGGAATTATTGCGTCCAGATAATATTGAAAATGTCCGCAAATTTTATCCGACAGACGAAGCCTTATTTGCAGATATTACCAGCGCGTATCAACAAGTTATCTTTGACTTATACAAAGCGGGAGCACGCACGATTCAATTGGATGACTGTACGTGGGGCGTTTTAGTAGCACCGTTACCAGAAGGTTTTATTGATGATGACGGGAAAGATGAAAAGGAAGTTCGCAAAGAGCTTAAACAGTTGTATCTTTCTATTAACAATGCAGCGATTAGTGTTTTACCAAAAGATTTAACCATCAATACACATGTATGTCGTGGAAATTATCATTCTACATGGGCGGCAGCTGGTGGCTATGAAGATGTTGCGACTCCTTTGTTTACGGATGAAAAAGTTCATGCCTACTATTTAGAGTATGATAGTGATCGTTCGGGTGGTTTTGAACCATTGCAATACGTATCCGAAGATAAATTGGTAGTGCTTGGTCTAGTAACGTCTAAGTCAGGAACCTTAGAAAATCGTCAAGCTGTGATTGATAGAATACATGAAGCAGCGCAGTATGTGCCGCTTGATCGCCTATGTTTGAGCACTCAATGTGGGTTTGCATCCACTGAGGAGGGAAATATCTTGACGGAAGCACAACAATGGGGCAAAATTGAATTTGTAAAATCCATTGCTGAAGAAGTATGGGGAAAAGAATAAAAAAGAGGAGTGTGTCAGAATGGCAGAAGTCGAAAGTTTCACTTTAGACCATACCAAAGTAAAAGCACCGTATGTCCGTTTAATTTCAGAAGAAAAAGGAAAAAGTGGCGACGTTATTTCAAATTATGATTTACGCTTTGTTCAACCAAATGAAAATGCAATTCCTACAGCAGGTTTACATACAATTGAACATTTATTAGCAGATTTATTACGTGACGAAATGTCAGGAATTATTGATTGTTCTCCTTTTGGATGCCGTACTGGTTTCCATTTGATTACATGGGGAGAGCACTCGACAACTGAAATCGCAGTAGCGCTAAAAAAGGCCTTGAAAAAAATTGCCGATGAAATTGAATGGGAAGATGTTCAAGGAACAGATATCGTGAGCTGCGGAAATTACCGCGATCACTCTTTATTTTCTGCAAAAGAATGGGCAAGAAAAATAGTGGAAGATGGGATTAGTGACCAACCATTTGAACGTCACGTCGTATAACTATGAATAATCGCTAGGAGAGCTAGTGGTAAATAACAGTTTGTATCACAAAGTCCTGTAAATATGGAAAAAATAAAAAAAGAAGGTTGAGGGTCCATGTCAATTTATGAGTATCAAGTGCAAAACGTTGAAAGACAAACGGTTTCGTTAGAGCGCTATAAGGGAAACGTGCTTTTAATTGTCAACACGGCTACTGGTTGTGGTTTTACCCCTCAATATGAAAGCTTGGAAGGCTTATATGAAAGGTATCAAGAGCAAGGGTTTGATATTTTAGATTTTCCTTGTAATCAGTTTGGGCATCAAGCGCCAGGTACTGACCAAGAAATCACACAATTTTGTCAGTTAAAGTACCATACAACATTTGAAACCTTTGCTAAAATTGAAGTGAATGGCCCCAATGAAAGTCCATTATATACATTCTTAAAAAAAGAAAAAAGTGGTCTGCTCGGTGGAAAAATAAAATGGAATTTCACCAAATTTTTAGTAGATCAAAGTGGTGCTGTAGTGAAACGTTATGCGCCCAATGTAGATCCGTTGAAAATTGAAAAAGATATTCAAAAACTCTTATAAAAATCAAGTAGATGCAAAACAAAAGCGTGTATTGCTTTTGTTTTGCATTTTTTTAATAGCGGATTTGTCTTTTTGGGGATTGTTTTGTATACTTATATGTAAACGGTTTCTCGGGAAGGAAAGCAGATATGCGAATAGAAAAAATTCAATTAGATCAGATAAGAAATACAGAATTGACGGTTTATTTACAAGAGGAATCGGTAGAATTGGCTGCGATAAAAAAACGTCCAGGAATGCTTATCTTTCCTGGAGGAGGCTATGAATTTTGTAGTGATCGAGAAGCAGAGCCAATCGCGCTGCAGTTTTTAGCAGAAGGATACCAAACCTTTGTTTTACGGTATAGTGTCGGAAAGTTTAAAAATTTCGAGCAAGCATTTTTAGAAGCAGAACAAGCACTTGCTTTAATGCACAAGCAAGCGGATAGCTGGCACCTTGATACAGAAAAAATTGGTGTGATTGGCTTTTCTGCGGGAGGACATCTGGCAGCTGCTTTAGCTAATCTGGGGAGGATTCGTCCTAGTGCTGCTATTTTGGGCTATGCAGCACTCTTACCAACAATGGCTGAGCAGATGGGGCTTCAAGCTCCCAATCTATTAGCAGCTATTAGTCCTAAAACCCCACCTACTTTTTTATTTGCTACCGATGAAGATTCGCTAGTCCCGATTGAAAATACAATTATATGCCAAAAGGAGCTTGCAGCAAATGCGGTTCCTTTTGAAGCGCATATTTTCCAGAAAGGAGGCCACGGACTCTCATTAGGAAAGCCTGTGACAGCAAATGGAACAAACACGAATGTGGCGACTTTCCGATAAGGGCGGAGATTCCTCCGAAAAGATAGTGGTGCAGCTTGTCTTATTGGCACTATAAGATTAATGGATGGGGAACGAGGGGCTGATGTTTTGACAGCTTGTTCGTTCAACCATTTGGACCGGTAATTCAATTTTTAGTGGAATATCTTGTCCATTTTCAATTTGGTCCAGTAGTATTTTGATCGAAATTTTTCCTAATTGTTGAGTAGGTATTTTACAAGTAGTAAGACTGGGTAAAAAGTATGCTGCTTGTTCATTTTCTTCTAAGCATAGTACTGAGAGGTCTTGTGGAACAGAAATATTGTGCTCATTTAAAATCTTGAGTGCGCCTAGTGCTATTGGAAGATTTTCACAAACGATTGCGGAAAAAGGCAGACTGTTACATACTATTTTTTCTTTTAGTGCTTCATAAGCACTGGCGGCATCTGCTTGACACTCGATACTAAATTCATTCAGTGTGTCAGTGCCAAATTTTTCTTTGATGTTTGGCGCGTAAACTTGCTTATACGAGGCGTTTTCCACTGTTCCCAAATAAGCAATTTTTTTATGTCCGTTTGCATGGAGATAACGTAGTGCCTTTGTTGTAGCGGTAGTAAGCAAACTTATAACTTGGTTGTAGGCATCCTCAACGGGAGTCAGACCTGTACAAACGAGTAAGGGAATTTGTTTTTGGATGGCAGCAAGTGTGTCAGGAGTGAAGTTTCCTAGCACAATCGCACCTAGACTATTTTCTTGTAAGAAACGCTCTTGAAGCTCGTCGTCCGTTTCTGTATTTTTAACTAATAGGGTTGCAAATGTGTAATCAGTATGCGCTAATGTCTCTTTTAATGAAAGGCGGATAGAATTAAAAAAGGTTTGTGCCAAGGGACTAGCGCAATCTTCCATAATGCAGAGAATTTTGTTTGTTTGTTTTGCTCTCTTTGCGGGCGTGGTACTAGCCATTTTTAAAGACCGGGCTACAGGGTTGGGAACATAGTTGTATTTTTTGACTAACGCCCAAATTTTTTCTTGTACTTGAGGACTAGCGGCATTTTTTTGTGTCCGATTGACAACTCTAGAAACTGTGGAAACTGCAACACCAGCCTCTTTAGCGATATCTTTTAATGTAATTTGTCTTTCCATGATATGTTTCACTCCATTCAGTTCATTTATTATTATAAAGGAAAATCCATTTTAAAGCAATCGTTTGCGTAAATGTTACACGTGAAACAATTTTTGAAAAAAAGATTAAAAATTGAAGTTGATGTTGATTATTTTTCGATACTTCTATATCGTTTAACTGTAAGGAAAAATGGGGGGAGAATATGAAAAATAGGATTTTTTGGGGAATGTTGGGGTTTATAGTCCTTGTTTTAGGGTTTGGGACCTACGGGTTTGTGAAAATTCATCAGGATAAAAATGCACATATTAAAAAAGAGACAGACGAAAAAAAGGTTGTTGCGAATCGGCAGCAAGAACAAAAGGTGTCTGACTTGTTAAATCAGTCAAACTTGCTTTCAAAGCAGTATAACTATGAAAAAGCTGTTCAGCTTTTAGAAACGAGTAAACTACTAACTAACGAGAAGGTCACACAAAGACTTAGTCAGCTGAAGGAAGAACAAGCAAGTTTGAAGACTTGGCAGGATAACTTGAAAATTTCTCATTTGTTTTTTCATTCGTTGATAAAAGACACTAAAAAGGCTTTTGACGGTGATAGTAAGCAAAATGGGTATAACGAATATATGGCAACCATTTCGGAGTTTAATCATTCGTTAGAACAGCTCTATGCTAATCAATATGTGCTTGTAAACATGCATGATATTGCAGAAGTAAAGGATGGGAAAATGATTTGTAAGGAAATCCGTTTGCCCGAGGGGAAAAAGCCGTTAGTCTTATCTCAAGATGATGTTAGTTACTATGAATATATGAAAGGAGACGGGTTTGCCGCAAATTTAACCATCAGTAAAGAAAATAAAATCACGAATACCTATACCGACGACGAGAAAGTAGAGTACGGCTCATTTGATATGGTGCCACTCTTAGATGATTTTGTTGCAGCACATCCTGACTTCTCTTATAAAGGTGCCAAAGGGATTATTGCTCTGACGGGTTATAATGGTGTCCTGGGCTACCGAACATCTGTTAGCGAGTATGGTGACAACGAAAAAACCAAGACAGAGATCGAACAAGCGAAGAAAGTTGCGACTTTTTTAAGGGAAGATGGTTGGGAATTTGCTTCACATACTTGGGGACATCTTAATGCTGGGAAGGTTTCAATGGAACAACTAAAAGCTGACACCGAACGCTGGGAAAATGAAGTGAAACCAGTTATAGGAAACACAGATATTTTAATTTATCCATTTGGAAGCGATGTAGGAGACTGGCAAAGTTATGCAGGGAATCCTAAGTTTGATTATTTACATAGTAAAGGGTTTAATTTCTTTTGCAACGTTGATGGGTCTACACCTTATTGGATGCAACTTGGAGACAATTACTTAAGACAAGCTAGAATTAACATAGATGGGATTAAGTTGCAAGCTCAGATGACAAATAAAATCAATGTATTGAGCCCATTTATAGATGCGGCAAAAACGTGGGATCCAGCACGGCCTAAGTTACAGGAATGATGATTGAGACAGAATAAGGATTGAGTCTGGAACATAACCTTTGAGTTACGTTCCAGACCTTTTTTTATTTTGCGTAGAAGTACGAAAATTGATACACTGTAGGGAAAGAAGTAGAAAGAAGCGATTTTTGGTGGGAAAAGAAGAAAATTATGCAGCCTATAAGTTAAACCCTAACCGAGCCTTGACACAAGCACAGCAACGATTAAAACAAGAGATTTTAGATTTTTGCCAAGAAGATCCTGCTGAAGAGCAAACGGTTTTGTTGGTTGAAGGAGCTGCGGGAACAGGTAAAAGTGTCTTACTCAGCTCGGCTTTTTTTGAATTGCAAAAAAGGACTAAAACAGAGAGAAAAGTTACCCAAGATAACGCTAAAAATTATCTTTTAGTGAATCATCCAGAAATGTTAAAAGCGTATAAAAATGTAGCAGAAACGACGCCGTATTTACTAAAGAAAGACTTTGAACGGCCGACAACATTCATTAATAGATTACACAAAATGCAGCAACAAGCAGCTGTTGTTTTTGTAGATGAGGCACATTTGTTGTTATCTAAGAAAGATTCCTACAATCACTTTCAACAAGAAAACCAATTAGAAGAAATCTTAAAGCTCAGTCAGAGAGTGGTATTAATCTACGACAACACACAAGTTTTAAAGTTTAAAAGTTTTTGGGATGAGCAACGTCTCGCAAAAGTATTAGAAGCGCGTGTTTGTAAGAAAATTCAATTGCAGCAGCAGTTTCGTATTGAAGCGCATGCGGATGTGTATGAATGGATTGATGCATTTTGTCAACGACAATTAAAAAAATGGCCGCAAAATCAATCCTTTGAATTGCGCGTCTATCAAGATGCGGGTCAGATGTACCAAGAGATCTGCAAAAAAAATAAAGAAGAAGGTCTGAGTCGTATTCTTGCAACTTATGACTTTCCTTATCGTTTGGACGGGCAAGAGTACTTTGTAACAGCTAATCATTTTAAGCTGCGATGGGATATGAGTAAACCGCAAGAAAAATTTGCATGGGCGGAAAGGGCGGACACAATAGATGAAGTGGGATCGGTTTATACAGTTCAAGGATTTGATCTCAACTATGCGGGAATTATTATTGGACCGTCCATTACCTATAATGAAGCGCTCGATCGGTTGGAAGTTTTACCCGAAAAGTATGAGGATCAAGCTGCTTTTATGGGAAGTCAAAACGTCCCGAATGCTAGTCAAGCCAAACAGCAATTAATGCTAAATGCCCTGTATGTAATCATGACCCGTGCTAGAAAAGGGTTGTTTCTACATGCTGTTGACGAAAAATTGCAAAATAAGTTGCAACAATTAGCGCAGGAGTAATAATAGAAATAAAAGGTGGTGGCTTGATGTCTGTACGTCTAATCAAACGCACAAAAATAAAATAAAATAAAATAGGAAAGAATGGGAAAAAGTGATTCGAAAAATAGAGCAGCTAACAGCAAATGAACTAGAACAAATAGAGCGAATCTGGTTAGAGGGCAACATCCAAACACATCATTATATAGAAACAGCATATTGGGAGGGAAATCGCGGAGAATTACGTGTACAACTGCCCCAAGCTACTTTATATGTAGCACAGAAAAAAGAAAAAATTATTGGCTTTACCGGTGTAGTAGAAAACTATATTGCAGGGATATTTGTTTTACAAGAGTTTCAAGGATGTGGCATTGGCACGGAATTATTAAGATATGCTAAAATTCAGCAGGATCAGTTAAGCCTTTGTGTTTATTGTCAAAATAAACGGGCGATTGGTTTCTATCAAAAGGAAGGCTTTGAAATAAAAGCCCAAAGGTTAGATAAAGAGACCAATCAGCTTGAGTACCAAATGGAGTGGCAAACAAAAGTCAGTTCCTAATAGACAAACGTAAGCTTTTCCGCTAGTAGGCGAGGAAAGCTTATTTTTAAAAATATGCTAAAAAGTAAAGATTCGACTAAATAATCGAGAGAATTTTTGGAAAAGGATTGCGTAACCAGTTTTTTTGCGATACAGTAAACAAAGAAGTGTGAAACAATTTTGTGTTTCACGAAAAAAGGAGAAGTTTTCATGAATGTTGAACAATTTAAAGAAGAATTAGCTAGGCAAGGCTATCCTTTAACTGAACGTCAAGTGGAACAATTCCGCTGTTATTTTGAACGATTGGTAGAGTGGAATGAAAAAATAAATTTGACGGCGATAACAGAAAAAGAGGAAGTCTATTTGAAGCATTTCTATGATTCGATTACCGTGGCTTTTTCACATTCGCTATCAGATAAAGCCTATCATCTATGTGATGTGGGATCTGGGGCAGGCTTTCCTAGTATTCCGCTTAAAATTCTATTTCCAAGTTTAAAAGTAACGATTGTGGATTCTTTAAATAAACGCATTAAATTTTTGGAATTATTGGTGGAGGAATTAGAGTTAGAGGATGTTTCCTTGTATCATGATCGGGCGGAAAGCTTTGGTCAAAATGCACAATTTAGAGAGTCTTATGATTTTGTGACAGCACGTGCTGTCGCCAGATTAAATGTTTTGGCAGAACTGTGCTTGCCATTAGTAAAAGAATCGGGTTATTTTTTAGCGATGAAGGCCATGCGCGCAGACGAAGAAGTGACAGAGGCTAAAAAAGCAATCAATTTACTAGGTGGTAAGTGGATTGAAGATACTGAAATTCATTTGCCAGAAACAAAAGATGAGCGTCATATTTTAGTGATACAAAAAGTCAAAAAAACTCCCAAAAAATATCCAAGAAAGCCCGGAACACCCAATAAACAACCGCTTCATTAGGGGAATCAACACAGAAAGTTTGTTCGTTTTGTGTTATAATAGAAGAGATTGTAACGAGATAAAAGATTGGTTATTTATATCAGTAGAGAATCGGAGGAAAAAGCATGGCACGGATTATTTCAGTGGCGAATCAAAAAGGCGGAGTGGGTAAAACCACAACGACAGTGAACTTAGGCGCTTGTTTAGCATTTTTAGGAAGCAAAGTGTTGTTGATTGATATAGACGCACAAGGTAATGCGACCAGTGGGATTGGGATTCGTAAATCAGATGTTTCCAAAGATGTCTATGACGTTTTGGTAAATGAATACCCAATTGCTGATGTGATTCACCATACTACGAGAGAAAACTTAGACATCGTCCCGGCGACCATTCAATTAGCAGGAGCAGAAATTGAACTGACTCCGATGATGGCAAGAGAATCTAGGTTAAAAAGTGCGATTAAGGATGTTGAGCCATTATATGACTATATTTTGATTGATTGTCCTCCTTCTTTGGGTCATTTAACGATTAATGCCTTTACAGCCAGCGATTCGATTTTGATTCCAGTTCAGTGTGAGTATTATGCATTGGAAGGATTGAGTCAATTGCTTAATACGGTTCGTTTGGTCCAAAAGCATTTTAATCCAGAACTTCGAATTGAAGGAGTGCTGTTGACCATGTATGATGCGCGGACCAATCTGGGTTCTGAGGTGGTTGAGGATGTTAGAAAATATTTCCGTGAACGCGTTTATGATACGATTATTCCAAGAAATGTTCGGCTTTCCGAAGCACCAAGTCATGGGTTATCCATTATTGATTACGATCCACGTTCTAGAGGAGCAGAGGTTTATCAAGCACTAGCGAAGGAAGTGTTAGCGAATGAGTAAAAACAGTAAAGGTTTAGGCCGCGGCATCGATGCACTTTTTCAAGATTTTTCAACTTTAGAAGAGGTGGACGTAAAAAAAGAAGAGGTAAGAGCACTACCATTAACTGATTTACGCCCCAATCCGTACCAGCCAAGAAAGACCTTTGATGAAGAGGCACTAAATGAATTGGCTAAATCAATTGCTCAATCAGGCGTTTTCCAACCGATTATTGTGCGGAAGTCGGCCGTAAAAGGATACGAAATCATCGCAGGAGAACGTAGATTTAGAGCATCTAAGCTAGCTGGAAAGGAGACCGTTCCAGCCATTGTGCGAGAGTTTGATGAAGAAGCGATGATGCAGATAGCGGTGTTAGAAAATTTACAACGTGAAGATTTAGGTGCTTTAGAAGAAGCTGAGGCTTATGACATGCTTATGAAAAATTTGAAGCTGACACAAGCAGAACTTTCTGAACGTTTAGGAAAAAGTCGCCCCTATATTGCTAATTACTTGCGCTTGTTGACACTTCCGAAACTCGTAAAGGATTTGGTCCAAAATGAAAGCTTATCTATGGGGCAGGCCAGAACGCTGTTAGGATTAAAAAATCGCAAACAGATGCTATCACTTGCTAATCGCGCGGTAAAAGAAAATTTGACAGTACGTCAGTTAGAGCAGATGGTCAATCAACTAAATGACAATAAAGCTGCGACAAAAAAGAGTACCAAAGAAAAAGAAAAAAAACCGTATTATATTCGTGAAAGCGAAGACCGGTTGATGGACAAATTTGGAACAAGTGTATCAATTCAAGAAAAATCAGGTAAGGGAAAGATTGAGATTGAGTACCTATCTGAAAAAGATTTAACTCGTATTTTGGATATCTTAGATATTCAGTTTGATGAGAAATAAGAAGGAGGGCCCAACAGGTGAACTATGATCTAGGCGATATTGTCGAAATGAAGAAACCACATGCTTGTCAAACAAATCGTTGGGAAATTGTTCGGATGGGAATGGACATAAAGATTAAGTGTGTTCATTGTGCACATATTGTGATGCTTTCTAGACGTGACTTCGAAAAAAAATTAAAAAAAATATTAGAAAAAAAAGGAGAGGAATAGCCTCTCCCTTTTACTGAAAAAAATAAGAAAGAGTGAAGAAATTATGGCATTAACAGCTGGAATTGTTGGATTACCAAATGTAGGGAAGTCCACACTTTTCAACGCAATTACAAAAGCAGGAGCAGAGGCTGCTAATTACCCTTTTGCAACAATTGATCCAAACGTAGGAATGGTAGAAGTTCCAGATTACCGTTTACAAAAGTTAACGGAATTAGTCGATCCTAAGAAAACAGTTCCAACTACATTTGAATTTACGGATATTGCTGGGATTGTACGAGGCGCAAGTAAAGGCGAGGGCTTGGGCAACAAATTTTTGAGTCATATCCGACAAGTCGATGCTATCTGTCACGTTGTACGTTGTTTTGATGATGACAATATTACGCATGTAGAGGGTCGTGTCGATCCTTTATCAGATATTGAAACCATCAACCTAGAGTTAGTTCTAGCGGATTTGGAGTCTATTGACAAGCGTTATGCACGTGTAGCCAAAGTTGCTAAGACAAAAGACAAAGAAGCAGTAGCAGAACTAGCAGTTCTTGATAAGATTAAACCTGTTTTAGAAGCAGGAAAATCTGCAAGAAGCATTGAGTTTACGGAGGAGGAAATGCCTTTAGTAAAAAGTTTGTTTTTGCTGACGACAAAACCAGTGTTATATGTGGCAAATGTGTCAGAGGACGAGATAGCAGATGCTTCCAATAATCCCTATGTGAAAAAAGTAAAAGAATTTGCTGCGGAAGAAAATGCAGAAGTTATCGTGATTTGTGCTCGTGCCGAAGAAGAAATCGCTGAGTTGGATGAGGAAGATAAAGTCGAATTTTTAGAAGATCTAGGAATCGAAGAATCTGGTTTGGATCAACTGATTCGTGCGGCTTATCATTTGCTGGGACTCGCTACTTATTTCACAGCGGGTGTTCAAGAAGTACGTGCCTGGACATTTAAACAAGGCATGAAAGCACCACAATGTGCAGGGGTCATCCATAGTGACTTTGAGCGTGGTTTTATCCGTGCTGAAACCGTCTCCTATGAAGATTTGCTTCAATATGGGAGTATGCATGCAGCAAAAGAAGCAGGAAAAGTTCGCCTTGAAGGAAAAGAATATGTTGTACAAGATGGCGATATTATGCTATTTCGTTTCAATGTCTAAACCAGTAGACTACATTACAAAACATAAGGAGGAGTCTTTGTGGCGGTAGAAGAAAAAAATGTGACTTCGGTAGCTCCAAAAGAGTCAATTGAAGCGTTGGAAAAGCAATTAACGAAAAGAAATGAACAGTATGTATTTGACTTGAAAAAAAAGCTACAAGAGTCTGCTCTAAATGAAACGACCATCAAGGCAACGGTTTATGAGGTTGTATCTGTGCTTGTGAAAGAGCAAAAAAAGGGAACAACGGCACGCCAATTGTTTGGTACACCTTCGGAATATGTGTCAAAATTAGCGAATCGACCAGCTCCTGTGAAAGCAAACAAGCTGTGGGAAATTTGGCTTGATAATTCCTTACTTTTATTGGTCTTTTTAGCTGGCATGGGAGGCGTAATCAATCTCATCTCTAAAACCAGCCAATCTGTCAGTTCATTTGGACTGATTACGATGATTTTAGCGGCGTTTTCTGGAGGCTATGTTTTCTATATCATGGATAAATATGTCTATAGATATGCTAGAGAAAATATACCGAAAGAAAAACGTCCCGGCTTAATCAAGTCAACAGCCATTATGATGCTGATTTTACTTGCGTGGTTTGCGGTATTTTCTTTTGCAGCATTTATCCCAGCGTCAATCAATCCTCAGTTAGATCCAGTTGTAAACTTGATTCTTGCTGGAGTAACATTTGGCGTACGCTATTTGTTGAAAAAACGATTTGGCATTCAAGGAACCATCTTGCGTCCAAACTAATAAGTGGTGAAAAAGAAAGAGATGGGACAGAAGTTTTGACTCTGAAGAATAAAAAGAAATTCAGGAAAAAATTCGATCAAATTTTTGTGAAGGTTAGTGTATTTTTAAGGGAGTTACTTCTGCCCCCCCTCGTTTATTCGAATAGTAAGAGCATGAAAGATCACTTTCGAGTGATCTCTCATGCTCTTTTCGAAAATATAAAGTGCGTGAAAATGAAATTTTAATGTGAAAAATGGTTTTTTGATGACGAGATGATTGACTAATTGTGGTTTGTTTGTTATTTTTGTAATTAAAAATAAATAAGAGGAGAGGTTGTCGACAATGTCCAATTGGGAAACAAAATTTGCAAAAAAAGGATTTACGTTTGATGATGTATTGCTGATTCCAGCAGAAAGTCACGTACTACCAAATGAAGTAGAAATGGGTGTTCAACTTGCCCAAAATATCAAATTGAATATTCCTTTTATCAGTGCAAGTATGGATACGGTAACAGATAGCAAAATGGCGATTTCAATGGCCCGTCAAGGTGGATTAGGTGTTATACATAAAAATATGAGTATTGCACAACAAGCAGACGAGGTAAGAAAAGTAAAACGCTCAGAGAGTGGCGTTATCATTGATCCGTTCTTCCTAACTCCCACACATCTAGTGGCAGATGCGGAACAATTGATGTCCAAATATCGTATTAGTGGTGTACCCGTTGTCGAAACTCTAGAAAATCGTCAGTTAGTGGGGATTTTAACAAATCGTGATTTGCGTTTTGTAACCGACTATCAAGTTCCGATTAAAGAGGTGATGACCAAAGAAAAATTGGTCACTGCACCCGTGGGAACCTCTTTAAAAGATGCAGAAAAAATCTTACAAAAACATAAAATTGAAAAATTACCAATTGTAGATGAAGCTGGTAAATTAAGCGGGCTGATCACTATCAAGGATATTGAAAAGGTAATTGAATTCCCTAATGCAGCAAAAGACGAACATGGGCGATTATTAGTTGCAGCTGCCGTAGGTGTAACGAGTGACACTTTTGAACGCTCAGAAGCATTGTTAGATGCCGGTGCCGATGCAATTATCATAGATACTGCACATGGACATAGTGCGGGTGTGATTCGTAAAATTAAAGAAATCCGTAAGACGTTTCCTAAAGCTACTTTAATCGCTGGAAATATTGCCACAGCCGAGGGTGCACGCGCTTTATTTGAAGTTGGGGTAGATGTTGTAAAAGTTGGGATTGGTCCTGGTTCTATTTGTACGACTCGTGTGGTGGCAGGAGTTGGAGTGCCGCAGCTTACAGCAATCTATGATGCAGCTTCTGTAGCACGTGAATTCGGCAAACCAATCATTGCCGATGGCGGGATTAAGTATTCTGGCGATGTTGTAAAAGCTCTTGCTGCGGGTGGGCATGCAGTAATGTTAGGAAGCATGCTTGCTGGAACGGATGAATCTCCTGGTGAATTTGAAATATTCCAAGGACGTCGTTTCAAAACGTATCGAGGTATGGGCTCTTTAGGTGCGATGGAAAAAGGATCAAGTGATCGTTACTTCCAAAGTGGTGTTAACGAGGCCAACAAATTGGTCCCAGAAGGAATTGAAGGTCGTGTTGCATACAAAGGAAGTGCAGCGGATATTTTATTCCAATTGGTTGGTGGCTTAAAAGCGGGCATGGGCTACGTAGGAGCTGGAAACTTAAAACAATTAAGAGAAGAAGCACAATTTGTCCAAATGAGTGGAGCGGGATTACGTGAATCTCATCCGCACGATGTACAAATTACCAAAGAAGCACCTAATTATTCTTTTGAATCTTAAAACTAAAAAAAGAGGTTGGATCAAAACGAACGTTTCGTTTTGATCCAACCTTTTTTAGTTAAATTAGCGGATAACGGTTGTGCCACCCATGTAAGGGACTAAAGCTTCAGGGATTGTGACACTACCATCTTCATTTTGGTAGTTTTCCAAAATAGCAGCAACTGTTCGACCCACAGCAAGACCAGATCCATTTAGTGTGTGTGCATAATGAATTTTGTCTTCTGCATCACGGTATCGAATTTTGGCACGGCGAGCTTGGAAATCTTCGCAGTTTGAACAAGAGCTAATCTCACGGAACGTCTCTTGTGCTGGAATCCAGACCTCTAAATCATAGGTTTTAGCAGCAGAAAAGCCCATGTCTCCCGTACATAAGGTGATTACTCGGTAGGGTAAGTTTAGCTTTTGCAAGATATCCTCAGCATTTGTCACCATTTTTTCAAGTTCATCGTAGGAAGTTTGCTCGTCTGTAAATTTCACCATCTCCACTTTGTTGAATTGATGCAAACGAATTAGGCCACGAGTGTCACGACCTGCACTTCCTGCTTCTGAACGAAAAGCGGGGCTAAGTGCCGTGAAATAAATAGGTAAATCCTGGTTTTTAAGAATTTCATCGCGGTAATAGTTAGTAAGTGGTACTTCTGCAGTTGGAATTAATGTTAGATTTGTGTTTTCAAGTTGGAAAACATCTTCCTTAAATTTAGGGAATTGTCCCGTACCAAACATTGAATCATCGTTTACGATATAAGGCGTCATCATTTCGGTATAACCGTGTTCATAGATGTGTGTATCTAGCATTAAATTGTAAACGGCTCGTTCTAGTCGGGCACCTAGTCCCTTATAAAATACAAAACGACTACCTGTTACTTTTGAGCCACGTTCGAAATCTAAAATCCCTAGATTTTCAGCAACCTCCCAGTGCGGTTTTGGCGTAAAATGAAAGTCTTTAGGTGTAGACCAGCGTCTTACTTCTACGTTTTCTTCTTCATCTTTTCCAACAGGTACCGCTTCATTGGGTAAGTTGGGTAGCGTATAAGAAATTTGTGTGATTTCTTCCTCAATTTCTACTAGTTGAGCATCTAACTCTTTAATCTTTGCGCCAACAAGCTTCATTTCGTTAATTTTGTCCTCAGCTGGTTCTTTGGCTTTTTTTAATTGAGCAATTTCACTTGAAACATCGTTACGGTGTTTTTTTAGACTTTCAACTTCGACCAGCAATGTACGGCGTTGCTCATCTAAAGAGACAAACGTATTTAAAATCTCTTCTTTTACACCACGTGTCAATAGTTTTTCTTTTACAGTATCAAAATTTTGTCGAATCATTTTTACATCTAACATGATAGTTCCTCCTTTGTATAATAAAAAACCCCTTATCCCTAGAGCAAAAGCTCAGTTGGGACGAAGAGGTTTGGTTCATTTAGAAATGGACTCGCGGTGCCACCCAAATTCAACATAAAAATGTTGCACTTGATTTTGATAACGGTAGAATACCGAGAAGACTTACCGCAAAAGCGTTTGCCTGCTACTTATTTGAATGGGTGGATTCACGGATGCTTTTGTTAGCTTGCACCAGACCGCTAACTCTCTGGAAAAAACACAATCGCTACTATTCCCTAAGAATACAACTGTTAAATTACTGTTAGCATACAAAATTTTTAGTGTACTGTCAAATGTTATTTTGAAAAAAAGCTTTTGATTGAACGGCCTAGCAACACGAAAAAGTTGGCTTTTTCGACTTTTTGTTTCGTAACAAGTGTGTAAGTTGGTGCCTTTTGAGTACCAATATAGCCTAATGTATCTTCTTTTAGTTGGATCGTTCCGGTTTTAACCACTGTGTTTTTTCCAAGTGGGGCAGTCAGTTCCTTAGTTGTTTCTTTGAACTGGCTCTTGACATTTTTTATGTCCATCCCTTTGCGAGTAAAAAGTGTGACATCTTCCTTTAGAACAAGTGGAACGGAAGTATTTTTTCCTTTATTTACCGTAACTTTTTTGTCTGTTGGCAATGTACTTCCTTTTTTATATAGTATTTTTTTCTCCCAGTTGTCATACGTATAGTCCATCAGTTTTCCAGTTTCTACAAATCTAGCACCAGCATCCGTTTGGGCATTAGTTGCATTCATCACTACTGTAATAATTCGCCAGTTATTTTTGGTGATTGTCCCAGCAAAACATTCTCCAGCTAAGTCAGTAGTCCCAGTTTTTAACCCATCAACCCCTTCTTTGTAATACTGACCACCAGGCAGCATCCAGTCCCAAGTCGTCATCTCTGTTTGGCTAGGTGTACCTGCTGCAAAGACTTTACTAGTGGTTTTTGTTACTTCTAAAATTTCAGGGTAGTCGGTGATTAAGTGTTGGGCAATCAATGCGACAGATTTGGCAGATAATTTATTTTCGTCATTTGCAGCGCTCCCAGGATAGATATGAGTACCTAGATCTTCATTGTTTAGACCAGAAGCAGAGATAATATGTGGATCTTTGACACCCCAGGAGAGTAATTTTTTACGCATCAAATCTACGAATCCACTCTCACTACCAGAAACTTTTGTCGCTAGTGCGATTGCAGCAGCATTGGCAGAATAAATCGCGGAGGCATCAAATAATTCTTTAACAGTATAGTTTGTTCCTTTTACTAGAGGAACATTTGAAAGAGCTGTATCTGTGCTTAACTCGTATAAGTAATCTTCAATTGGTACCGTGTCATTCCAGGAAAGTTTTTTTTCTTTGACTGCTTCTAATACGAGATAAAGCGTCAACATTTTTGTCATTGAAGCAATAGGTAGTACTTCGTCGGCATTTTGATCAAATAAAACTTTCCCAGTAGTAGCATCCACTGAAACAGCAGCTTTGGCAGCAACTTGAAAATTCTCGGCAGCTAAAGCTTTTGAACCAAATGGAAAAAGTAGGGTATTAAAAAGTAAAATTAAGACAAAAAAAAGTGCAAAAATCTTTGGTTTCTTCATTATAAGATAAGTCTCCCTTTTTTAGAATCATCACGTTCAGTTTAACGAATAAAAAGATGCGATGCAATAGATTGCTCGCATTCTTTTTAGTCTTTTTGATAGTTTTTGGTTTTGAGAGGTAAATGGAAAACAAATGAGGTCCATTCCTTGTCTGAATTAGCGTAAATATAGCCTCCGTGCAAGGTCACGATACTTTGAGCAATTGCCAGTCCTAAGCCAGTTCCACCCGTTTCTTGTGAGCGAGATTCCTCTACACGATAAAAACGATCAAACAGTTGATCTAGAGATTTTTTGGGAATAGAAGGCCCATCATTTTTCACAATAATGAGTGCTTCACTTCCAATTTTTTCAGCAGAAATCACAATTTTTTTTCCACCCTTGCCGTATTTGATTGCATTGGAGATAAGGTTATCAAAAACGCGAACCAACTTCTCAGAGTCTCCTTCCATCATAAAAGGACTGGGCGAGACGAGGACTTCAATTTTGATATTCTTTTTACTAGCTGCTAACTCAAAGTCCACTGCAATTTGTTCAATCAGTTGTTCCATATCAAAGGTAATCGAATTGAGCGGAGTGCTAGGTTGCCGTACTTTGGTATATTCAAATAAATCATCTACTAATACTTTCATCTGTTTTGCTTTTAAGTAAGCAGTGTGCGTGTAGTGAAGCAACTCTTCATTAGAATGAAATTGTCTTTCTTCAATCAATCCCAAATATCCAATAATAGAAGTCAGTGGCGTACGAATATCATGGCTGACATTTGTAATCAGTTCGTCTTTTGACTTCTCAATTTTTCGTTCTTCCTCAATAGCATCCACTGTACTATCTACTAAACCGTTAATACTATCAATCACACGACCCACATCCCCATTGATTTCAAACGGAATGCGGTGATCATAGTGACCACTTGCGATGTAATGCAGTTCACTGATAATATGGCGAAGCTGCATTTGGTTGTATCTGCGAATTAGTCGCCAGTATAGGATAATGGTATCAATAATCCCCAAAATGAGAAATGATGGAGTAGACCAAGAGGCAAAAGCACGATTGTTAAAAGTTTGTGTCATGATCATTTTAATACGATAAATCATTTCACCCAAGGATTGATGATAACTGATCACTTGGCCTAAAATGACAATAATGGCAATATTTAATAGTAACAATAGAATGATGGTGATAAAACCTTCGACAATCAACTCACTCTTTTCTTTAGAGGTAAGAACAATGCGTGTATTTTTTTCTGGAATATGTCTAGTGTGCTTCAATTTTATATCCGACTCCCCAAACTGTTTGAATCACTTTCTGTCCACCAGTCGCTTCTTCAATTTTATCACGTAAATGGCTCACATGGACCATTACGGTTTTGGCAGAAACCAAACTTTCTTGTTGCCAGACGCGTTCAAAAATTTCGTCTGCGCTAAAAACGCGGTTAGGGTGACTTGCAAGTAAGTATAAAATACCAAATTCAAGTGCAGTTAATTGAATTTCTTTTCCGGTGTCAGTTTGAACTTCATGCGAATCTTTCCGGATAATCAAAGGCCCAATCTCTAAGCTATCTGGTTCATTTGCTGCAACTTGAAAATTACTACGTCTCATTAAAGATTTTACCCGAGCCATGACCTCAAGAGGATTGAAGGGCTTTGTCACATAATCGTCTGCTCCAGCAATCAACCCTTGGATCTTATCCATATCAGAAATTTTTGCAGTCAGCATAATAATTGGAATTTGTGATTCTTTTCGTAACTGTTTTACAACTTGCATGCCATCCATATTAGGCATCATAATATCCAAAATCATTAGATCAATATCTGGTGTGGTCATAATTTTTGTGATTGCTTCTTTTCCATCGTAAGCTTGGACAACATCATAGCCTTCATTGTGAATATAAATAGTCAGCAATTCCACAATTTCTTTATCATCGTCTACAACAAGTATTTTCATTTAATTTTCCTCCATGATTTGATCAAATTTCATTATTCATTATATTGTAACAAAAATAAGGAGAAAGGATAAATAAATAGAAAGGAAGTTAATTGAAATTTATAAAATACGCTAGAAAGCGTTGAAATTTTCATGTAATTTGTCATAATGAATACTATAGAAGAAAGGAAGAGCATATTGAAACTTTATTTTATTAGACATGGTCAAACACAGTACAACATAGAAAGAAAGCTTCAAGGAAATACTGTAGATTCTCCTCTGACACAAGAAGGAATAGAAGGGGCTAAAAAAGTTGGAGAAAGACTTTCCAACGTAAAATTTGACTGCATCTATAGCAGCCCTTTAAAAAGAACGTTAGATACCACCGCGTATATTATGGAAAAAAACCAATATGGCGGCAAGTTAAAGCCATTAGATGGACTAAAAGAAATGGGCTTTGGTGACTGGGAAGGCAAGACATTAGCTTCCGTTTCAGACAGTTCTGAAATTGAGAACTTAAGAAAGTATCCTGATAAGTATGATCCAAGTAGTTTTTCGGGGGAAAGTTACCGAGATGTGATTAAAAGAGGAAAGCAAACAGTTGAGACAATTGTGAAAGAGAATCCAAATGCAAAAAATATATTAGTCGTATCGCATGGAGCATATCTAACAAGTGTCATACAAACTTTAGTTGGAGTTCCGCTTCAAGACATCAGAAAAAAAGGAATTTTAGACAATACTTCTATTAGTATTTTACAATGTGAGGGCCCTAACTCTGAGTTTAAACTGCTGTCTTATAATAAATAACGAAATATAATTAGTTAAAATAGTAAAAAGAGTCATATTATTCCTTTAAAAACGAATGATATGGCTTTTTTAACAGTTTTATTTCAGATAAAAATAAAATCAAAAAAAATGTAAAATTATGTTGACGAAATGGCTTTCTCTTGGTATATTAATACATGTCGCTAAGACAGCTAAACCTTTTTAAATCAACGAAAAAAACTTTTTTAGAAAAGTGTTGACAAGAACATTCTTGTTATGTTATTCTACTAAAGTTGAAAGAAACAACTCGTGCAAACGACTGATTTCATTCAAAAAGATTTAAAAAAAAATCAAAAAAGAGGTTGACAAACATTTCACTTCTTGTTATGATATATGAGTTGCTAAAACGCAACGAAGTAGACCTTTGAAAACTGAACAAAGTAAGACAAACCAAATGTGTAGGGCGTTTTTACATCTTGTAAAAACAACAAACATTTTTAATTTTAGTGAAGTCAATTCGCTAGCAAACAACAATGAGCTAAATGTCGCAAGACATTATCATAACTTTTAATGAGAGTTTGATCCTGGCTCAGGACGAACGCTGGCGGCGTGCCTAATACATGCAAGTC